>JAWXCP010000017.1:0-45668 GCA_034408685.1 Hyphomicrobium aestuarii | reverse complement strand
ATCTCGAGCCCAACGGCCTTTTCCGCCGCAGCCGGCGGAAAGCCAAACGAACAGGTCAAGAGCAGGCATCGCCCGCCGCTGTAGCTGCCGCCGCCAAGAGCGACGCTCAGCGCGGCGGCAGCTACAGCGGCGGGCGATGCCTGCTCTTGACCTGTTCGTTTGGCTTTCCGCCGGCTGCGGCGGAAAAGGCCGTTGGGCTCGAGATTGCGCTCAGCCTTGCGAACAAGCTTGAGCAACTGATGCACGTCCTTATCCGGCATGGGATCGCCGTAATAAAACCCTTGCGCAAAGACGCAGCCGATGCCGCGCAGGAAGGCGACCGCCTCGGGGTCTTCGACGCCGTCAGCAACGACTTTCTTGCCAAGCTCGAGCGACAACGCGACGAGCGAGCGCACCGCTGGCGCGACCGCAGTCTCACCGCCTCCGGCCGCCTGCACCAGATCGCGGTCGAGCTTGACGGTATCGAACGGCATCTGAGACAGGTAGGCGAGGCCGGTATACCCCGCGCCGAAGCCGTCGAGCGTCAGCTCCGTCCCTACCCCATCGAGCATCTCGAGTATCTGTGAGGACTGCTCGGGATTATCCATTACCAATGCTTCGGCAATCTCAAGCCGTAGCGATCCCTTGGGCAACACGCCGTGGTCGAGGATGCGCCGGACCTCGCGGCCGAGTTCCGGTTTGAACAAGCCCTGATGACCGACGTTGAAACTAACGAACAGCGGCCGCTCCGTGCGCGGAAGTTCGGCTTGCCAGCGGGCGGCATCCTTTGCCGCGCGGTTCAGCATTTGCGTCCAAATGCGGTTGACCAAGTCGCCAGCCGACAGGTCCACAGCCGTTGGATCGATCGACCCGAGTTCCGGGTGATCGAGCCGCACGCTCGCCTCGAACCCGGCAAGCTCCTCGGTCGGCAGATAAATGATCGGCTGGTAAAGAAGCTTGATCTGGCCCTTTTCCAGCGCACGCTCGATGTCCATTGCGAGCTTGGCACCCGGCGGTGGCGTACCGCGCATATCTGGCCGGAAAATCTCGATCCGGTCGACGCCGGCTTGCTTGGCCCGCGACACGGCGATCTCTGCGGCCTCGAGGAGGCCGGCGTCGCCATCCTCCGTGCCGTCGAAGATCGCGATGCCGAGCGACCCCGTAACCACAATATCTTGGGCATTGATCCGGATCGGCGCGCGGATCGCGCGGCGAATCTGCTCGGCCTCTCGCGCGAACTCCTGCGGTTGCCGTTCATCCTCGAACAAAATCGCGAACTTGTCGCTCCCGATGCGCGCCAGCATGTCCTTGCGCGACACATGGTGTTCTAACCGGCGCGCGATCGTCAGCAGCAGGCTGTCACCCAGCGGCATGCCGTGGAGCGAGTTGACCGACTTGAAACGGTCGAGATCGATCAACACAACGGCGGGACGCAGCCGCTCATCGGTACGGGCGCGCTCCATCGCGTGCCTCAAGCGATCGAGGAACAGCGCGCGGTTGGGGATGCCGGTCAGGCTACAATACACGGCATTGTGGATCAGCCGCTCATGCGCGCGCTTGGTCTCCGTGATGTCGCGAACCAAGCCGACGAACCGGTTCGCCCGTGGATCGGCTCCGGGCAGCCCGGCCGCCTCGACCTCGAACCAGCGCGTGCTGTTGTCGGCATGGCGGAGCCGGAACTCCGACGACAGGGCGCCTCCCTGCTTGCCTTGGACGGCGCCCAACGCAAGCCGCAGACGCTCCCGGTCAGCCTCGTGCACGTATTTCAAAAACTCAGGCACCTTCGTCGAAAGGGTCCCAGCCGCGAGGCCCAGCACGTTGTCGACCATTGGCGACAGCTTCACCTCGTTACGCGCCACGCCCCACTCGAAAAGCCCCGCACCAGACGCCTCGATGGCGAGCGCGGACATTTGCTGGTCGTTTGATCCGAGCCCTGTGGTGTAGGCCGGCTCCAGCGATCGAAACGCGAACTGGGTCACGGTGAACCCGATCAGAACCACGATCAGAACCAGCCCGGCGATCAGCCCGGAAGCCGCGATCTCGGTCGATAGGCGGCCGGTCAGGATCATGCTCGCGGCCAGCACCCAGACCAGGAGCAGCATCCAGGTCGGCACCAGGGACAGAGCGCGGTCCTCCCCGCGCAGGGCAAGTATGCTGACAGCTAGCGCGCCGATCCCGCCGACCGCGACAAACGAGACCCGAGCGAAGGTCGATGCGAGACGCGGGTCGATCACCGCGACGGCGATCAGCGCGAGTTGACCCGCGACCCACAATCCAAGCAGCATACGAACGAGGCTCGGCGCCCGGTGAAGCCGGAGAAACGTGTTGAGGAAGATCAAAAGCGATCCAGCAACCGCTGCCTCGGTCGCCGCGCGATAGACGGCGTAGTCGTCGACCTTGAGCTGGAAAAGTTTGTGAAAAAAGCCAAAGTCGACCGTCAGAAACGCCAGGACACACCACGCGACGAGCGCCGCACTTGGAAAAATGGCCTTGTGGTTGGCGGCGAACACAGCGGTAAGGAAGATCGCCAGCAAGCCGGTCAGGCCCAGAAGCACGCCATTGAACAGCTGGCGGTCGCGCGCCTTGAATTCATAATCGAGCGGCTTCCACAAATAGACCCGCGCGAACCGCTGGCCCGTCAATTCGGCGACATAGGTGATGGTCTGACCGGGCTCGACGGTCAGGCGGAAGATGTCGGCCCGATCGCTCTTGATCCGTTCGGGCACGAAACCGAGAGACGGCGTCAGCGCCTCGACGCGCCGCGCGTCGAGATCAGGCCACACCGCGCCAGATCCGAACATCGTGTAACGCTCTGCCGTCAGCCAGCGTTCGATCGGTTTGTCGGTCGGGTTGCTCAGCGCGAAGGCAAGCCACGTCGGATTGCTTCCAGGCACACTGGCCCGCACGGTCATACGGCCAGCAACGATGCCAGCGTCCGCAGCCGTTTCGATCTGCAGGCTGTCGCCACGGTTGTCGAGCAGTTCGCCAAGCGACGTGACTTCGATGCGGTCTTGGTCGGGTGCGACTGAGATTGCTTTGAGACCGTGCGCCGGTGTCGCCAAAGCGCAAGCGATTGCCAGCGTGATCGCCAACATGACCGTACGCGTAATCGCCGGTGTAAGCACCGCACTCAGCATCTGGGAAACGCAGGCAGCTAGCCATCGACCGAAGTCGATCGACCGGTTACGCCTCGTTTTTTGATCTCTAGAAACCGCCATTTCGCTAACTCCGGCCGCTAGCGAAATGAGACGTCGTCATCACCTGGATGTCGCTTTCGATCAAACCAAAGCGGATGTGGTCGCGCCAAACGCCATCGATCTCGAGATAGCTGCGGGCGAGCCCTTCACGCTGGAAGCCATTGTTTTCGAGCACACGGATGGACGCAGCATTATGCGGCAAGGTCGCCGCTTCGATGCGATGCAGTTTGAGCTGGCCAAAAGCATACCGCACAATGGCTCCGACCGCCTCGGTCATCAGACCAGCGCCGGTAAATTTCGTACCCATCCAATAGCCGAGTTCCGCCGACTGCGTAACGCCGCGTCGAACGCCTGACAGCGAAATCCCACCCGTCAGCTCGTGGTCGGGAGAAAGGAAAATGCCGAACGCGTAGCCAAGATCTTCGGCAGCGTCCCGCTGGTGTGTTTTGACCCTCAGGCGGAACGCGGCGCGCGAGAGTTCGTGCTCGCCCCACTTCGGCTCGAACGGGACCAACGCGTCCCGGCTTGATCCGCGCAACCGGGCCCAGGCCGGGTAGTCCGCTATCGCCAGTGGGCGGAGTGCCACCGACGCCGCACGCACCGCGTAATCTTCAGTCACGATCGTGCCGAGAAGGAATACCATGTCTGCGGCCAATCCTCTTCAGCGCGACCGAGCAATCATATTCTGGTCGCCGTGCTCACATCAGCCGCCGGTCGGTTCGAAAGTCCGGTGACGACAGCGTGTGCCGCTGCGGCATCCGCCGAACTCTTTTTGCCCGACCCCACAATCACCGTCGATGGTGGCCGCCCGATCATATCGCGAGCAAGGTCGCGGACGCGGTCGCTGTCCACGGCATCGACGGAAGTGACAAGCTCCGTCGGCGTCAGGACCCGGCCATACGCCAGCAGATGGCGCGCCATCTGCTCCGCACGCGCGCCTGAGCTTTCCAAACTCATCAGAAGCCCGGCTTTCAGTTGGGCCTTGGCGCGGTCGACCTCGTTATGTTGCGGGCCGATTACCGCGAGTTCGGCCAGCTCGGCCGCGACGACATCGACCAGTTCGCGGACCGATGACGGGGCCGACGCTGCGTGGATCTGGAACATACCGCTATCCGCAAGGCCCCAGGCCGACGAATAAATCGAGTAGCACAGCCCCCGCTTTTCGCGGACCTCCTGGAACAGTCTCGATGACATCCCCCCACCTAATAATCCCGACAAGACCTGCGCCGTGAACGAGTCGGGGCGGCCGTAAGGTGGCGCTTCGAACCCGATCAGAACGTGGCTCTGCTCGAACGACTTTTGCGACGACCTCACGCCGCCGACATAGCGGGCAGCCGAATCGCCATTCGAAACGCTCTCGACAGCCGGTTCACGGAGCGCTCCGAATAGGGCTCTAGCGTGGCGTACGATGTCGGCATGGAGAGCGGCCCCTGCTGCCGATATGATCATCGCCGACGGACGATAATGACGGGCAAGGAACGCCCGGAGATCATCGGCGGTTGCCGCCTGGACGCTCGACTTTGTGCCGAGAATGGGACGCCCGAGCGCTTGACCGGGAAAAGCCGCATCTTGGACGAGATCGTAGGCGATCTCGTCGGGACTATCTTGCGTCGCCGCGATCTCCTGCAAAATCACGTCGCGCTCGCGCTCGAGCTCGCTCGGGTCGAACGCCGAATTCAGCAGAATATCGGCCAGAATGTCGAGCGCAAGCCGCTCGTCTCCACCCAGGATCCGTGCGTAGTAGGCGGTCTGTTCCAGCGATGTCGCCGCGTTGATCTCGCCGCCGGCCGCCTCGATCTCCTCGGCGATCTGGCGCGCTGATCTGGCGGTCGTGCCTTTGAACGCCATGTGTTCGAGAAGATGCGAAATCCCAGATTGCGCGAGCGTCTCATGTCGCGCGCCAACGCCAACCCACACACCAAGCGAGGTTGTCGCCACATGCGGCATGTGGGCCGTTACGACCCGCACGCCGTTGGCCAGCGTCGTAACTTGGGACAGGTCCGCGAGGCTCATGCCGTTCCACTTCTCGAAATCGTGTTGGGGTGAACACCGCTCGCAAGCGATGCCGCTGCACAGGCTTCGACATAACGTTCGACAGCTGCAAGATCATTATCAACGCGATCGTAGCGTTCTAGATCGCTCATCAACCGCGAAAGCCGGGGCGGCAAGCCTGGTCGCAGACCGGTGGTAGCCTCGAGCGCCTCGGGGAATTTTGCCGGACTGGCTGTGGCCAATATGATTTCCGGCGTGGACACGTTGGACGACCGAGCCGACGCCGACGATGGCTGGCCGAATGCGCACGCCGTATGCGGGCAAACGAGATATTGCGCCGTGTCGAGAAGCTGGCGCGTGGCACCAGCGATGTCGGCCTCGCTCGCCCGTGTTGCGCCGAAGTCTGCCAGCATCTGGGCATGCGCGGCGCCGAGCTCGAAACGGCCAGATTGCACAAGGCTGCCCATAGCCGCGCGCACTAAGTCAGCGTCGCGGTCGCAGGCTTCGAACAGGTAGCGCTCGAAGTTCGACGAGACGCCGATGTCCATCGACGGCGCGCTGGTTTGGGCCACAGGACGCGTCTCGTAGACGCCAGTTTCCAGCGTGCGGGGAAGAATATCATTGGCGTTGGATGCGAACACCAGCCGCTCGATCGGCAAGCCCATCCGCTTTGCGGCGTAGCCAGCGAAAATGTCGCCGAAGTTGCCCGTCGGCACGGCGAAGGACGTCGCGCGGCTCGGAGCCCCAAGCGCGGCTGCGGCAACAAAATAGTACGTGATTTGCGCGACGATTCGGCCCCAGTTGATCGAGTTGATGCCCGACAAACCGACCCGGTCGCGAAAGGCGTGATCGTTGAACATGCCTTTCACCAACGCCTGACAATCGTCGAATGTTCCCTTTATCGCCACGGCGTGAACGTTGCCCTCCGTGGGCGTCGTCATCATGCGCCGCTGAACGTCCGACACCCGGCCGTCGGGAAACAGGATCACGACATCGACCCGTTTTGAGCCGCGGAAAGCCTCGATCGCCGCTCCTCCCGTATCGCCCGACGTTGCGCCCACGATCGTTGCCCGTTGACCACGCTTTTCGAGAACGTGGTCCATCATGCGCGCGAGCAACTGCATCGCGACGTCCTTGAACGCCAGCGTCGGGCCGTGAAACAGCTCGAGGACGAAACGGCTTGGACCGATCTGCACCAGCGGCGTTGTCGCCGGGTGGCCGAAACCCGCATAGGCGCTGCGCGCCATTGCCGAAAGCTCAGGGCGAGATATCGTATCTCCGGTGAATGGCGCGATCACCTCGATAGCAACCTCGTGGAACGGCCGCCCTGCGAACCCTGCGATCGTATCCGCGCTCAAGTGCGGCCAGCTCTCGGGCAAATATAGACCGCCGTCGCGGGCAAGACCTGCGAGCAACACGTCGTCAAAGCCGAGTATGGGAGCCTGTCCCCGGGTCGAGAGGTATCGCACGTCGCATGGGTCCCAGATGGAGCCGGTATACTTGAAGTGCGGGTGTTGTTTTGCAACTGGCCAATCCGTCGGCGCACCAGTCCTGAACGAACCAAATCGCTCTTCTAGAGCCCGCACGCTTTAGAGCCATTGCCGGTTAGGAACAAGCCTCGCGCGTCAACGCTGAGCACCGTCGCAAAACTCCGCGACCGGCGGGGCGGATTCGCGGGGCGGATTCACCGTGCGTTGCGCCAGATGGCAACCCGCAGCCCGAGCCGACGCTCGACAATCCATCCATTGAGCAACCCGACAGTCGCCAGAGCGATGGCTGTTGCGATGGCGGCTCCGGTAACGCCGTACGTCGGCACCAGCAGCAGGTTGAGCCCAAGGCTGACCGCAGCACCCGCGAGCATGATCACCGCACATGTGCGCTGCTTGCCCATCATGCTGAGCAAAACCTCGGCCGGTCCCATCGCCGAGCGCGCAAGAAAACCGCCGACCAAGATCGCCATGATCGGATACCCATCGGCAAATCCGGGACCGAATAGGGACAACACCGGCCGTCCGATGGCCAAAATAGCAACCGCGACCACAACAGACGGCCAAAACGTCCAGCGCACCGCATCGCGAACAACCGCCTGGAGGCCAGCCGCGTCAGCTCGTTCGTGAAGCCCGGCAAACCGGCTGGCCATCGCGCTGCCGACCGCATAGTGCACGAACATCATCAGCGCCATGGTCTTGGCTGCTGCGAAATACATCGCAACCTCGGCTGGAATGGCATACCGCGACAACACCATCACATCGGTGTTCTGAAGCGCCAATTCGGCGCCCGCTATGCCAAGTAGCGGCAGCGAGGACGCAATCCACGCCCGAGGCGCATACCGTCGTGGTCCTGCTCCATGCGACGCCGTGAACAGGCGATGCAGCCACACCGCTTGCAGCACAGCCGCCGCCGCCACGGCCCAAACGATGACGGTCGCTGCGGTCGAAGCCGTCATCTCCAACCCCGTCACCCACGCCGCCGCCATGCCCGCGATGAGCAAAATCGGCCGAAAGATATAGGGCGGCACCAAGCCAGGCGCGATCCAGCCATGGCCTCGGCCGAGGCCATCTTGCATGTCGGAGATCGCATAGAACGGCAGGCACACAAGCATGATTGCTGCAGCCGCGTGATGGTCGGCCGACATCGGGATCAGCCACAACACGAGGCTTCCGACCAGTGCCACCACGAGGCCGAGGCCAGCGGCCATTGCTCGGCTGCCGACGACGAGACCGCGCAGCCCGTCGGCGTCGCCGCCCTCCTGATGCACCGGAACCAAACGCATCACGCCGAGGTTGAGACCAAGCGTTGCCATACCGCCGACGATCATGATGGCGGTCCAAACCGACACATATACACCGTACTCGTTAGCCCCCATCCAGCGGGCGAGCGCCACCTGCGTGATGTAAAGTAATGCCGCCGACGCACAGCGAATTGCGAACGCTGACACGGCATCGCGACGTGCAAAGCCACGGTCGATGCGTGCCTCGGTCGCCGGAACGCCCGCGATGGCAGAGCCAGCCAGCGCGCCGTCAGCCTTCAATTGTGCGGCGGACATGAACGTGATGATCCAATTAGGGACGGTGCGTCAAAAAATGTTGGATTCACCAAGCCGCTCCTGCTCGCGAATCCGGACTGTGTCAGCCACGCCAGCCCACGCCCAGCTGCGACCGGCATCTCCACGGTCGTCGTACCAATTGGAGAAAAAGTCAGCCACTTCGGCCGCATGCGCGCCATGCTTGGCCTCCAGCACGGCCGCCATCGCTTCGACATCGCGTGGCGTTGGTGTGTGGTCAGGTGTATTGGGCCGTGCGATGGTTGCCCGGAACGTTGCCCGCGTATTCGTCGCCATCTTGCCTCCGCGTATCGTGAACAATTGGTATCTGAAGCAACCGGATAGCAAGAACGAAGCCAGCTCCGGTTTCCGCCGACCATGACAGATGATCTGTCGCAGCGCCCGGTGGGAGAGACGGGCGCTTATTCGCCAAGGCGACCCGTCATGGTACCCGTGGCAGTACCCGTGGCAGTACCCGTCGCGACATTCCGCAAAATGGGCCATCGGACAAAATGGGTGTTAAGGTCTGATCATGAGCGCCCGAGCGCGCGTCCGATCAGGAGACGCTTTTCCATGCCGCGACAATTCAATTGGCCCTTGCCACTTATCACCGCCCGGCCAACCGCCACCGCCCAACCGCGCATCGCCGCCGTTGCAGTGGCCATAGCCGCAATCGTTACCGCCTCCACTGATGCCTTGGCGCAGATAACCCCGCCCAATCCGGGACAAGCTTGGCCTGCACCCGATCGCGCTGACCCGCCCAGCCGACCTGATGCCGGACCACCGGGATTGAGGGTCGAGCCGCCATCGTCAGATAACTCTGGTGAACGGCGGCGACCCCAACCGCCGGCCGGAAGTTCGGGCGAGAGCTACGGTTGCCCGGCATATGAAAAAGATCTCGAACTTCTAGTCTGACCTGCCAGCGCACCACACGATCGGAACAACGACAATGGCTGACGGCTCATCGACGGCGCACGTCTATTGGCCCAAGTTACTGTCGGTTTTCACCGAAGGTTACCGGCTTTCCACCTTCCGAAAGGATGCGCTCGCGGGACTGACGGTCGCCATCGTGGCTCTGCCGCTTTCGATGGCGATCGGGGTCGCGTCTGGGGTGTCGCCGGAGCGCGGCCTGTACGCCGCCATCATCGGCGGCTTTCTGGTCTCGGCCCTTGGTGGCAGCCGTTTTCAGGTCGGTGGCCCGGCCGGGGCTTTTATCGTTCTCGTGGCCGCAACCGTTACCCAATTTGGCGTCGATGGACTTTTGATCGCCGTCTTGCTGTCCGGCCTATTTCTGACGCTGCTCGGTCTTTCCGGGCTTGGCGCAGTCATTAGATATATTCCCCATGCCGTCGCTGTTGGATTTACGAGCGGGATAGCCGTCACGATATTTGCCAGCCAACTGCGCGATCTTGCCGGGCTGACCATGACCGGCGTGGAGCCTGGAGACATTGTTCCAAAGCTCATCGCTTTAGCCAGCGCACTGCCGTCTACAAATATATCCGCCGTTACTGTGGGCCTGGCTTCGATTGCGATGATATTCGCTCTACGTCGTTTCCGACCCGATTGGCCCGGCATGCTGATCGCCGTAGCGCTTGCGTCGGTTGTTTCCGCGCTTGTGCATTTGCCAATTGAAACGATAGCAACGCGTTTCGGTGGCTTGCCGAGTGGCATTCCGCTTCCGCAGATTCCAGACCTTTCCTGGTCGCGCGTCGTCCAACTGCTCCCGACGGCGCTGTCATTCACGTTGCTTGGCGGCATTGAAAGCCTGCTGTCGGCACAGATTGCCGACGGCATGACGGGCCGCAAGCATCGCTACAACATGGAGTTGGTCGCCCAAGGCATTGCCAATGTCGCAACCGCCCTCTTTGGTGGCATCAGCGTAACCGGCACAATTGCGCGCACGGCCACCAACATTCGCGCCGGGGCGCAGACCCCGATTGCTGGAATGCTGCATTCCGTCTTTCTGCTCGGCTTTATCGTAATTGCCGCACCGCTCGCAGGGTTTATTCCACTCGCCGCGCTCGCCGCTGTGCTGGTTGTCGTGTGTTGGAATATGGTGGAACGCGACGAATTTGCCCGCCTGTTGCGCCATGCCCCGTCGGCAGCCGTTCTGCTGATCACGTTCGGGGTCACGATGGCCGTAGACTTGACCGCAGGCATTACGGCTGGGTGCGTCACGGCTGCCGCATTGACACGCGTCGGCCGCCCACCCGCACCCTCCCACTGAACTGACGCGCAACACGAATTACGATTTAGTGGCGAGCGCCTTGCGGATTTCGGCCGCCAATGGATCCGGCTTTGTCAGGTCCGGAAAAAACGCCCGGAATTGCCCGTCGGACCCCATCAAATAGGCAATCGAACTGTGGTCCATCGTGTACGACTTCGGATCGCGCTCGTCGGGCACCTTTTTGGCGTAAACCCGATAAGCCTTTACTGCTGCCGCGATATCCTCTTTCGACCCGGTCAGTCCGATCAAGCGGGGATGGAAACTCTTGATGTATTCGGCCATTTTTTCTGGCGTATCCCGCTCCGGGTCGATCGTGACAAACACCGGCGTCACGGTGTCCGCCGCAGACCCGAGCTGGCCGAGCGCGGCTGTCAGCACGGCCAGACCTGACGGGCAGATATCGGGGCAATAGGTAAAGCCGAAGAACACCAGCATGTTGCGCCCGAGAAAGTCCTTATCGGTAACGCGTTTTCCCGTATGATCGGTGAGCGTGAACGGACCGCCAATGAGCGCCTTACCCGTCGTCGCAATCGTCCCCGATGCACCGGCAACGGGGCCCCCAGACGGCACCCCGCCGACACCGCCAATGCGGCTCAGCATCGACGCGGCGAGAAACCCACCGACGATGACACTCACAATCGAAACAATGATCAGCTTGACGTACATGGAACCGCGCCTGGAATGATGATCTCAACTCGTGTCATATAGGACTGCCGACCGCCGGAGACCCGTCCCTTGAAGCCGCAGGCCCAAAAATTCGCGACCGCTGCTGGCACCGATAGCCGCCTCCGGCTCGTCACCACCGTACGCCTACGCTGGATAGCGGTCCTCGGTCAGCTGATCACCGTAACCGTCGTCGCCCTTTGGTTCGAATTTCCGCTACCTCTTGGCCCATGTCTCGCATTTATCGCGATATCGGCTTGGCTGAACGTGTTCCTTGCCCTGCGCTTTTCGGCGCGCCACCGCCTCTCGAGCCGATGGCTGACGGTGATGCTGGCCTACGACCTCGCTCAGTTGTCAGCCCTGTTGTATCTGACCGGGGGGATGCAGAACCCATTCTCGATGCTGATCATCGTGCCGGTTACCGTCTCCGCCGGCTCGCTTCCAGCCCGTCATACGTTGCTGCTCGGTGCGATGACCGTGCTCGCGATACTGGCCCTTCACGCCACACACTACCCGCTACCGTGGTACCCCGGTCTCCGGCTCGATCTACCACAGCTCTACCAGAACGGCATGCTGGCGGCCGTCGCCGCCTCGCTCCTATTCATGTCGCTGTACGCCTGGCGCTTGGCGCGGGAGAGCCGCCAGATGTCGGCAGCACTAGCTGCCACCGATATGGTTCTTGCCCGCGAGCAAAAACTCCACGCGCTCGACGGCCTTGCCGCCGCCGCCGCCCACGAACTCGGCACGCCGCTGTCGACCATTGTCCTGGTCGCAAAGGAACTTGAGCGCGACCCGACGGTATCGGGCGCCATAAAAGAAGACCTCGAACTGCTGCGCTCGCAAGCGCTTCGCTGCCGCGAAATTCTCCAGAAGCTGACGCGCCGCCCCTCAGAGCAGGACCCGCTGCACGGCCACCTCACCGTCCGCGAGATGATCGACGAGGCAGCCAACCCCTACCGCAACCACGGCACGGCGATTTCGATCCACGCCGGTCCGAAATGGCCAGGCGGGAGCGGGCCAGTGAGCCCAATGGCGTCCAGCGAACCTGTCGGACTGCGTAGCCCGGGTGTCATTTATGGCCTCGGCAACATTATCGAAAACGCCATCGACTTCGCCCTTGAACGGGTCGAGATTCGCGCCGAGTGGAACGAAAAAACCGTCGAAATCGCCGTGATGGACGATGGTCCAGGCTTCCCCGTCGACTTGATCGACACCCTTGGCGAACCCTACGTCACCACCCGCATTAGCGGCGGCCGGATGGGTGATCGCGACAGCAACGGCCTCGGCCTCGGGTTCTTCATCGCCAACACGTTGCTCGAACGTTCGGGCGCGTCGGTACAACTGGCCAATCGCGAAGCCCCCAAACGAGGCGCTGTGGTCCGCATTATCTGGCCCCGCTCGGCGTTCGACGCCCCCGCCGAGGGCCGCACCTTTTTGCCCGGCGCCAATCGCACGCCGGAGACAGCTTAAACGTTAACCGTCCAGGATGGCGGTTGGCACGTAACTAAGCAACAGGCTGACATTGGCGTGCGAACATGCCACATTACAGTCACACTGTCCGCTTGAGGAGCCCCCGTTGTGACCACCGAAGATCTTTCGTTCCGGCAAGACGAATTGCCGGAAGACCGTTCGCTCATCTGCGTTGACGACGACCGCGCGTTTTTGCAGCGGCTGGTTCGCGCGATGGAAACGCGCGGCTTCGAGGTCCGCTTCGCCCATTCCGTCAGCGAAGGCATCGACCTGATCCGCGAAAAAGCGCCAGCCTTCGCCGTCGTCGACATGCGGCTTGAAGATGGCAACGGCCTCGACGTCATCGCAGAGCTTAACAAGGTCCGCCCCGACGCCCGAGCAATCGTGTTGACCGGCTACGGCAACATCGCAACGGCCGTGTCGGCCGTGAAACTCGGCGCGGTCGATTATCTGGCCAAGCCCGCCGATGCCGACGACATCACAGACAGCCTGTTGGCACCGACCGACAGCAAGGCACCGCCGCCGGAAAACCCCATGTCGGCCGACCGCGTTCGCTGGGAACACATTCAGCGGGTCTATGAGTTGTGCAACCGCAACGTCTCTGAGACGGCGCGCCGCCTCAACATGCACCGCCGCACGCTGCAGCGCATACTCGCCAAACGCGCACCGAAGTAGCGCACATAATCAGCCGGGTTCACGCTTGTCGGAACAACCTCGGCACAACAGCTGTCGAACCAACGAAGCCGAAAGTTTCGCCTTCGATTGCCCCTTCGTCTCATCCCCTGCTAGGCTCCCCTGATCGCAAGGGTTGAGATGGGGTCGAGGCATCATGGCTGAAGCGCGCGGATCGGCAATGTCGAACATTGGCCGGACATTCGACTACCTGTTCGGGCGCAACGCGCTCATAGCGCTCGCGTCGGTTATGTTGCTCATCATCTCCGGCTTCGCCACCTGGAGCGGCATGAACGACTTCATCGTCGGCGCCTCCCAATCGAGCGCCAAGGGCACCCAGGTCTCCGAGGGTTTCTCGGTCTCCCACCATTCGCTCGTCGTCTTCATCACCATCGCACTGACATTCTTGATGTGGCTATCGCTGCGCGAAGCCATTGGCAAAGGCCGTGGTTTGGTTGAACGGCTGGTCACGTGGCCGCTCTATATTTTCCTCGCGCTATGGTCGATCGGCTTCGGATACGGCTTCTGGTGGAGCCTGATCGCGGGCGAGGAAGCGACCCGCAATTCGATGAGCGCGCTTCAAGAGGATGCCCGCACGGCAACCGGCTCGATCTCCGCTCGCCTCGACGCCGTCAAAGCCCAAGTCGACAGCTTTGTATCGTGGTCGGAAAGCCAGATGCAGCGCGAAGAAGCGAGCGGCGGCAGCTGCGGCGTGTCGTCGGGCGCCGGTCGCGGTCCGTTGTACAACGCCCGCCGTTCGACACGCGACAGCGTCGCCTCTCTGCGCGAAACGATCGCCAATTCGTGGCTGAGCCCGGTCAACGCCGAACTTGAAGTTTTGAAGAAGGCTGGCGCCGCGATCGAGGGCACGACCGCGGACGAGCGCCAGAAAAAGTTCGAACAGGTTTCATCACAAGTTCGCGGTTCCGCCCGCGCCATCGCCCAGCGATCGAACGAACTCGGCAAGTCGACGGCGTCGGAAATGCGCGCGTTGGCCGACAGCGTGTCGGTCCCGCCGGGCCAACCCGGTTTTGCCTGCTACGATCCAACGCTCGCCCAGCGCCTCAGGCAGGCAGCCGAACAGGCAGCCGTCCCAGCATCGATCGTGCTGCGCGAGGCCGCCTTCAATGAAGGCCCGGCTGGTGTCGCCAACGCCGTCAAGAACCTGTGGTCGAACATGGGCTCGTATATGTACAGCGCCGTGACCTGGGCCTTTACTGGCAAAACCAGCACCACGACAACCGGCGAGCCGATTACCGGCCGCGACGTCATCGCGCTTCTCGCCACCATCGGCATTGATCTCGGCCTGTTCGTGTTGGCCCTGCTCGATCCGCCGTCGTCGGCCCCCGTCCGGCGCGACGCGTTGGCAGACACGCAAGCGCGGCTGCATCTCGCGACTGGCCCCGTCGTTCGGCAAATCGAGGCCGCCATTCAAACGGCAATCGCGAGGGCCCCTGATGCCGATATAGAATGGGTCAGGCAACATTTCATACACCACAACGGATCAAGTTATTTCGTCATTCCAAACCTCTACAGCGCCAAGAAAGACGGCGAGGATAGTCGCAAGGAGGAGCTGCGGGCGCTCGCAATGAACCAGCTCGCCGGCGTGTTCGACGATCTCAAGCTGGTGCGCGCGTTGACCGACAAGGAACTCCAGCAGTTTGGCCGTGAAGAACAGCGCTACAGCTTGTCTGATCTGTCGATCTACCAGTCGAAGGACGCCCAACCCGTCTCCGCCCCGCGCGGCATGATTGATCGCGTTCTGAATCGCGGCGGAAATGGCGGCACCGTCGCGTCCGACGAGGTCCCGATCACCTCCCAACCCGGTAAACGCATTCGCAACCATGGCCTGTTGTCGAAATCCCAGCGCGCGCTCGATATCGCCGGCTGGACGCCGCACGCCCAGGCCGACGTCGAAATCTTCCGCCTTGTCGACGAGGAGGGCCTGACCCCGCTGCTCGCCGTTCTGAACGAGGCGACGCTCGAGCGAGCGGAAAACCGGGCCGAACTCCGCGGCACACTCTCCGATGGCAAACCCGAGAAGGCCTAGGAGAGTGCTTCCGGAAAAGTGGGAACCGGATTTCTGAAAAGAAGCACGATAAACCAATAAGTTAGAGTCCTTCCGCGATCCAATTTAAAGCGGAAGGCCTCTAGCGCCCCAGAGAAGCGCCCGAGAGACGCGCCCCAGAGACGCCCGCCGCGCCGAACCGCCGCATCCGCTGATCAGTGCGGGTTCGGCTGCATTTCCAACTTGCAATGATTGCGCTATCGTGGCGCGATACGACGACAGTTGCCCTGGCCTGGAGACGCTGCCGATGCCGAGCCCCGCCGTGAAATCAGCCGATACCCTTGCTGCACCTGCACTTATCGAGGCAACAAAAGATCTGTACGAGATCGGCGAGATCCCTCCGCTCGGGCATGTTCCCTCGAAGATGTACGCGTGGGCGATCCGTAAAGAACGCCACGGCGATCCCGATACCGCGATGCAGGTTGAGGTTGTGCCGACCTGGGAACTCGACAGCCACGAAGTGCTCGTCCTGGTGATGGCGGCCGGCGTCAACTACAACGGCGTCTGGGCAGCCCTCGGTAAGCCGATCAGCCCGTTCGACGGGCACAAGCAGCCTTTCCACGTCGCCGGCTCCGACGCGTCGGGCATCGTTTGGGCTGTCGGGTCGAAGGTGAAGCGCTGGAAAGTCGGCGACGAAGTCGTCATCCATTGCAACCAGGACGACGGCGACGACGAGGAATGCAACGGTGGCGACCCGATGTTTTCGCCATCGCAGCGAATTTGGGGCTACGAGACGCCCGACGGTTCGTTCGCGCAGTTCTGCCGCGTGCAAGATCGCCAGCTATTGGAGCGGCCAAAGCACCTCACCTGGGAGGAGAGCGCCTGTTACACCCTGGTGCTCGCGACCGCGTACCGGATGCTGTTCGGCCACCGCCCCCATGTTTTACGGCCCGGCCATAACGTTCTGGTCTGGGGCGCATCAGGCGGTATCGGGTCTATGGCGACGCAGCTTTGCGCAACGACCGGTGCCAACGCCATCGGCGTTGTCTCCGACGAAGACAAGATCGATTTCGTCCGGCAGCTCGGCGCCAAGGGCGTGTTGAACCGTAAAGACTTCAACTGTTGGGGGCAGATGCCCAAGGTCGGCACGCCTGAATACGCTGAGTGGTTCAAAGAAGCCCGCAAGTTCGGCGCCGCCATCTGGGAGCATACGGGCAAGGGCAACAACGTGGATTTCGTCTTTGAACACCCTGGCGAAGCGACGATACCGGTCTCGGTATTCGTCGTGAAGCGCGGCGGCATGATCGTTATTTGCGCCGGCACCACTGGGTTCAACCTGACCCTCGACGCTCGCTATCTGTGGATGCACCAGAAGCGCTTGCAGGGATCGCACTTTGCCAACCTGCTTCAGGCGAGCCTCGCCAATCGTCTGGTCGTCGAGCGCCGCATCGACCCCTGCATGTCAGAGGTCTACAGCTGGCAGCAGATCCCCAAGGCTCACATGCAGATGATGCGAAATCAGCATAAGCCCGGCAATATGGCCGCGCTTGTTTCAGCCCCGGTCACCGGGCTTCGGACCATCGAGGACGCTCGCGAGGCCTCGAAGGCAATGTTTGGCTGATCGAGCGTCCAAACTGACAGCCGCGGCACGTTCGACACATCTGACATGTCATACACACGACCGGTGTTGACGCGGCGCGTCGCGCAAGATACCTGCGCGTCCCGCGATTGCGAGATCCCAACCGGTCTGTCCCGGCGGCGCATATCGACCTATCTCGTCCCAACGCGAACCATGCTCGAACACGCACGACAGCCGAGCAGGCTTTTGGCGGATGCATGCAGAGGAATATCATGGCCAGCGCAGCTTTTCAGTACGATGACGTCAGCGACTGGCTGGCGGGGTTCGAGACCGACGGTGTGACAACGATCGAAGCCGCCTTAGCGACGGTCACCGATCTCGAGCCCGACGACTATGTCGAAGCAGCCGATGCGGCGTTCGCTTTAGCAGCCGCAGAGTTGGTGGCCGCAGCCCGCGACGCCGACCCATCGCGCGTTCCAAAGGCGATCCATGCGGCCCTCGAGACGCATGAAGATGCCATCAATTCGGCAAAGTTGGCCTCAGCGGCTCGCAAGGCCGTCCAGCGCATCCTGCGCAATTCTGAATTGAAGGACTCGGCCGACGAAGAAGGCGAAGGTGACGAATGGGCCGAGGACCTTGGCGAGCTCCTCGAACGGCTCCGCTCCTAGAGTGCTTCTGGAAAAGTGGGAACCGGTTTTCCGAAAAGAAGCACGACAAACCAATAAGTTAGAGCCCTTGCGCGATTCCATTTAAAGCGGAAGGCCTCTAGAGGACGGTTCGACCGAAGCAAAAATTTTCAATCCGCAAACGGAACCGCGGACGTTGCCGTTGTTGCGTTGATGCCGCGCGGTTGCGCTCGCTCCAGCCGAGAGGCCGTTGATGGCATGTCCTTCGGGTTCGCACGGCCGCAGCACGAGCCTTGCAAAACAACACGGTAAGGTGCCGGGATCGCTGACACGCGTCCCAATTCGAGACGTGCGCGGAGCAGTACGATGCAAGCCGATGTGAACAAGCGGATCGCTGTGACGGTGAGGCGGACGCAAGTCCCGGCCATACGATCGTGTCTGGCGTCGCTGAATCACCACGACTTCGCAGTCCGTCCGGTCCTTTCTGGCTGGTCCACGGGCGGCGGGTTTTGGTCGAGCGAGCGAAGTATCAAGCATGTCGGCGAACGCGTCGAGGTTTCATTCACGGCCGATGCGGTCCAGATCGCGCCGATCCTGGCCGCTGGCTTCGGGATCATCTCAGGCGAGATAATACCGGTTCGGGTCAGCGATGTTGTTGCCAGCTCAACTTGAAGCGCGTCCCGATAAGCGCGAACCGTCAATCGCGTCCTGGGCCATAACGATGAAGTTCGGCACCGTATGACGTGAGCCAGCGCCGAGGGCGGTCCATCTCCGGCATCGTCTTTTTGACCAGCGCCCAAAATCGTGGACCATGATTCATCTCGGCCAAGTGCGCGACTTCGTGCGCAGCCACATAATCGAGAACATCTGGCGGAGCGAGGATCAAGCGCCACGAGAACGACAGCACTCGGGTTGTGGAACACGAACCCCAACGGCTGGTCTGATCGCGGATGGCGATACGCTTCGGCTGTAAGCCTAATCGATGCGCATGGACGCCGACCTGCCGCACCAGATCAACGCGAGACTGCTCGATCAACCAGCGCGACAAATGCCGTGGGGCGCTTGCCGGTCGGCCGTTGATCACCAAAACCGGATCGCTTCCGATCGTCGGCCCCGCAAGAACCTCGACAAGCGCGCCAGCCCGATTGCGGTCAGCCGCGAAATCCAGCCGGTGGAACTCGCCGCGGATCGGAAGTCTGGCACCGTCTGCGAAGGGCACCAGCTCGGGCAACGTGTGGAGCCGGTCGCGAACCCAATCGAGATGGCGGTTTACGAAGCTGCCAGCGTCATCGACGTTGCAGCGCAACGGCATCGTCACGATCACGGTGCCTTTGGTCCGGGACACCCGCAGCGTCATCCGGCGCGCGGCGGGATGCCGCCTGACCTCGACGGGCGCATCGAGGCCGACGATCGCCGTTGTCGCTTTCGAACCCGGCTCGCGCTGCCGCTTGGGCATGCCTTCTCCCCTCATACAATCAACTAATCACTGGCTGCTCATCCGGTTCAGCAGCACGGCCCGTTCCTCAGTATCCGACAGTAGCTGCTTCGCCAGCCACAGCTCCAGCACGAACGCTGGCTTGTCATTCATACGGAATGGAGTGTTGCTGTGTGGAGTCAACACGGGTCCGGCGTAATGCCGTAGGCGTGCCAAGTATCCGCTGTGAGCGTGTCATCGGGGCCGACCTTGGCGATAGCGAGGCAGCGCGCCATCTCCGCGATCAAAGTGCCGTGCGATTGCCATGTTGTGATCGCCAGCTCATCCCGCTTGCGTCACGGAGAGCCGATGCGCGGCGCTAGGCCCGCGCATAAAATTCGGCCAAGACGGCACATAATATGGTAACGGCGCCAACGACCGGTTAGGATTTCGACATGATTGCGCACGCCGCTACACCGTTTCGGTTCCGCACGTTCGCGGAAGCCGTCTACCGAACGTACGAGCATAGCGGCTTCACGCTCGCTGGTGCCGTTGCGTTTTCGTTCGTGATCTCGCTGTTTCCGTTTTGCATCTTTCTCGGTGCCTTGGCGTCGATCTTTGGCGGCGAGGCGATCGCGACGCAAGCCGTCGATCAGCTGTTCCAGATATTGCCCAAGGACGTGGCTCGGGCCTTGGCGCCAGAAGTCGTCAGTATCATGGGCACAACGCGTATCGACTTGCTGACGCTATCTGGATTGATAACGCTGTTCTTTGCCACCAGCGCGATCGAAACGCTCAGGGCAGCGCTCAATGGCGCGTATCGGGTCCAGGAAACGCGTCCATACATCGTCTGCGTCTTGTTCTCGATGCTTCTCGTGCTGCTGTCGGCGATCTCGATGCTTGTGATCACGTGGGCCGTGGTCGTCGGCCCAAGTGTGGCCGCAAAATTCGAACCCCAGTTCGTTCCAGATCTGATCAAAATCTATCTCGATAGTAGCTGGGCCAATGTCGGGGTCCGCTACGGATTGTCTGCTGCCGTAATTGGCGCCCAGCTGACGGCCTTCCATCTGTTTCTGGTGTCGGGGAAGCGCACGCTAGCCGACGTCTGGCCAGGCGTGTTGCTGTCGGTCGTACTCTGGCTCGCCTCGGCGGGTCTCTATTCGCGATATCTCGACTTTTCGGACTACACGCGGTTCTATGCGGGCTTATCGCAGCTCATGGTCGCGCTGATCTACTTCCAAGTCACCGCCGTGATCATCATCCTCGGCGCAGAACTCAACCGCGGGCTGATGGAACTCAGGAGGCTGCGTGGCGGCGCCGACGAGGTGGCGGAAGCAGCCTGAGGCGGTAATGGGTGATCGACATGTATGCGCAATCGGCGTTGGCTGAACCCGCGCTTTGCCGAACCATGGCAGATCAACGCCCGAAAAGTTAGTAAGAAATTAGGAATTAATTGCTACCAAAATTGGTAGGGTTAGAATGTCGAAATATACGGCGGTATTGTTAGGGAAGTTCGTACCGTGCTAGAAACGCTCGACATATTCTGGGTTCTATTCTGGCGCACCGACTACGTCGTCTGGTGGATTGCAGGCCTGATGGCGATCATCGCCGGTCTCATTTTGCACGCTTATTCCGACGATACTTTGATGTCAAACATCGGCGCCGCTTCACTTTTTGTTGCAATTCTCCTGGCCCATACTGCGCTCGCGCTTCTCGGCGTCGCATTCCACGGCAACAAAAGCGCCAACGCTGTCGTTGCCGCCGGGCTGGCTATATGCTCGGTCTTCATAGTCTGGATTGTCGTATACCGAATTCTCGTCACGATCGGCGATGTGACCAACCCGTTGAAGGGCGACGACCCGGCCCAGATCGGCTGAACTGCCCGCCGGGCACCAATAACGTTTTGCCCTCCGCCCCACTCGCGGTTAGTGTGCATGGCAGCAGCATTTGATCGCTCGCGCCAACTTTTGCTGGTCGAAAAATCAAACGAACCTGCTTGAGAGTGACGCATCGAGGCAAGTTTGGGCATCGCGAAAGCGCCGTCAAGACAAACAGAGCCCCAATGCAACGTGCCAAACAGGACGGCCCCATGCACGACGAGAAGCCGACACCCCGTGACAAGCCATGGATTTTTCGCACGTATGCGGGCCACTCCACCGCGACGAAGTCGAATGAGTTGTACCGGCTGAACCTGTCCAAGGGGCAAACGGGCCTCTCGATTGCTTTCGATTTGCCGACTCAGACGGGCTACGACAGCGACCATGAGCTGGCACGCGGTGAGGTTGGCAAGGTCGGCGTGCCGGTGTCCCATCTGGGAGACATGCGCACTCTTCTCGACGGTATTCCGCTCGACCAGATGAACACGTCGATGACGATCAATGCGACGGCCGCTTGGCTCCTGGCCCTCTACATTGCCACCGCCGACGAAACCGGCGCCTCGCGCGATAAACTGACTGGCACGATCCAGAACGACATCATCAAAGAGTACCTGTCGCGCGGAACCTACGTGTTCCCGCCCGGACCGTCGCTGAAACTGATCCAGGACACGATTGTCTACTCTTACCGCAATGTGCCGAAATGGAACCCGACGAACGTGTGTTCCTACCACCTCCAAGAGGCTGGTGCGACGCCGGTCCAGGAGCTGGCATTTGCGCTGGCTACAGCGATCGCGGTCCTCGATCAGGTCAAGGCTTCGGGCGAGGTCCCCGTCGCCGAATTCGGGTCTGTCGTCGGCCGCATGTCGTTTTTCGTTAACGCCGGCATGCGGTTCGTGACCGAAATCTGCAAGATGCGGGCGTTCAACGAACTATGGGATGAAATTACCCGAGAACGCTACGGCGTCACCGACGCCAAGAACCGGCTGTTCCGCTACGGCGTCCAGGTCAACTCGTTGGGCCTGACCGAGCCACAGCCCGAAAACAACGTCTATCGCATCCTGATCGAAATGCTTGCGGTCACGCTGTCGAAGAATGCCCGCGCCCGCGCCGTCCAGTTGCCGGCATGGAACGAAGCGCTTGGCTTGCCCCGCCCCTGGGACCAACAATGGTCGCTGCGGATGCAGCAGGTGATGGCCTACGAAACAGACCTTTTGGATTACGGCGACATCTTCGACGGTAGCCACGAGATCGCCCGCAAGGTCGAACAGTTGAAGGTCGAAGCCCGCGCCGAACTCGCCACCATTGATGGCCTCGGCGGCGCCGTGGCGGCGATCGACTACATGAAGCGTCGGTTGGTCGAGAGCAATACCGCCCGGTTGTCGGGGATCGAGACCGGCAGCCAGATCGTCGTCGGTGTCAACAAATTCCGCGAAACCGAGGTCTCGCCACTGTCGGCTGGCGAAGGCGCCATCATGGTCGTCGACCCAGCCGTCGAGGCTGACCAGATCGGCCGCCTTCAAGCGTGGCGCTCGGCCCGGGATACCAAGGCCGCCAAAGCTGCGCTGGCAGACCTCGAACGCGCCGCTAAAGAGGGCCGGAACGTCATGGAGCCCTCGATCGCCTGCGCCAAGGCAGGCATCACCACGGGCGAATGGGGCGGCGTCTTGCGCGCCATCTTCGGCGAGTACCGCGCGCCGACCGGCGTCTCGCAATCCGCCGTGGTCCGCGACGATCGGGCGATCGAAACGATCCGCGCGACCGCCGACCGCGTGTCTGCCAAACTCGGGCGACGCATCAAGTTTCTCGTTGGAAAGCCCGGCCTCGACGGACATTCCAACGGCGCTGAGCAGATTGCCGTGCGGGCCCGCGATTGCGGCATGGACGTGCTTTATGAGGGCATCCGCTTGACGCCCGCGCAGATTGTCCGGGCCGCACTCGACGAAAGCGTCCACGTCGTCGGCTTGTCGATCCTGTCCGGCTCTCACGTGCCGCTTGTGCGCGACGTGATGGATCGCATGCAACAAGCCGGGCTCGGATCGATCCCGGTCATCGTCGGCGGCATCATCCCGCCCGAGGACGAACGCATTCTCAAATCGTTCGGTGTCGCGGCCGTCTACACCCCGAAGGACTTCCAACTCAACGACATCATGGCCGATATCGTCGACCTCGTGGACGCAGCGCCCGTCGCCGCATGACGGGGTCGGCGGACGAGATGGCCAAATCCTGCCAGCTTCGGTGAACCGCCGACAGCCATGCCGTGCAACTTAGCTCGCCCACACAACCAACCGGTTAGAAAACCGTCACAATACAACCATACGCTTACTGAATATATATCCCAATCGGCTGTTGCAAACCTGCACCAATGGATAGCCCCTCAAGCGACGTCCGAGTCGTGGACTAAGCCTCGGGCGCATGTGGAAAAAAGCATCCATCACCCCTGCCGCCAAGCGAGCCGACAAGCCCAGATCCCAGCTTGAAAATGCCCCCGCGCGCGCCTCCCTTCGTCCTGTTGAGTGACAGCGGTTCAGCATCTTCCACAAAGCAAAATTATCGAACGATATCAGGGGCAAAGACCAAGCCATCCAGGTCGCTTGTCGCTGTGGATTTCAGCATTTCTAGGGCCGGATTTGATCCGCGACCCTGTCCACCCCCAAGCTTGCTTTCCATTTCGTTAACGACTAAGCCTGGGCCTCTGAACAACCTCCGACAGATCGTCATGGAGTGTTCATAATTACCGGGAAGCCGAGGGTCGTTCGCGTCCACCAAATCGGAGGCGTTCGGAACCGGCGATTTCCCCACTTTGTTGAGTTATCGCGCAACCTCTCGACGCCCGAGTATTGGCGCTGACGTTGCAACGCTCGCGTGTGAGAGCGCTGGTTCGTTCATTGCTTAAATGGTCGAGGTACCCGTGGCTGACAGCGCACAGGTTGATGACGTGTCTCCAAAATCGACGTTCGACCACCTAGCGTCCGAGCCCTCGGCGGTGCTGGTCGATGTTCGAACACGTGCCGAGTGGGCATTCGTAGGGCTGCCTGATTTGTCGGCATTGGGCAAGCGCGTCGTGACCGTCGAATGGCAGACGTTTCCCGACAACGGGATTGATCCGGCATTCTCCGAGCGCCTCTCGGCGGCACTGGGAGACCTCGGAGCCGGGCCGCAGACCGATGTCTTCTTCATATGCCGGTCGGGTGGCCGCAGCCGCATGGCTGCAGAACTTATGACGTCATCGGGGTTCACCCGGTGCCACAACGTCGCCGAAGGTTTTGAAGGCCCGCTCGATGCGAACCGGCACAGAGGAACCGCTGGTGGCTGGAAAGCGGCAGGGCTTCCATGGGTCCAAGGTTGAACCACAGCCGTGCTGTGACGCGACCGTCGTCGGCCGCGTCCTGAATTTAAGACAGCCCAGAATTGAGATGGGCTGACACCGGAACGGGGCTGGAACAACCAGCCCGTCTTGAATTGTCGGATGTCAAGGTGCGGCAGGCCGCACGTTTGGAAATTGCATTCGACGTAACGCGTGGCGCCCTGTTGGGCACGATAGCTGCGCTTGGCAAGTATTTGGAACGGGGTATGACATGCAGAACGTGACACCGCAGACCGTAGCAGGCGCCGCTGGCGCGACGGACGCGCAAACTCCGGCCGGTCCGACCACCAGCACGTTCAACACCGGCACGACAGGCATCGACGGGCGTGGTCAGAAAGTCCGCGCACTCCTCCGCGCCCGCCTTGGCGAAGACATTTATACAAGCTGGTTCAACGCGTTGGAGTTCGACCGGTTCGACGGTCGCGTGCTGACGGCGTCTGTCCCTGTGAAATTCCTGCGCAACTGGATCCAGTCGCACTATAGCGAAGCCCTGTTGACAGCCGCGCGATCGGAGTTCGACGGCGTCGAGAAGATCGACGTCATCTTGCGCCAGCCATCGAGCCAACACAAATCGCGCGCCGATAGCCTCCCGCAGTTCGAAGGCGACACCGTACCGGGCACCTTTGAAAGCGTCGTCCCAGACGCGATCCGTCCGATCCCGCGACCAGCGCCAGCAGCCATCGGCCGGACCCAGGCTGGCGGCTTCGAGGGCTCTCCGCTCGACCCGCGCTATACCTTCGACAGCTTCATCGTCGGCGGTTCGAACCGGATTGCGCACGCCGCCGCCACGCAAGTGGCAGAGGTCGCAACTGGCACAACTCCGGCGTTCAACCCGCTCTACATCCACTCGTCGGTTGGTCTCGGAAAGACCCACCTTCTGCAAGCCGTTGCGTGGGAGATCAAACGTCGAAACCCCAATGCGCAGGTGCTCTATCTCACCGCGGAACGCTTTCGCTATCAGTTCGTCGAAGCCATCCGCAGTCAGGATCCAGCCGCTTTCAAGGAGCGTTTCCGCCAGATCGACGTGTTGCTGATCGATGATCTCGAGTTCATGCAGGGCGAGCGCACCGAGCAGGAATTCGATCACATCATCAATTCGTTGCTCGACGGCGGCCGTCAGGTCGTCGTGGCCTCGGCCCGAGCACCCAACCACATCGAACGCCTCAACGAGCGCATGCGCTCACGCCTCCAGCGCGGCCTCGTTACCGAAATCGGCGGTCTCGACCATGACTTGCGCCTCAAGGTCTTAGAGCGTCGGGTTGGCGAAAAGCGCGGCTTCGACGCCTCGTTCGATGTCGGCCCCGACGTCCTCGACCTCCTCGCCGACCGTCTGACGGAAAGCGGGCGCGAACTCGAAGGCGCGATCACGCGCCTCTACGCGACGTGGCAGTATACCCGCACACCACTGACGCTCGACATCGCCGAGACCGTGATCCGTGACCTCGTCCAAGGTCTGGAGCCACGCCGCGTCAAGATCGAAGACATCCTGCGTGTCGTGTCCCGCCATTTCGGCGTCTCCAAGGGCGACCTGCTATCTCAACGCCGCCACCGGTCGGTGGTTTGGCCGCGGCAAATCGGGATGTATCTGGCCAAGCAGATGACGGCACGGTCGTTGCCCGAAATCGGCCGCCGCTTCGGCAACCGCGACCACACGACGGTCATTCACGCAATTCGCAAGATCGAGGGGATCTTGAGCGACAACCCAAAGTTGCGCGACGAGCTCGAGGAGCTGAAGAAGCTCCTCAATACCTGACACGGATAGCTTGAAATACCGGTTTCCTCGGCGGGGTACGGCGACGGAATGGCTGAGGGTGGCGCTTAACGGCGTCGCCCTTAGCCATTTTTAGCCACGCCCTTCCGACATTCGGCGGTTTCCAGTGGATGCCGCGGCCGATTCGCGTGTAGATGGCGTCCCCGCCGTCATATTCGGCACGTATCTGCAACGCTGCGGCTAGGCTGTAGCCGAGGGATCGATGCCGGGCATGTCCGGATCGGCCATCTCGCAAGGACTAACCATGCGGCTCACGATTGAACGCGGCGAACTGCTCCGAGCCTTGAGCCACGTCACGAGCGTCGTGGAGCGGCGCACGACGATACCGATCTTGTCGAACGTCATGCTGTCGGCGAGCGGCCGGACCTTGAAATTCAAGGCAACCGACCTCGAGCGCGAGGTGATCGAAAGCGTCGGCGCCGACGTCAAAGAGCCCGGCGCACTGACGGTTCCAGCCCACATGCTCCACGACATCGTGCGCAAGTTGCCAGATGGCTCCGAGGTCGAGCTGATCCGCGACGCGGAAAAAAACCGTCTGACATTGCGGGCCGGCTCGTCGCGGTTCGCGCTCCAGACCTTGCCCGCCGAGGACTTCCCCGACCTTGCAGTCGGCGAATTCGCCCACGAGTTTGAAATCGCTGCGTCTGATTTGAAGCGGCTGATCGACAAGACCAAGTTCGCGATCTCGACCGAAGAAACGCGCTACTATTTGAACGGTATCTATCTGCACACCGCTGAAACCGCTGGCGAGCCGACGCTGCGCGCTGTCGCAACAGACGGCCATCGCTTGGCGCAGGTCGAATTGCCCCGCCCGGAAGGCGCCATGGGTATGGCCGGCATCATCGTTCCACGCAAGACAGTCCACGAACTCCATCGCCTGATCGAAGATCCAGGCGCGCTGGTCCGCGTCGGCGTGAGCCCGGCGAAGGTCCGCTTCGAGGTCGGCAGCGTCACCTTGACGTCGAAGCTGATCGACGGCTCGTTCCCGGATTATGGCCGCGTCATCCCGCAGGGTAACGACAAGGCGATGACCGTCTCGAACGCGGAGTTCATGAGCGCCGTCGACCGCGTCTCGACGATAGCAAGCGAGCGCGGCCGCGCGGTCAAGCTCGCTCTCAGCGATGGCACACTGACCTTGTCAGTGAACAATCCCGAAGGCGGCAGCGCGACCGAAGAACTCGGCATCGGCTACGGCTCGGACCCGCTGGAGATCGGCTTCAACGCCCGCTATTTGCTCGATATTGCTGGCCAGCTCGAAGGCAGCGAGGCCAAGTTCATGTTGGCCGATCCCGGCTCGCCGACGATGGTCAAAGACAGCGCCGACGACAGCGCACTCTACGTCTTGATGCCGATGCGGGTTTAAATCCGTGACATCTGCGGCGACCCACGCCGGACGAGTTGACGTGCAGCAGACCGAGCTTCCCAATCGCGCGTCTTGCGCGGCAGGGCTGACGATCGAGCGGCTCGCGCTCACCAACTTCCGCAGCTACGCGGCGCTCACCATCGAAGTCCCGCCGACCCCGGTCGTCCTGACCGGGCAAAACGGGGCCGGGAAAACCAACATCCTCGAAGCCATTTCGCTGCTCACGGCCGGGCAGGGCCTCCGCCGCGCGCCCTTGCCGGAAATGGCCAGAGCCCAAGGCGACGGATCGTGGGCCGTCGCCGCTCGCGTCGACGCACTCGGCGGCCCCGTCGACATCGGAACGGGACTTCTACCACTGGCGTCGCGTTTGGCCCGGTCGGCGGGCGGGCGGGCCTCGACATCGCGCATCGTGAAGATCAACGGCGAGCCCCACGGCAGCTCTGGCATCCTGGCCGATCTGGTGGAAATCGTCTGGCTGACACCGGCCATGGATGGCCTGTTCACCGGCCCAGCTGGAGAGCGCCGCCGCTTCCTCGACCGGCTGATCCTGTGCTTCGACCCGGCGTTCCGGTTGATCGCGGGCCGCTTCGAACGCGCCATGGCCATGCGCAACCGCCTTCTTGCCGACGGCGTCCGCGACAACGCCCAGCTTGGCGGGCTGGAGCAGATCATGGCCGAAACCGGCGTCGCGATCGCTGCGGCCCGCTCCGAAGCGGCGGCCGCGATGGCCGAGATTATCGAAGCGCGGCGCGTGCGCGACCCCGCGTCCCCGTTCCCCTGGGCGCGGATCGCGATCGAAGGCGCGCTCGAGGCCGCTCTGGCGGTCAAGCCGGCCGTAGACGTCGAGGACGACTACGGAGTGAAGCTTGCCCGAAATCGTGACCGCGACCGCGCCGCCAGCCGGGCGCTCGATGGCCCGCACAGGTCTGACCTGTCGGTCGTGCACGGCCCGAAGCAGGTTGCCGCTGGCCTGTGCTCAACCGGCGAACAGAAGGCCCTGCTCACCGGCCTCGTGCTCGCCCATGCTGAGTTGACCGCGCAGCGCCAGCAAGGGCGCGCACCGATCCTGTTGCTCGACGAAATCACGGCGCACTTAGACGAGCAGCGGCGCATGGCGCTATTCGACGAGATCGTCCGCCTCAAGGCACAGGCGTGGATGACCGGCACCGACCGGTCGGCGTTCGACGCGCTTGATCGCCGCGCCCATTTCATGCGCGTCGACGGGCCGGACGCGGTCGCCTGAGCGGCCAAAAACACACCCTATCCGCAGGCGGGCCACAGGCCTATTCGCGCCACCCGCTTGGCGCCTGAACTACCGCCACTCGTCCACGTCATGAAGCTGTCTTCATCAACGGTCGAGTGCGACTAAAACGGGCGGTGTAATAGATTGATAATATTGCATTTTATTCTGTGGCCGGCCGCCCGTCGGCAGTCCGATTTTATGCACACGTCACATCGGCCGTGTGGTAGTGTGCGCGCTGCCGTGACCGGCCTCGAAAACGGGCCTGGACCGACACGAAAACCACGCCAATGCCCGACACGATGACCTACCCGACGACCGACCCGACGACCGACCCCGTGAGACCTGTAAATGAGCGCAGAGCCAGCCCGTAAAATAGCAGTCGACGATTACAACGAAGACGCGATCAAAACGTTGAAAGGCCTCGAGGCCGTTCGCAAGCGTCCCGGCATGTACATTGGCGATACCGACGACGGCTCCGGCCTCCACCATATGGTCTACGAGGTCGTCGACAACGCAATCGACGAGGCCCTGGCTGGCCACGCCACCGCCGTCACGGTGGCCCTGAACGCCGACGGATCATGCACCGTACGCGATGACGGCCGCGGCATCCCGACGGGCGTCAAGCAAGACGACGATCACGATCCGAAGCGGTCGGCGGTCGAGATCGTCATGACCGAACTGCACGCCGGTGGAAAGTTCAACAACAACGCCTACAAAGTCTCCGGCGGCCTCCACGGCGTCGGCATTTCGGTCGTCAACGCTCTCTCGTCGTCTCTGAAGGTGACCGTCTGGCGCAGCGGCGATGTCCACGAGATGGAGTTCCGCGACGGCGTCCCGGTGGCACCACTTCGGGTCACGGGTCAATCGAAAGACGGCCGAGGGACGGAGGTCACGTTCCTGCCGAGCACGAACACGTTCACGATGACCGAGTTTGACTTCGGCACGCTTGAGCACCGCTTGCGCGAACTGGCGTTCCTCAACTCCGGTGTCAAAATCCGGCTGACCGACAAGCGTCACGCCGACATCAAGGAGCAGGAGTTCAACTACGACGGTGGCGTGGCCGCCTTCGTTCGCTACATTGACCGTTCGAAGTCGCCACTGATCGACAACCCGATCCTGATCCGGTCCGAAAAAGACGGCATCACCGCAGAAGTCGCCATGTGGTGGAACGACAGCTACCACGAGACGACGCTGTGCTTCACCAACAACATCCCGCAACGGGACGGCGGCACGCACTTGGCCGGCTTCCGCGCCGCCTTGACGCGCGTCGTCAACAAATATGCCGATACCTCCGGGGCGACCAAGAAAGAAAAGGTCGAATTGTCGGGCGAAGATTCGCGCGAAGGCCTGACGTGCGTGCTCTCTGTCAAAGTGCCCGACCCGAAATTCTCGAGCCAGACCAAGGACAAGCTTGTCTCGTCCGAAGTCAAGACGGTGGTCGAGTCGGTCGTTGGCGACAAACTCTCGCAATTCTTCGAGGAGAACCCTCAAAAAGCGAAACTGATCATCCAGAAAGTCATCGAAAGCGCATTGGCGCGCGAGGCGGCCCGTAAGGCACGCGATCTCACACGGCGCAAAGGCGTGCTGGACGGATTGCGCTTGCCCGGCGGCCTCGCCGAATGTTCCGACCGCGATGCCAAAAATACTGAGATGTTCATCGTCGAGGGCGACAGCGCCGGCGGCTCGGCCAAGCAGGCGCGCAAGCGCGAGTATCAAGCCGTGCTTCCCATTCGCGGCAAGATCTTGAACGTCGAACGCGCGCGCCGCGACAAGATGCTGGGCTCCGAACAGGTGACCAATATCATCGCCGCTCTCGGCACCGGCCTTGGTGAACCCGACGAGAAAGGCAACGGCGGCTTCAACCTCGCCAAGTTGCGCTATCACAAGATCATCATCATGACCGACGCCGACGTCGACGGCGCACACATCCGCACGCTGCTGCTGACGTTCTTCTACCGCCAGATGCCGCAACTAGTGGAGGGCGGCCATCTCTACATTGCCCAGCCTCCGCTTTACAAAGTCATGAAGGGCAAGTCGCACACCTACCTCAAGGATCAGCGCGCCTTCGAAGACTACCTGATCGACGAGGGCCTGAACGAAGCGATCCTGGCCACTGGCGAAGGCGTCGAGCGCGGTGGCCGCGACCTGCGCGACATCGTCGAAACGGCGCGCGGCGTCTCGGCCATCATCGACGGCCTGCACTCGCGCTACAACCGCGACCTTGCCGAGCAAGCCGCGATCGCTGGTGCATTCGACCCGGCGATCCTCGACGACCCGGCCGCCGCGTCGGCCGTCGCTGCTGACATTGCCCAGCGCCTTGATGCCATCGCCGAAGAAACCGAAGGCGGCTGGAATGGATCCGCCACCGCCGAGGGGCTGTTGCTGAAGCGCGTGCTCCGTGGCGTCACCGAAGCTCACGCGCTCGACCGCAACCTGCTGGCTTCCGTCGATGCCCGCCGCCTCAACGAAAAGCGCGCCGGCCTGTCCGAGGTCTACAGCAAGCCAGGCAACCTTCGCCGCAAGGGAGAAACCATGCGGGTCAGCGGCCCCCGCGCCTTGCTAACGGCCGTCTACGACGCCGGCCGAAAGGGTATCTCACTCCAGCGCTACAAGGGTCTCGGCGAGATGAACCCCGACCAGCTCTGGGAGACGACGCTCGACCGGGATGTCCGCACGCTTCTACAGGTCAAAGTCGGGGACCTGACCGAAGCCGACGCGATCTTTTCCAAGCTGATGGGCGACGTCGTCGAGCCACGGCGCGAGTTCATTCAAACCAACGCCTTGAGCGTCGAAAACCTGGATGTCTAACGCCCTCAAGTGTCTGAACCCAAGCCTCCAGTGCTGTGGTTGGTCGCCGGCCCGGACGGTGTCGGCAAAACGACATATGCGTTCCGGCACATACGGTCGGTTTCCGGCTCGGTGCACTTCGTCAACGTCGATGAGATCGCGCGCGGGCTATCGCCTTTGCAACCCGATATTGCACGCCGGGCCGCAGCACGCGTTGCGTTGACGCGCATCGACCAGCTGATGGCCGACCGCGAGACGCTGTCGATCGAAACCACCCTCGCAGGCCTCGGTCACTTGCGCACAATTGAGCAGGCCCGAGCGAGCGGATACGCGACGCGATTGTTGTACTTCATGACCGCAAATGTTGATGCTTGCCTCGGCCGCGTGGCCCGGCGCGTGGCGGAAGGCGGGCACGATGTGCCGGAAGCCGACGTGCGCAGGCGCTATGCGCGCTCGATCGGCAACTTCGCAAGCTACGGTGCGCTGTGTGGCACATGGCGCATATTCGACGCCAACGGCTCACCTCCGCTGGTCGTGGCCGAGGGCCGCAACACCTGCATCGCCGTTGCAACCGATATGAACGGGCTACCCGAAGATCTCGCCCGATGCTTAGCGGCATTTCCGCCATGTGCAGAAACCTGATCGCCGTCGTCTGCAACTCGGACGCGGCTACGTCTCACACCAGTCTGCGAGACGCGCCAGAAACGCGCTGCATGCCTCGAGCTGCGCTTTGGCGACCCACTCGTCCGCCGTGTGCGCCTGGGCGATGTCGCCGGGGCCGCAGATAATCGCCGCGCTTCCAGCTCCCTGGAAGAATCCAGCTTCGGTAGCGTAGGACGCCGCGAATGTCTCGTTCTGCCCTAGCAGCTTGAGGACCAAAGCCGAAAGTTCGCTATCGGGATCGGCGCGGAATGGCGCCACCGAGTTTGTCTGCGTGATCGTGATCTCAGCCTCCAGCGCCACCTCACGCATCTGGGGCAGGCACACGGTGTCCGCGAACGTCTGCAACTCACGCAGGATGCGGCGCGTGTCGGTCCGCGGCAACGCCCGCACTTCGAAGCCGAGCCAAGCCGACACCGGCACGATGTTGGACGCCGTCCCACCCTCGATCCGTGTGACTTGCAGCGTGGCGTATGGCGGGTCGAACCGCTCATCGGTTTCGGTCTTGAGCCGCGCTTCGATCCGCTCGAGCTCCCCGATCAGCCGCCCCGCGTAGGTGATTGCATTGACGCCAAGTTGCGCCATGCTCGAGTGCGTCGCGCGGCCCTTGATCTCGACGTGCCAGCGCACGGGCCCCTTGTGAGCGTCGACGACCATCATCGACGTTGGCTCGCCCACGATCACCATGCGCGGCTTGACGAGCCTCGAACCGAACTCGGAAATCATTGGCCGCACGCCAACGCACCCGATCTCTTCGTCGTAGGACAACGCCAGATGGATCGGTGTCTTGAGCTTGCGCGCCGTGAATTCGGGCACCATCGCCAGTACGCAAGCGAGGAAGCCCTTCATATCGGTCGTGCCGCGACCAACGACCCGGTCGCCGAGGTCGGCCAGTCGGAACGGGTCGGTCGTCCACGTCTGACCGTCGACGGGAACGACGTCGGTATGCGCCGATAGCGCAACACCGGGCACGCCTGCCGGTCCGATCGTCGCAAACAGGCTGGCTTTGGTGCCGTCTGGCGTCGGAACGAGGTGGCTCGCGATCCTGTTTTGCGCGAGGTAATCCTCGACAAACCGGATCAGCGGGAGGTTCGACTTGTGGCTTGTCGTATCGAACGCGACGAGCCGTTCAAGCAGTTCAAGCGTCGAGTAAACCGGCGGTTTCATGGTGATGGAATGATGCCTTAGGACCCGTGCGCAGCATACCTACTAGAGTGCTTCCGGAAAAGTGGGAACCGGTTTTCCGAAAAGAAGCACGACAAACCAATAAGTTAGAGTCCTTCCGCGATTACATTTAAAGCGGAAGAACTCTAGGCCGCGTTCGTTCACGGGTCAGTTCATCTGGCGAACGGCGAACGGACTGTCGAGCGAGAACGCTGGGATCACGATGTCGTACAACTGGCCGTCACTCGACGACATCTGGTAGCTGCCCGACATGATGCCCGATGACGTCTTCAACGGACAGCCCGACGTATAGCTGAAGCTGGCGCCTGGTTCGATCACGGGGGTTTGCCCGACGACGCCTGGTCCGCGAATTTCCTCGATCCGCCCATTGGCATCGACGATCCGCCAATGGCGCGCATGCAAATGCATAGGACCATCGCCCTCGTTGACGATGTCGACGGTATAGGCCCAGAAGAAATAACCATCGTCTGGCGCCGAACGTTCGTCGACGTAAGATGGCGTGACGCGGACGCGGATCGGGCCGGTGATTGCTTCGTACATGGAGCCGACGGGCCAAGGTTTGGAGTGACGGATTAGGGACGACGGTTGGGCGACGGGTTCGAGACCGCCGACCATACGCGTTGACCAGTAGTATTTGCAATCGGCATCCGGGTCTGCCGGGGTCTGCCGACGCCACACGACGTTGGAAGCCAAGATCACTTCACAAGAACACGACGCCGAAAAAGGATTTCACCGCACGATGCCTGAACTCCCCGAGGTGGAAACCATCAAGCGCGGCTTGGCCCCCGCGCTCGAAGGTGCCACCGTCGCGCAGCTTGAAATTCGGCGCCCGGATTTGCGCTATCCGTTTCCCGACCGTTTCGCTGGCCGCCTAATGGGGCAGCGCATCGAAACCGTGACGCGGCGGGCGAAATATTTGTTGCTGGCACTGTCTGGCGGCGAAACGCTGATCATCCATCTCGGTATGAGCGGCCGTCTCAGTCTGCGACCCGGCCAAGCGGGTGAGGTCAAGACGGTCGGCGAATATATCTACAACACGGGCGCCCTGCCCCAGCACGATCACGTCTTCGTCGGTCTCAGCAACGGGGCAAGCGTCGTCTACAACGACCCGCGCCGGTTCGGTTTCATGCTGCTCGAAGATACCGCGCGCCTCGCAGGTCACAAGGCGTTCGCTGACCTCGGCGTCGAGCCGCTATCGCCCGGCCTGACCCCGAGCTACCTCGCCATCAAAGCAGCCGGTAAGTCCGCCGACATGAAGTCGTTCCTGCTCGATCAGCGGATCGTTGCTGGGCTTGGCAACATCTATGTCGCCGAAGCGCTGTTCCGGTCTGGTATTTCGCCGCGTCGAACGGCTGGCACCTTGGCGCGCGGCAACGGTTCGCCATCGAACCGCGCCGAAAAACTCGTGCCGATGATCAAAGACGTGCTCGAGGATGCCATCGCGGCCGGCGGGTCAAGTCTGCGTGATTATCGCCACGCCGATGGCAACGAGGGTCACTTCCAGGAAGCCTTTGCCGTCTACGGCCGCGAAGGTCAGCCATGCGTCCGGCCTGGATGTGGCGGCACAGTCAAGCGCCTCGTTCAGGCTCAACGCTCAACGTTCTACTGCAGCGATTGCCAGCGCTGAGCGCGTTTCATTGCCGGCCGACACCTTTGCCCGACCCCGCAGCCCGTCACTTGGCCCGTCACTCGGCCGCAGGTGCATCACTTGCCTGTTGCGACCGCGCGCGGATCAATCGCGCCGACCTCAGCCACATCGCGCCAACACCCGCGATGATGACTGCGCCGACGAGAAACACGACATTGGCAGCCCAATCACTGCGTTTCGACAGCAGTTTGGCCGTGCCCGCGAGCCAAAAAACCGCGCCACTGGCGGCCCAACTCTGGACGATCGTGGCCCAGCTCAACCGGTTCAAAAGAGCCAAGCTCCATGACTTCTCGAACGTCCGCGAGACCGCAAAAATTGCAACCCCGATCAATGCCATCGCCGCCGCATACTGCCAACCATGCTGCCACTTCAGCGTCGTACCGTGATAGACGCCGAGCAAGCTCGCCGCGCCCCAGATGTAGCCCATCGCCAAAAGCGTAGCGTTGCGCACCGCCAGCTTCGGCAGGATACCCGATGGCACCGGGCCGATGTCCTCGACCGGCTTGACCGTCCACCACGGCCGATTGACCTGCCAACCGGCGCGCAGAACGCCGGCCGCAAAAGCGCCCGCTGCGAAATAGGATAACTCAGCCGACCCGTTGGCCGCCCCGACCATCTGACCGGCGACACTGACGGCGAGAAGGGCGCAGAGCGCAACGAGCAACGGGCGAAAGGATTCGGCGGGCTGCGCCATCATGATTTCCCCGAAGGTCGACCAGCCAGCGCCGCTTCGCGCTCACTGTCACGCTCACTGGCGCGCGTGTCGGCCAGCAAGGCGACCACGCCGATGACCACGATCGCGACGGCTCCGGTGAAAAATGTCATGTTGGCCGCCCAGTCGGACCGGCTGGCTGCAAGCGCCACGGTCATTTTTCCGTCGACGACCAGCCCAACCATCGCGATCACCATGCCCGCCACCTGGCCAATGTTGAGCGTACGACCAAAGCCGAGCATGGCGGCATCGGACTTGCCGCGCGCGGCGTCCTGGTCGAACAGGATGGCAAGCCCATAGGACAGGGCCCCGACTACGGCCATACCGGTGCCGAAGGTGATCCACTCCCGCCATTTGAGCACGTTCCCGTAAATCAGGAACAGCACCAAGGCCGAGAAAATCCAAACGAAAGCGATGTGCCGGGCGGCTTGCGCGGCAAGCTGCGCCCGCGGCGCCCCTTGCCCCGGAGACCCTTGCCCCGGAGCCCCTTGCCCTGGCGCCGCCAGCCGCTCTGTCACGCGCAAGGCCTGAACACCGACATAGGCCAGAGTTGCGGCCGTTAGTGCGGCCAGCGCGGCATACCACAATGGCTCCTTGAGCCCCGCCGCCAAGAGATGCCCGTACAAGCTCACCAGCACGAGTGCTAGCCAAATGACGTACCCCATGGTCCACCCTCCATATTACGAAAGTTTTGATGGTGGCAGTCGGCTGCCCCCGGTCGAAACGCCGACCAACGCCAACTGTGGTCGTTGTTGACCGCTCCGACCAAGCGTATATAGATCGCTTTCCGCCGCGCGGGATTTTGTTCCGGGCGGCTCTTCTATTTGGCCACGTTGCTGTTGCGGCCGGGACTCTTAAAGTTCCGCACCTCACGCCCGAGCCGACGCTGAAACATTCGACGTTGAACCGCACGACGACACACAAAACCGGCGAGTACGGCGCGTCTCCAATGGCGTATCCGGCACCGGACATCGCAAGGCAAGGACGAGGTTAATGGCAAACACGAAGTCGGCCAAGAAAGCCGCCCGCAAAATGGTCCGCCGCACGGCGATCAATCGCTCGCGCTTGACGCGGATGAAGACCAAGGTGCGCGACGTCGAAGAGGCTATCGCCAAGGGCGATCAGGCCGCAGCGTTGTCGGCATTAAAGGCCGCAGAGCCGGTTCTGGTGCGCACGGCCCAGAAGGGCAATATTCATCCCAAGACGGCAAGCCGTAAGGTTTCGCGTCTCACAGCCCGCGTCAAGGCCATGGCTGCCGCGACCGCAGCCTAATTCGTGACGAATATCGCTCGGGCAGGCCATACAAACCGGCCCCGCCCGAACGATGGTGTGCCCTTGTGGCGGAACGGTAGACGCGATCGACTCAAAATCGATTGTCTTCGGACGTGGGGGTTCAAGTCCCTCCAGGGGCACCATCACCATCATCGCCAATATTTGACACCGCCGCCCATAGAGAAGTACCCCAACAAGCATTGCAGCCTCGTCACACGAGACCGGCAGGCTAAGGCTTTGAGCTATGGGAAAGACCGTCGAACAGACCGAGCTGTGTCGTTCGAAGCGGCGACCCCGTGCACCCTACGTGCTCAAAAGACAAGAACGGCTGCACCAGGAGCTGCCAGCCACGGTCGGCGGGTGCAATGCATCTAAAAAATCCCTGCCAACCAGCTGGCGGATTTCAACTCCAATAAATATCCCAATCGATGGAATAAACTGTCGCGCTCCAGCGTCTCATCTCTAGCCGCCCGTGCTTCATATCTCGAAATGTGGCAACGCAACGGCACTGCAGCGCAAGACTGCAATAGGGATCGCAAACCAGGAGGAACGCGTGGATAGTTCTTTGGACGTGGATCGCCGTAGTTTTCTGATTGGGGGCGCAGGCGCCGCCGCCGCAGTCGCCGTGGCTAGTCCGGGTGGGACAGCCCTGGCTCAGGACGCGGCTCCGAAGGTCAAAGCGGCGCTACCGAAGTATGCCGACTGGAAGGACGCAAGTGCGCTCATAGTTCACAGCGACAAAACCCTTGAAATGAAGCGCGAAGAATTCGGCAACAGCCTGATTACGCCGGAAAGCAAGCTCTATATCCGTAACAATATCAATCCGCCGGATGCTTCCGTCATCGCCAATCGTGACAGCTGGAAAGTCGAATTTGGCGGCGTAAAGTACCCGAAATCTCTGACGGTTGCCGAGCTCAAAACGCTTGGAGTTGTAACGATAGCGACGGTGCTGCAGTGCTCCGGAAACGGACGCAAGTATTTTCAGGACCAAGTCGTCAGCACGAACCAGAAAATCACCGGAACACCCTGGACCGTGGGCGCAGCAGGCTGTGTCGTGTGGACCGGCGTGCCGCTCAAATCCGTCGTAGAAGCTCTCGGCGGAATTGCCGATGGCGCCAAATTCATCACTGGAACCGGCGGCGAGACATTACCCGATGGTCTCGACCCGCTCAGCCTCATCGTCGAGCGCTCTGTTCCTCTCGACACGTTAGACAATGTAATCCTCGCCTGGGACGTGAACGGTAGCCCGATCTCACTTGCCCATGGCGGCCCCTTGCGGATGATCGTCCCAGGCTATTCCGGCGTCAACAACGTGAAATATATAAGGGCACTCGTATTCACACCGAAACAGACGGAAGCGAAAATTCAAAAGACCAACTACCGCATGCATCCTCTCGATCGCAAAGCCACGTCGGATGATCCGGCGGTCTGGGCGATGAATGTGCGGTCGTGGATCACGACGCCGCTGACTTCGGCCAAGTCTGGGGCCTTGCAGATCACGGGCCTCGCATTTGGCGGCATTAACGCCCTCGCAAAGGTTGAAGTCTCGACCGACGGCGGTACAACCTGGAAGGATGCTTCACTTAGCGGTCCAAATCTTGGACGCTTCGCTTGGCGGCAGTTTACGTTTCCAGCGAAACTCGCAGCGGGAGCCTACAAAGTCGTTTGCCGTGCTACGGATAGTGAAGGCAAGGTGCAGCCTAAAGATACCGAGATCAATGGCGGCGGCTATCTTCACAACGGCTGGCAAGGTCCAGGCATAGACCTTTCGGTGACGTAAGCGCAAAACAAACGCAGTGCACGCCTCGTGTTTATCGAGGCGTGCAAACATTCCGCGGTTCACGACAAGGACGATTGCATGTTGTCATCTCACATCTCGATATCAGCAGCCGGTTGTTTCGTATTTGCAGTTTCACTTAGCGCACTGGCAATGTCAGCGACAGCCGACGACGCCCAACTCGCTTTGGGTCGTAAGGTGTTTACCGAACTGTCGGAACCCAAATGCGCGGTATGCCATACGTTGGCGGATGCAGCGTCCAGCGGAGAAGTCGGCCCGAATCTTGATACGTTGAAGCCAGATGTCGATCGCGTTATGGCGGCCATAACGCAGGGCATCGGCGCAATGCCGGCTAACGAGGTGCTCAGTGAGGAGCAGATCAAAGCCGTGGCGCGTTACGTTTCTTCGATTGCTGGTAAGGCAAACTGAATCTCATGCACTGCAGGGCGGGTTTATTGTCGTCCCCTGAGCAACGGTAAGTGGCGTTGGCAACTGCGGCGATACCGGTTGCTGCCGCACCTGTTCATCGATCATCCGTGTGATGCGAATTAGCCGCTGATCATCCATGCCTTTTGTCGTAACGACATAAGCGTTGTCAGAAACGCGCCATGCGAACCTTTCAACGCCAAGCGACGTCGGCAGGCGCCTTGGTTCCGTCGCCAGGGCGAACGCGTCGGTCGCTCGGCCGATCCAGAGGCTTAGCTTGCAACCGCGTGGGCCCAAATATCCAAAAAGTGCATCACCACGTGAAACGACACCGTGAGTCTCAATCACCAGCCTAAGGCCCGCACCTGTCAAATCTGGCGCGCGGGCTGGTGTGATGGGCAAGTCACTACCCGCAGCTGGGTTGCTAACCCATGCGAGATGAGCATCAAACACGCGTTCGATGGCGTTTGCCTCCAACTTCGAGGTTGGCGGGCTGCGATCGAGTATGATCAGGGCCACGAACGCGCCAACCACCATAATGCCAATGGCGCAAGCCGCAATTGCGCGGCCCTTCCAGTTACCAACGGTGCCATGCCATTTTGCCTGAAACTCAAGACACGGCGGTGCAGGGCAAAACGCGTTGGACGCTGCTTGCGACGTGGCCGCTTTCAGCCTGTGAAGCGTCGCAACCTGTGCAGCGAGGTTGGGATTGCGCGAAATTTCTGCGGCCACATCTGCTGCGGACTGCTTGTCGAGTTCGCCGTCGACGTAGGCGTTGAGCTTCTCCCACATCTCAGTCACGAATGCCGTCTCCTCGATTGCTCAATCACCACGACGTTGCCGTTGATCGCGTCCAGCAGGGCTTTACGTGCTCGGCTTAGTCGGCTCATCACGGTTCCTTCTGCAATGCCCAGTATCTCAGCCGCCTCTGCGTATCGAAAACCGTGAAGGTCTACCAGATCGATGATCTCCCGGTGCGTATCCGCGATGCGTTCAAGACCCTGGCTGACCGTAACGCCCGCGATCACTCGGTCATCATAGGACCAGATAGCGGGCTCGGCCTCGCAGGCCTCCTCCTGGTGGCGAACTGCTTCGCGGCGGTGCGTGTCGACCGCGACGTTACGAACGATCCTGAAAAGCCATGCCCGTAATGCACGTGCATCGACCGGCGGGTCGCGCGCGGCCAAACCTTGAAGCGCCGCCTGCTGCAGCACGTCGGCCGCACGATCACGGTCACGCGTTTGGCTCAGAGCATAGCCGTAAAGACGTTGCCAATGTTCTAGCAGAGCGCCTCTGACCAAGTCTCGCGTGCTCGTCTCAATCGCCATGGAGGAGTTTTAGCGCAGTTCCAAATGGAACCAAAGCCTAGACAAACAAAGCGCAAGGCTCAAACGTTATCGATCGACGTCAGCGCCGCCTGGATCGGCAAAACCCGCCCTACATTTCCCAAGGTTGGCAGTTCATGCTACGGCCGAGTGAAACTGGTCGGTGCGTCGTTCCGGCTATATTGGGGAGCCAACCATGCGTGCCTTGGCTAGCGTTGCAGCCGCTCTGATTGCGGCACACACCATGGCGCCAGCTTCGACGGCGTTTGCTGGCCCGGCCCTGCTGTTTGACGCCTATAATGGAGAGGTGCTCTACGCCGAAGACGCCGATGATGCCTGGTATCCGGCATCGCTGACCAAAATCATGACGGCTTATCTGGCGTTTGAAGCCTTGAAGGCTGGCAAGCTGACACTCGACCAGAAAATTCCCGTCAGCGAACTCGCCAACGCGCAGACCCCGAGCAAGGTCGGCTTGCCGGTTGGCGGAGAGCTTTCGGTCGAACTCGCTCTTCAGGCGCTGATCGTCAAATCGGCCAACGATGTGGCCGTAATGTTCGCCGAGGCCATCGCAGGTACCGAGCCCGCCTTTGTCGAATTGATGAACGCCAAGGCCAAACGCTTGGGCATGTCGAAAACGCGGTTCATCAATCCGCACGGATTGCCGGGGCCCGAGCAGTCGACGAGCGCGCGCGATCTCGCCAAGCTGTCCCGCGCCATCATCCGCGACTTTCCGGAATATGCGCAATATTGGACGCAGCCGGAAATGCGCATCGGCAACATTCGCTTGCGCAGCCACAATGCGCTGCTGCGCACTTATGAAGGCGCGGACGGCATCAAAACCGGCTTCACCTGCGACGCTGGGTTCAACGTCGTGGCAAGCGCCACGCGTGACAACCGCCGCCTCGTTGCCGTTGTGCTCGGTGAACCGAACGGCCAACAGCGGGCAATCCGGGCCGCTGCGCTATTAGAACATGGGTTCACGACCCAAGGCTGGAAGAGCCTGTTGGGGTTTTCGACGGTCGACGCGATGCCAGCACCAACCGAGACGCGCCCACTGACAAGTGCGCGCTCGACGGTTCTGGCTTGGTCCTGCGGTCACCGCCCCAAAAAGATCCGCGTTCGCAAGCCGCCCAAAATTGCCGAGATCAAACAAAAGGTCGCTAACGCGAAAGACAAAGCCAAAGCGGCAGCTGTTGAGCCCGCTGCACCGGCCGCAGCCAGCACTTTGCCACCTTCCACGGTAAAGACCTTGCCGAAGAGCCCCGCAGTGGCAACCGCACCAACGCCACAACCGGCTCAAACGCCACAACCGGCTCAAGTCAAAAAACCAGCCCCAGTCGCGGCGCAGTAGTCGTTATACGCCGGATTTCTGAAGCGAGGCCATCCACGACAGTCCGTCGATGGTCGAGGCCCGCGGCCGGTACTCGAGCCCGACACGACCTGAAAAGCCAAGCCGGTCGAGTTCTGCCAGGACAAACTGGTAGTTGATTTCGCCCGTCCCCGGCTCGTTGCGACCAGGATTGTCGGCAATTTGGATATGCGCAATCCGTGACAGGTTTTGCCGGAGGGTCGCGACCAGATCGCCTTCCATCACCTGCGCGTGGTAGCAATCGAACTGCAGGAAAAGATTGTCCGAACCGACGTCGTCGATGATCGATACTGCGTCCCGGGTCCGCGACAGAAAAAATCCGGGTATGTCGCGCGTGTTGATGGGCTCGATCAGGAGACGGATGCCAGCACCGCCGAGAACACCGGCAGCATAGCGCAGATTATCGACAAAAACCGCGCGCAATTGGGCGGTATCGGCGCCGTCCGGCGTGGTCCCCGCGAGACAGTTGACCTGCTGACAGCCTGTTGCCCGGCAGTAGGCGATTGTCTGCACCAAGCTTGCGCGGAACTCGTCGACCCGGTCGGAAAAAATCGCTATCCCGCGCTCGCCGGATGCCCACCGCCCGTGGGGTATGTTCAAAAGCACCGTCTCGACATCGGCGCGCTTGGCAGCGTCGGCCAGCACCTCAGCCGGGTGGTCGTAAAGGCAGACGTACTCGACAGCATCGAACCCGGCGGCCTTTGCTGCCGCGAAACGATCGAGAAATGCTAGCTCCGGGAACAGAAACGTCAGATTTGCGGAAAATCGCGGCATCCAGGTCGCCCTATTGAGCGGGTGCGGCAGGGGGTGGCGTCTCAGCAGACGGAGCGTCGGTGGCAGGCTCAGGCTTGGGCTTCTTTGGCTCGGGTTTGGTGCCTTCGCCGCCATAGGTCACAACATCTCGGTCCAGTGTGGCGATGCGCATTTGGTTTTCCTTGTCGCCATCGACGCGACGCTTCGCTTGAGCCCGGCGGCGTAACACTGCGGCAGGTGCGCGTCCACTCAGCTGAAGATGGCCTCAGATCAGCACTCGATTTCTCAGCGCCTTAGACTAGAGTCGTAGGTGCCGATTGCGGATGCCCGTCTCGAAACCTGAATGCGACCTCGGACTTCATGACACGCCACAGTCACACCATCCCGCCCGAGAGTTTGGCCGAGCACCTCGCCGCATGGGTTGCGGCGCAAGGCGCGTCCCCAAAAGACGGCAGCGCCAGCCGGATGGCCGTGGCGACGACAGTCTCGGCCATGGCACGCGCCATCGTTGAAATCGCCGATCTTTTGTCGTTGGGTGCGCTCGCAGGCCCATTCGGAGCCGCGACCGGCAAGTGGGGCGGTACCGACCCGCAGCGCGCGCTGGACGTGATGGCCAACACCGAAATCGTCAACGCGCTGAGAGATACCCCGGTTGCCCGCTTGATTTCGGAGGAACTCGACGACCCGTTGCCATTGGCCATTGGCGGCTGCCTGACGGTTACCATCGATCCGCTCGACGGCGCGTCGAACGCCGACACCAATGCAGCCATCGGCACGATTTTCTCGGTCTTTGCAGCCTGCGATCCCGACGCTGCCGCAGGCCAAACGCTCGGCTCGAAACAACTGGCGGCTGGCTTTGCGGTCTATGGCCCGCAGATCGTGCTGGTGCTGACGCTCGGCTCCGGCACGCACATTTTTACCCTTCACCCCCGGACACGGATGTTCATGGTCACAGCATTGAATGTCGCTATCCCGCCAGCCGCGCCGGAGTTCGCGATCAACGCGGCCAACCATTTTCACTGGGACGAGCCGATCCGCAGCTATGTCGAAAGCTGCTTGCGCGGCCAGGATGGGGTCGCTAGCGCCAACACCGGTGCAGGCTCGCCCGGCGCCACGGCCACAGGGCACAACATGCGCTGGACGGGCTCGTTTGTCGCTGAAGTCTACCGGATCCTGATCCGGGGCGGCGTCTACCTTTATCCTGGCGACGCCCGCCCCGCGTTCCGTAACGGCCGGTTGCGTCTGGCCTATGAGGCCTGCCCCGTAGCATTCATCGTGGAACAAGCTGGCGGCACCGCCTCGACCGGACGCGGTCGCGTACTCGACGTACCGATCATGTCGTGGCACCAACGCACGCCGTTCATCGCCGGATCGAGCGAGCAAGTCGCCCATGTCGAACGGCTACACGCCGATCCCTACCCAGTGGGAGAGCGATCGCCGCTGTTTGGGCGCCGTGGCCTGTTCCGAGTTTAAATCGCTGAGCGAAAGGAAGATCATCGACGATGTCCATCAAGCACCCGATCATCTCGGTCACCGGCTCGAGTGGCGCTGGAACCACATCCGTCAAAATGACATTCGAACAGATATTCCGCCGCGAGAAGGTCAAAGCCGCTTACATCGAGGGCGACGCTTTTCATCGCTACGACCGGGTCGAAATGCACCAAGCCGTGGAAAAAGCCATGGCAAACGGCAACGGCACGTTCAGCCATTTCGGCCTCGACGCGAACCTGATCGACGAACTCGAGGCCACCTTTAAATCATACGGCGACACTGGAACGGGCCTTACGAGACGATACGTTCATGACGACCGCCAAGCCATTGCCGAAGGCCAACCTGCCGGGACATTCACGAAATGGGAGCAGATTGCTCCCGATACCGAGGTGCTATTCTATGAGGGTTTGCATGGGGCGCTGGTCACGGACCGTTACAATACCGCTCGCTATGCCGATTTGAAGATCGGGGTCGTCCCGGTCATCAATCTCGAATGGATCCAAAAGATCCACCGCGACAAGGACGAACGCGGCTATTCGACCGAAGCCGTCACGGAGACGATCCTCCGTCGCATGCCCGATTACGTGCGGTATATCTGCCCGCAATTTACCGAGACCGACATCAATTTTCAGCGCATTCCGACAGTCGACACGTCAAATCCGTTCGTTGCGCGATGGATTCCGACGCCCGACGAATCGATGGTCGTGATCCGCTTCCGCAAACCGCAGGGCATCGACTTCGCCTATCTCATCGACATGATCGACGGCAGTTTCATGTCACGGGCCAATTCGATCGTCATACCCGGCGGTAAACTCGACCTCGCAATGCAGTTGATCCTGACGCCGATGATCATGCAATTGGTCGAACGAAAGCGCCGCTCCTGATGCCGCTGCCGGTCGTCGTTCACACGCCGATCCGGCTGTCGGCTGGCCGACTATCGGAGTTTGGTGGGACTGGAGCCGCACCGTGAGTGTCGCCAAGTTCGTTGGCAAAGCCGTGATTGACGTCCCGGTGATTGGCTTCGTCGGCACGCACCACGACGACGACATCGCGAAGCCGCGCATCAGGGGCAAGCTTCCAATAATCGATCGCAATCTGCGGCGCTGGAATGTTTTCGATGCGGCCAGCATCAATATCGGCAAGGTAGGCCGTGTAGCTTATGACGGCTTCCTCCTCGAGATAGCCAACGAAGCGGTGTGCGACTTTCGGGAAGAAAAGGTACATCACGAAGAAGGCATTGAAGAAGATTCCCTGGGCAATCACGATGAGCATTCGCTCGTACCAGTTCGGCTTCGCGACGTTTAAAAACGTCATCAGATGCATACGCTCGTTTGCCGCCTCGTCGAGAAGCGTCTTGATCCATCCGCGATCGTCCTCGAACCGACGCAATGTTCTCAAATGCACGAGCATGCCGCCGACCATTCCGGGCACCGCAGCCACCGTTTCCAAGATGACCGCGCGATGGCCGTAGCGATGTTTGAAAAATGCGTCTGCGAGAAAGCGCAGAAATTTGACCAAGCGGAAAGCAAATCCATCGCCGATCGTGACAGGCTTATAGTGCAAGACTTCCGCTGGTTTTTCTAACGTGTGAGCCGAGGCCATTTTCATCTCCGGGCTGTGCCAGCGCTCCAGCAGCCAATTTGGCGCGGCGCTAGCGAATTTCTTTTGATGTCAGACGCATGCCTCTCCCCTTAGTTCCGGCGCAGTCAGCGGGTATGTGATCTCCAACAAGGAGATAGCCCATGACGCAGTTGCTGCCGGACGATCTGTGGCGT
>JAWXCP010000113.1:0-18926 GCA_034408685.1 Hyphomicrobium aestuarii | reverse complement strand
CGCCCGCACCATGCGCCAGATCATCGATGGCGCCCGCCGCTGCCGCCGCTTCGGCTCAGTTCACGCAGCGTTGGCCTGAGCTAAAGGGAGAGGCATGTTTGCGACCTGCTCGACACGGTACGGCTTCGCAAAAATCTGTGTCCCTTCTAAATGGTTCGGCAATATATTAGAAGGACCGTAGGCGGTGCCGAACCCGAAAGGTATTCCTCTCGCCACCAGGACATCTGCGATCGCCCAAGACATTTCGCCGTTAAGATTCACATCGAGCAAGGCTGCATCGAAAGTCCCGGTTCGAGCCAAAGCAACGCCCTCAGCGAGGCGCGTCGCCGGACCTATCAATTCCCAGCCAAGGTCTTCGCACAATCCCTCGAGTTCAAGGATTACTAGAACCGAATCTTCGACGACGAGAAGCTTAAATCGGGCGGGCTCAGCATTCACAACATTCTTTTTCGGGGGTGGGGCCGGTCCTGCGATCGACTTGACGCTCCGTTCCAGAAGAGCCGATTTTGGCAGCACGATCTCGCAAACGACGCCACTTGGCTTATAGTGAATAGCGGTGCGGCCACCCGTTTCTAGAGCCAACGCACGTTCGATCAGGTTCGACCCGAAGCCACGGTGTGTCGGTGGTTTAACCGGTGGACCATCATATTCGGTCCACAGCAGCGCAAGACCGCCCTCTTCGTTCAAATGCCAATTGACGGCAACCCGCCCAGTGGCAACAGAGAAGGCACCGTACTTGCTGGCATTGGTTGCTAGTTCGTGAAGGGCGAGGGACAGCGCCAGCGACGATTTCGCCGTCAGCTCTGCATCATCCCCGGCCATTTCTACAACGCCTGGCGTTTGAGCGTAAGCTTCAAGCTCTTCGCGCAGCAACCCTTCGACGGACGCGCCTTCCCATCGGCTGTTCGTCAACAGACTATGCGCCTTGGCCATTGAATGAATGCGCTTAGCAAGCCCATCGACGAACGTGGTGACGGATTCCGCACTCCCGCTCGACATAGTGACTAACGCTTGGACGTTCGCCAGTGTGTTCTTAACGCGATGATCAAGCTCGGCCATCAGCAACTTATCGTGCTCGTGAGACTTGGCTCGTTCGCGTGATGCCGCCTCGATGCGGCGCAGCACCACTTGTAGAAGGGCCACTCGCAGGTCGAACGCCGAATCTATTTCAGCCGACGACCAAGGTAGCGCGCGGTTGCGCACCGTGTGCTTCCAGACCTCAAACGATTTGCGGGGCGAAAGCCGGTCGCCGTCGCCGCCTACCGTCACGGGCTTGGCGGGATCGCCTGCCCATAACGCAGTCTCGACAAGCTCTGGCCGGAACCAAAGGATAAAATCCGATGGATCGCGCGACACGGCAATAACCAGGAGACCCGACGCAACATTAGCAAACCCACTGGCCGGTGGATAAATTTCGCTCAATCTGTCGGTTGCGAAAACACCCTCCGTTTCCGTCATATATGTCGTTAGCCAGTTGGCGATGGCAGTGATCTGCGCGCTATCAGGCGTAGTGCCAAGAAAAGTAAACTCACCCCCGACACGGACTGCTACTCCACCACCGCGAGATCCGTCGAGGGCTATGTCGCCGCCGTGGATATAGTCGAGGAGGTTCGGCGTCTGTTGTGTCAGACCATACGCATAATCTTCGACACCGGCGAGATTGAGCATGAGCTCCTGCAACACTTTACGACTATAAAGTCTTGCTTCGAACTGCTCGCTCTTCTCCCGGGACTCGATCTGGAGAGAAAACATCGAACCGAAAAGCTCGCACATCGCACGCAAATGCCGTGGAAGCCGACGCGGACTATTGTGATGACAGGCGATCAATCCCCACAATTTTCCGCTGACAATGATCGAGATCGACATGGAGGCGTCGATCCCCATGTTACGGAGATATTCACGGTGGATCGGTGAGACATCCCGCAGTACCGCGTAGCTCATGTCGAGCGGCTTGCCTGTACGCGGGTTCAGCGTCGGGGTCAACAGTGCGGGTTCGTAATCGACCTGGGTGATCAACCGCAGCCAACTTTTGAGATAGAGCGCGCGAGCCTGGAGAGGAATATCGGCCGCGGGATAGTGAAGGTCGAGAAAGGGCGCGAGTTCAGTCGCACGGCTTTCGGCGATCACCCAGCCCGACCCATCCGCCATGAAACGGTAGACCATCACCCTGTCATATTGCGCAACCCGGCGGACGCTCGCGGTTGCCATATTGCAAAGGGCATAGAGCGAGGGTGCCGCACTGAACCCGTCGACCATCAGCAGCACGGCAGCAAGAGGATCGGTGACGAACGGATCACTCATTTCAGCAGCTTCAAACTCGATGACGAGGTTACCATCAACGAGGTGTGCGCTGGCGTCGAGCGGGCGCTCCGCTGCCACTCGTAGAAGCGGATCGAGCAGATGCCGGGGTTTTATGAGGTCGGTTTCTTTACACAACGCGCGCAACCGGCTGATCTGGTCATTGGAAAAAAGCGCGTCGACTGGTCTATCGAGAAGCGCGTCAAGCGGTTGGCCTAGCAGCCCCTGTGTGTCGCCTGCCGCTTGAAGGACACGAAGGGTGGCGCATTCCAGCACCAACATCGCACCATGCGGCAAGATAGCACCGGGAATATGGATGGGCTCCCGATCGCAATTCGTCAGATCTACGCCGCCACGATTGAGTATGCGATCAGTCATAATTGTCGTCCCATCCCTCAAGCCACTGCTCGAATATCGCAAAAGTCGCATTCGCTCCTGCAACAATCGTAGCGGTTTGCGCTGATCCCCTTGGCGTTGCCGACAACTCGGCTAGATAGTTGCGCCATACGGCACCAGTATCCGTCCCGCTGCCAGCGAAAAACTGACGACCTGCGACCACGTCGCATCCGAGTAAACCGTCGAGTTGGCGCGCCAGCCCGCGCCCACCCAGTGCCGAACCTTCGACAACATACCGCGCGCCTAAGACATAGTCGGGACAGGGCATTACTGGAAATGCCGTGCACATCGGCACGGCCGCCAACTGTTCTGGAGTCACACCCAGTGCGGCTAGATCGATTTCGAGCCAACGGGTGCGGTCGGGAGCAATCTGCGCTGCGGCCTCGAATGAGCGGTGGAAACCGTAAAGGCGACGCAGCAACGCGGTGTATGCCGCGCGGCTTATGGTTCCAGACTGGACGGCCGCAAGGCCGCTATGGCCATGAAGCCGTTGATGAATCTCACTAGTTGATGAGCGGAGAAGTTCACGCAGATGCTGCGGTGGCAAAGTGGTCTGATCGGTCGTGTCGGTCGGACTGAGCTCTGTTATGCCGCTCACAAAAATACCCGATTAACGATTTCTGAATTTTGGGCACAGGATGCATTGTGTTTGACCTCAACTAGGTCACCCGCACTGAAAACGAGCAAGTTACACGCCTGCAACTCGATTGACAGCATACCCGTCACCCCAAAGATGCCATAACAGTCGGCGTGAGCCGACGTTTCGCCGTCGGCTACCTGTGGGTTGGTAGTCGTTTCATGGTGTGCGTCACCATGATCTTCCGATTCGACCAGACCGCCGTCTACCATGGAGGCTGGATGATGGCAGCCAGCTAGAGCATGAGCGAACGATCCCACCCCGGACGCAGCAACAAGCATCGCCATCACGATTGCCATGATGCAGTGGCGTGCCCAAGTCATGTCGATCGTCTGATGCATGATCTCCTGGTACACGGCTCTGCCGGTCGTTTCAAGGCAACGCTACCGCGCGCGGGCGCTGTGAAAATCCGAAGCTTATTCGCAAGACGAATTGCGGCCACGCCCATCGGAGAGATCCAGGTGGAAATGGTCGAGATGATCCGCGTTGGCCTCGGGTCCCAGCACGGTCGAGAAAATCTTGCATGCGCCCCTGTGGATCCCCTTCAGAAACGCGAGCCCCGTGTTCTGCTGGGCGCTCTGCTGTATGGGAACAGCCGGTTGGCGACCACGGTTCACGCCCTGAAGGTTCTTAGTGCCGACTTTGTCCTTCACCGACGCCGCAGGTCTAGCGCTCTGCTCTTTTCCCGGCTGCTTTTTGCCGTTTTCGCCCCCACGAACAGGTGCCTCGCGCTCTTCGGCGGTTGCGTCGGGCACGCGAACCGTCGACCCCCATGTCCGCAGAACATCTATTTTCAGACCACTACGCGTTGTAAATCCAGACACATCGATGGCGTTAGCGAACGCATGCTCGCTCAATTCGCCCTTTTCTCCACCAACCTGATCTCGGCATTGATAGGCAGAGACACCCGTCAGAGATGAAATGGGCTCATTAAAAGCTTCCTGCGCCGCAGGCTGCACGATCGTTTCCAACCAGTCGTGCAGCGCAGCAATCATCGGGCAGGTGACGGTCACCGGAGGCTTAAAGGCGACCTTGAGGCCGCTGCCGACGCTTTCGAGCACCAGCGGCGACGGCGCACCACAACCGCCGGATTTTATTGGAGGCACCGTTCGAATGATCGCAACGATCGGAGAGAGCAGCTTTATGCACTCAGCCTGAGCCGCCGCGACTTCCTCCAGCGCCCAGCGAGAGGTATCGGACACCTTTTTTTCGGGCGAGTTGGGGCGGTCAGCTTGGTTTGCCCGAACCGTCGTGAGATAGGGTGTGGAATGCGAAGTCGGCTCGGCGCTTTCGGCAACGCTGGATTCGATGCCGTCGAATGTGACGGCAACGACGGTGCAAGCCACGGCCGCACAGTTCCAAAAGGTCGAAGCGCGCCTTCCCCCAGCCTTTTGAAACATAGAAACACCTTGAGCAACGCCAAGCGACCAAATGGAATGCGATTAGCCGACGCGGCCATCGCCTTCCGAACTGTGATAGAACAACTTTCTCCGCCGCAGGTTCCCGAAGAGATTCCAGCAAGCCATCAACGAGTATTTGAGACTTACCGGCCGCACAGCAGGGACAGCTTCTCTTTGCCGACCGAGGCCATAACTCACGCGGGATGACCACACGGCAGTCTGCGCGACTTGTCCAAGAGTGGGTGGCTAGCATTGGGCTCGATCCCGCGAAGTTCGGCAGGCACTCGTTGAGACGAACGAAGGCTCTGCTGATCTACCGGAGAACCGGCAATCTTCGAGCGGTTCAACTCTTGCTCGGCCACACCAAGATCGAGAGCAGGGTGCGCTACCGAGGTAACGAAGTTGATGACGCGATCGAGATGGCCGAGAAGATCGATATTTGATCGTTGACGCGATGCCCCTGAGACCGGACCGGTCGGTGGCGCTCCTCGCACAGCCGATTGCAATGGTGCCAATGACCGCTTGTGGGATTTCTCGTCGGCCTCTGCTCGGCCATCGATAGACAAATTGCGCGCTCCGGGGCCCGCCGTTCAGACAACTTCCTGACAATCCGACACCCGCAAAATCTCATCAACCTGAAACCTCCCGCAAGTTCCCGGAACTTCCTTAAACCTCCCGCGTTTTCCCGCGTTTCCCCATTAACATCGCACGCGTCCTGATCGCATCCTGATCCCGTTGCCAAGCCCTCGATCGAGGGTGAACAAACGGGGCCATCCGCCATGAGCAAGAAGCGCTACACGTTATACATCTCGCGGCAATTGGCACGTCGCTTCGAGGAGACGGCGCGCAACAAGCACGGTGGTAAATCTGCCCTCGTCGAGGAAGCTCTGGCCGCCAGCCTGACGCCACAGCACGTCCCGGGCATCGACGACATCCTGGCGCGGCGCCTGGATGAAATCAGCACAATTTCCAAAACCGTCGAACGCGATGTGGCGATCATTACGGAAATGGTGTCGCTGTTCGTTCGCTACTATCTGACGGCCACTCCGCCGCTGCCGACCGACGAACAGGAGCCAGCTCGGCTGCTGGGCCGTGAACGGTTCCAGGTTTTTGTTGCCCAAGTCGGCCGCCAGTTGGCTGGCGATCAGCGGCTCGTCTCGCAAGTGCTTGAGACGATTGTCGTCAACAATCCCGATTTGTTTGCAACGGCTGGCGATGACGCGCCGCTGAGATCGAGACCAGCTTCAGGCACAGCAACTAAGGGCCACGACGACGAAAAGGACAGCACCCATGGCTGACCTCTTCCATACCGTCGCAGCGGCAGAAGCGCAGAGCCGCCGCTTGCAGATGTTGCGCACGGCATTCGGGCCGACGATTGCGGCCGCGTTGACTGATCCTGCGGTTCTCGAAGTCATGGTCAATCCGGACGGCAAGTTGTGGATCGATCGAGCCGCGCAGGGCCGCGCCGATACGGGCAAACGCCTCGGAGTGGCGGAGGTCGAGCGCATTATCCGGCTTGTTGCCGCCCACGTCCGCCGCGAGGTCAATGACCGCGCGCCGATCGTATCAGCGGAGCTGCCCGAAAGCGGCGAACGGTTCGAAGGCGTCATGCCGCCGATCTCGTCTGCTCCTTGTTTCTCGATCCGCAAGCCAGCCGACATCCTGTTCAAATTGACCGATTACGTGGCCGCCGGGATCATGTTGCCGATCCAGGCCGACGTGCTCGTCAAGGCCGTCGCCGACCATCAAAACATCGTAGTTGTTGGCGGCACGTCGTCAGGCAAGACCACACTGGTCAATGCGTTGTTGGCCGAAGTCGCAGGCCACGATGAACGTGTGCTGATCCTCGAAGACACCCGCGAATTGCGCTGCGCGGCGTTAGATGTGGTGACGCTGCGCACCAAACCCGGTGTTGCGAGCCTTGCCGATCTGGTTCGGTCCACGCTTCGTCTGCGCCCCGATCGGATTATCGTCGGCGAAGTACGCGGTGCCGAGGCGCTCGACATGCTGAAAGCGTGGAACACGGGCCATCCCGGCGGGATCACAACGCTGCATGCCAACTCGGCTTTACTCGCCCTCTACCGCCTTGAGCAGTTGATCCAGGAAGCCGTGGTCACGGTGCCGCGCGATCTCATCGCCTGCACCATCGACGTCGTCGTGTTCCTCGATGGCCGAGGGGACAAGCGCCGCGTGACCGGCGTGTTCGAACTCGATGGGCTCGACGAAGACGGCGCGTATCGGCTCACACCGCTCGACCGGCCCGTTTTGCGGACGGTGTCGTCATGAGCCACGGCATTCGCTACCGCCGCGTTCTCCAGAACAAAGCCGCACTGATCATGGCACTCGCCGCCGTTGCCCTGCTGGCGACCTGCACATCGGCGCTCGCCGCCGGATCGGGCATGCCGTGGGAAGCGCCGCTGCAGCGGATCCTTGAATCGGTCGAGGGCCCGGTCGCGAAGGTCAGCGCCGTGGTCATTATCATCATCACCGGCTTGAGCTTGTCGTTTGGTGACATGTCGGGCGGGTTCAGACGGTTGGTCCAGATCGTGTTCGGACTGTCGATCGCGTTCGCGGCGACCTCGTTTTTTCTGTCGTTTTTCTCATTCGCCGGCGGCGCATTGATCAATTGAAGGAGCATCCCATGATTGGCCAACCCTCATCGACGCCTGGCTACGAAGTACCGCTGCATCGGTCGCTGACCGAGCCGATCCTGATCGCCGGCGCGCCGCGCAATTTTGTGATCCTCAACGGCACGCTCGCTGCCGCCGTCGGGCTCGGACTGCGCCTGTGGCTCGCGGGCCTGCTGATCTGGATCGTCGGCCACGCCATCGCCGTCTGGGTCACACGCAAGGACCCATCCTTTCTCACCGTCCTGTCCCGCCATGCCCGCCACAAAGGAGCACTCTCATGTTGAACATCGCCGAATATCGCAAAACAACCACCGGACTTTCTGACTATCTGCCTTGGGCGTGTCTCATTGCGCCCGGCATTGTCCTCAACAAAGACGGGTCGTTCCAACGGACGATCCGCTATCGAGGTCCCGACCTTGATAGCGCCACTGAGGCCGAATTGGTTTCCGTGACGGCGCGTCTCAACAATATCCTGAAGCGGTTCGGCGAAGGCTGGGCGCTGTTCTTCGAAGCCGAGCGCATCCCGGCCAACGCCTATCCAGGCGCAAGGTTTGGCGATGCCGCGTCCTGGCTCGTCGACGAAGAACGTCGCGCGGCGTTTCAAACGGACACGGCGCACCACGAGAGCCGGTACTATCTGACGTTCCTCTATCTGCCGCCGCCCGAGCGTGCAGGCCGCGCTGAACAACTGCTCTATGAACGCGCGGAGGACGCCGGTGTTGATACCCACGCCTTCGCTCAGCTCGAATGGTTTGGGACCGAGACCGACCGCGCCTTTGAAATGCTGGCAGCGATCCTGCCCGAAACCGAGGTCCTGAGCGATGCCGACACGTTGACCTATCTTCACGGCACGATCTCTAACAACCGTCACGCTGTCGCCGTTCCCGCAGTACCGACGCATCTCGATGCCGTGCTCTGCGACACGCCTCTGTTCGGCGGGGTCGAGCCAAAGCTTGGCGATGAGCATCTGCGCATCCTGACGGTGCTCGGGTTCCCGAACGCCACCACGCCCGGTCTGCTCGACACGCTCAATGACCTTGGCTTCTCCTACCGTTGGACGACGCGGTGGATTGCGCTCGATAAGGCCGACGCCAATAAGCAACTCACGAAGCTGCGCCGCCAATGGTTCTCAAAGCGCAAGTCCGTCGGTGCCGTCATCCGCGAGGTCATGTTCAACCGGGACACCGCGCTGGTCGATCCTGACGCTGAAGCCAAAGCATTGGATGCTGATGAAGCCCTGCAGGAACTGGGCTCGGATGATGTCGCCTTCGGCTACATGACGACGACCATCGTCGTTGCCGATCCCGATCCGCGCCGCGCCAATGAAAAACTGCTCGCCGTCGAGCGCATTATCAACGGTCGCGGCTTCACAACCATCCGCGAAACCTTGAATGCGGTCGAAGCCTGGCTTGGCAGCTTGCCGGGCAACCCTTACGCCAACGTCCGGCAGCCAATCGTCCACTCGCTGAACCTCGCGCACTTGATGCCGGTGTCGGCCGTGTGGGCCGGCCCGTCGTCGAACCGGCATCTCAACGCGCCACCGTTGATGTTGACCGAGACGCGCGGATCAACGCCGTTCAGGCTCGATCTGCACATCGGCGACGTCGGCCATACATTGATCGTTGGCCCGACGGGTGCGGGCAAGTCAGTGCTCCTGTCGTTGCTGGCGATGCAGTTCCGGCGGTTCATTGGGGCGCAGGTTGCTATCTTTGATCGTGGCCGATCGGCGCGCGCGGCTGTGCTGGCGATGAACGGTCAGTCCGTTGAATTGGGACTTGACGGCTTGCTTGCCTTGCAACCCCTGGCGCGCATCGATGAACCTGGCGAGATAGCCTTTGCACTCGAGTGGGTGACCGGGTTGCTAATCAACGAAGGTCTCAAAGTCACGCCGGAAATCAAGGACGCGGTCTGGACGGCGCTTAAGAGCCTTGCCTCTGCGCCCAAATCCGAACGGACCTTGACCGGGCTCGCTGTGCTCGTTCAATCGAGCGCAGTGATCGCGGCCTTACAGCCATACACGCTCGACGGCGCGTACGGACGGCTGCTCGACGGCGCATCCGAAACGCTCACAACGTCCGACGTTCTGCACTTTGAATTGGAAGCGCTCCTGCAGCACAAGGCGCTGGTACCGCCCGTGCTGACCTATCTGTTCCATCGTCTCGAAGCGCGCTTTGATGGGCGGCCGACGCTGCTGATCCTGGACGAAGCGTGGACGTTTCTCGACGATCCACTGTTTGCGGCCCGCATCCGCGAATGGCTCAAGACATTGCGCAAGAAAAACGTCGCCGTGGTGTTCGCCACCCAATCGCTGGCCGATATCGAACGGTCATCAATTGCGCCAGCCATCATCGAAAGCTGCATGACGCGCATCTTTCTGCCAAATGACCGGGCGCTCGAACCGCAGGCCCGGACTGTTTATGCCCGCTTCGGGCTCAACGACCGTCAAGTGCAGATCCTTTCGACCGCCACGCCCAAGCGGGATTACTATGCGCAAACTTCGCGGGGCAACCGGCTGTTCGAATTGGGTCTTGGAGACGTGGCGCTGGCGTTTTGCGGATCGTCGTCGCCCGACGATCAACGGCTGATCGACAGAGCCGTCGCCCAGGGCTCCGAGAGTGGCTTTGCCGATGCGTTCCTTCGCGCCAAAGGCCTGCCGTGGGCTGCCGAGCTACTGAATGAGTTTCCAGGCGGATCGAAACGCCAAGTGGTGCCACCACCGCTTCCTAAACTGGCAGCCGAGCATGGACCGCAACCGCTTGGCCAAACCAAGCCGCCAGAACCTGTCGTTCCACAACCCAAACCGCCTGAACTCGTCTTGCCCGAACCCGTCGCACCTCCACCGGTGCGCCAAACCCTGAGCCTCGAAGACCTGTTGCCTGCCCGCTTCTCGCCGTATCGCGTGGGCCCCAAACCCAATCGCGCCGCGCGTCGCAAAGCCGACCGCGCGTCACCACGCGTGCTGGTGGCACTCGCATTCATGTTGCTCAGCAGCACAGCCATTCCAAGAAACGCCTCCGCGCTGACGGTGTTTGATCCCGTCAACTATCAGCAAAATGTGTTGTCGGCCGTTCGTGCGCTCGAACAGATCAATAATCAGGTGCGCCAACTGCAATCGCAGGCGCAAATGATCACGCGCATGGATCAAAACGTGCAAAGGCTTGGCTCGACAATATCGCCCGACCTGCCGGCGGCCAAGCCGGATCGACAGTTTCAGGCGATTCTGACAAGGGTGTGCTCCGTCTCTCGCGGCCTGTCTGTTTCGTTCCGTCGCTGGAACCCATGAATTTGCCGAAAGGCGCAACTCCGCGATGCCAGTATTCATATTTGACATAAACGAAATAGAAACAGGGTTTGCTCAGTAGTCGCCAGCCTCCCAGATTTATAAGCTGTCAGAGAATTTTGTCATAAACATCAACTGTCTACGTTGACGGTTAATTGCGACGGTATTTTCGCGCGCATCGGCGGCGCAAACGACGCTGCCTATTTGGCGACAGTTAAGCATCCGCAATTACAGCAGAGCGTATCCAACCTGCGTCATCCATTTCGCCCGAGCCAGAAACCGATCAAAAACACGCTTGGCGTGATCCTCATTGTCAGTGAGGTCGAGGTTGAGGATCTCTCGTGATGCCGTTTTCCAATCCACACCGGCTGCGTCCGCGTCGAGCAAGCGGAGGTAGAGCGTTGCGTACAACCGGTCGACGTCCGTCAGCATCGCTGCGTCCGGCGGCGGCTCAAGCGGCGCTGTATGATGGTTGGTCGTGGCGTCGTTGGTCATGGTCGAGCTTATCCGTCATCAGGTCGGCGAATGATTACATATTATAGGTGATAAACGTAGCCGACGACATCCGGCAAGCCCGTCGCCATGGACATGCGGCGGATCGTGGGGTCCAACGTGCGGAGGATCAGGCTCGAAAAGGGCCTGACCCAAGAGCAATTCGCCGACGTGTCGGGCTTCAGCCAACAATACATTAGCGGTCTCGAAAGCGGCAAACGCAACCCAACGGTAGTGTCCTTGCATGATTTGGCGCACGCGCTCGGCGTCAGTCCAGTTGATTTGATCAAACCTATTAAACTGGCGTGAGGTTGTTTTGCACGCACTGGCCGGGTTGAACGGGTGAGGGTGCGCATCATCGAAACCTTCCTGCGCGGAGAAACACCAACGCACCGCCCAACACCGCGCCCGCTCGTCTTCAAGGTCGACACGTCATGATGATCATTGGCCGTGTACACAGCGATCCATCACGCTGGCTCATCGCCGGTGCCGCCACCCTATTGTCACCGGTGAACGCAACACGCATCCGAGACTGCTCCGCACTGCCATCGCTGCCATTGCGGTCGAGATCCTCCTGCCATCGCTGCCCGCTGCAGAGGGGTCATAGCAAGCGGCACGATCGACAACCACCACGCAACGCTCGCGCAAGCCGCAATCCCTATAGAGCCAGCCGCACGGTCACAGCGCAGCTTCCCGCGGGTTCCTTCCCTGAAGGCTTCCCGACGCCGGTCCCCCTGCGCGCGTCGAGGTCATCGATGGGGTCGGCATCCAAACCCTCAACAATTGCTGCCTAACACGGCTATCTATCAAGCTAGCTTCCTTCGTCACCTGCCGAGTGCTCGTTTCGCCATATCTGGTATCTGGCGGCGTTAGCTCGCGCTCCGGTTTGGGGTGCTGCGGACCGGGTGATTTACTTGCCAAATCCGACCCGATGGCTCAATGAGCCGTGTGAAGACGCTGCCGGGGTTTGATCTTTGCAACTCCAACCCATCCTCAGTGTGTTTTCGCCTCGAACAGCACATGCCAGGGGACAGCATGGTCGTTGCCAATGTCGACTACCCGCCCTACCGGGAGGCAGGGCTATTCTCGCCGTCGGCGTAAAGGCACGATCGGTCTGGCGGCCAAAGTAACTGGCAGCAACACATACAGCGCGCCAACGAAGCTCACGGCGCCGATGAGCCCCGAGACGAGTGGCTCGAGCACGAGGTCAACGAGCCTCGGCCGGCGCTCAAAATCGACCGCGAGAGCGACGACGCGCTGCAGATAGACGAGACCCACCGAGACCAGCGTTATGGCGACCCAATCGAGGCCGAGCAACTGCGTGCGGCCCACGAGCACAATTGCCAGCGTTGCAAAAAAGCCAACCGCGATAATCGTTGAAGAAAGCACGAAGTTCGGAAACACAACGGCAGTGAAGAATGGGCGCGCACCGCATCGATCGTTTGCATGCGCCGCGCAACATTGCAGGTGTCCAGCGGTCCACCGCACGCGCTGCGCGACGAGGTCGCCCCACTTCGCGGGCACGACGGTCTTTGCTACGGCATTCGCGGCGAGGACTAGGCGTGCGCCGCGTCGCGCCAGATGCAGCGTGAGATCAGCATCCTCCGTCTGTGTGCGGCGCGAGAATGCCAGCTCGCGGAGGGCCTCGCGCCGGAACATTGTGGCGGCGCCGGGCAGGATCGAGATCGCACCGATTACGTCCTGTCCCGCCCGCTCGAAGTTCAGCGCAGCGACGTACTCCTGTCGCTGGAGCCGCCCCAGGAGCCCCCGCGAATTGTCGACATCAATATAGAGCGCAACAGCATCTGCGTTTTCGGCATAGAGGCAGTCCACGGCGGCCCGTAGCGCGTCTTGTTCCAGGAGCGTATCGGCATCAATCGTGGCCACGAGTTCGCCGCTCGCAACCCGAATGCCAATATTTAGGGCCTCCGGCTTGCCGAGATTAGTCTCAAGCTCGATCACCCGGCCGTACTCGAAAGCCGCAAGGCCGCGCCGGGCAAGCTCCGCTGTCGCGTCCGTGGATCCGTCGTCGACGACGATGATCTCCCACGGCGCAAGATCTTGGGCCAGCAGCTTTTGCAGCGTCGACTCGATTATCGCTTCCTCGTTGAACGCCGGAACTACCACCGAGATGTGCGGAGGCGACGCGCGGACCTTTATATCCCCTGTCGGCTGAGCAGCCGTGGAAACCATGCGGCGCCGCGCGGCCGCAAGACCGAGGACGGACAGAACTGCTAACCGAAACCAGATCACCACGAGAGCCAGCTCAGCCATAATCAGCATGCGGCACGCGACTCCATCCCGTAGCTCGCACTCAGCGGAATCGCTCAACGATCCAGCGCTCCGTAGTCCAGTCCCCGGATGGGTGCTTTAACTCGTTGATCTCCATGCCCGGGTAGGAGGCGATCGGGCTCACCCCCGACGCGTCGCCCATCACGTAGCCTTCGCTCTTGCAGCCGGAGCGAGCTTGATCGGTGCGCTCGCAAGGATTGCGCGCGGACTTGGCCCAGGCGGCGAACAATAGGTGCCGCTTGCCCTGTAGTGCCGCCAGCCCGACCTGAAACTTCACGTCGACCTTGGTTGTACCCTCGTCGATACGCACTGCCTTCACCGGCACATCGAAGCTATCGATATCCTCGTCCTTCAGCACGATCCACTTGGGCCCACCGGCGATCGTGACGGACTTGGAGGACGTCATGGTATTCAGCGCAGACGCGATAGGGGGCGCGGCGTCGACCGTGCGCGTCATCTTGACGGCAGCCCCCTGCTCCAACAGCAAGTTGGCTTTGGCGTCGGGATAAAGTGTGAGGCCGACCAGCACATCGTCGCCGGCCGGGAACGCCTTAGCGTTGGCAGCCGACGCGCTGCAATCGATGGTGATCTCGAACAAGCCGACGCTGCCGCTCACCTTGAAGCTCGGGGCGAAGAGCGCGCATTTGCGCGTGCCTTGCGCACTGGAGCCAGCCGACGGGACCACGAGCGCGAGCACTGCGCAGGCGCCTCCCAGAGCAGCGGCGCGTGCCAGCGTCTGCCTAGCTCCGTTCACGCGAAAGGATCTGAAGAGCATCTCTTTCCTCCCAATGGTTGCGTTCTTTGATCAGCTCTACGAAGTTCGGGCTATGCGACTGGAGCTCGGGGAAATACGAGGCCACATTGTTCCTTAATTCATAAATCCGGGAAATGATGACCTCGTCCTTCTGCATCGACAGATCGCCAAGCTCGCTTAGTGCATCCTGCAGTAGCCGCGTGCTGGGCCCGTATTGCACCGCGACTGAGAAGATTACGGCACGCAGCGCCAGTGAGCGAGTGCCGACGTCAAGGTTCACTTGCGCCGTTTGCCCCGGGCGGAGCGGATAGCCGGCCTTCAGCCGCGCCGCTAACCTCTCATACCCGGAGCGCGTCACAAAATCGGTCTGCAACTTTGCGAACTGGGCGGCACTGATGGCGTCGGTGGCAAGCGACCTCCACGCTTCGATAAATCTTGGATCGCGCTTGATGGCCGCGACCTTGCCGCCTGCAGCGGCGAGCTTGTTGTATAGAGGCTTGCCCCAGCGCTCGGAGAATGTCAGGAACTCCTCCATGTTGGCGTCGGCCTTGATCCGGTAGATGCCGTAGTAGACGCTGCCCATGAAGTCAGTTCCGATGTCGCCTGGCCCCTCGCCCTCGTAGCGTTTCGCGAGGATATCGATCGAGTAGGGCGGCGACGGAAACTCTTTGTTCCGCGCAAGCCGGATCAGCCGGTCCTGCAGCAGTTGCTCGTCCTTGACCCGCAGCAGCGCTTGCTCTGCCTTCTGCCAGTTCCGCCACGCGATGCCGCCGGAGATGGCAATACCTGTCGAAAGCACGGCCGCGACAGCGACGCCGACGATCGTCCGCAGCACGACGAGCTGCACCGCCCTCGCGCGCTCGGCCTGTGCCTTCTCCTGGGCAGCGAGCGCCTCGGCCTTGACGGCCTGCGCGACCCTCATCTCCTCGATCTGCTGGCGCTCGCGGTCTTGACGCAGCATCTCGGCGTTCTCACTCGCCTCCAGAAAGCCGCGCTGTTGGGGCGTGAGTTCGGGCGCGCTGGTCGGACGGACGGCGCGCCATTTTTGAAGCTGTACCAACTCGGAGCCGCGGACCAAGAGATCCTCGTTGCTGCGTTCCGCCAGCCAGCGCGCTGCCATCTCGGCGATGTGCGTGTGTTCCCGTATCCACAAAATGTCGACGGTGAGCGTCGAGTGTAGCCGTTTCAGTCCGGAGCCCCAACCCGCAGTCGGCACCGACGGATCGGGACAGAAGTAGATGTAGTTCAAAGCGCGCAACGCCTCGTGCGGCTTGGCGCCAGCAAGCGGCTTGGCGATCACGGGGACGATGCGTTTGCGTTGCGCCAAGGCCTGTTCGACCTCCCAGTAGCAGGCGCGCGATTCCGCCGACGACGGCGTCAGCAGGAACACGACGGTATCGGCCTCAAGGATCATCTGCCCGAGGCGCTCCTCCCATCGCTCAGCACCGAAAATGTCCTCGCGGTCGATGCTTACGACATGCCCGAAGGCCTCAAGTGCCGGCACCATTTGATCCGCGGAGTCGAGGTCCTTCCTTGAGTAGGACAGGAAGACCTTGAGCCCGCGCGCGACGTGGACGACGGCGTTGGTGTCGCCCGATGGGGCGGATAAAACGTCGCCCTGCTGCTGTAACACTGCGCCTTCCACCACTCCTGTCCCTTCACGCAAGATCGCCGATTAGAACCGATGGCAACCAGTGCCCTGAGTAACGATCATCGTATCGCTGGGTGCCGGCACACGCAACGCTGCAAACAGTGCACGACGCTAAAGAACACATGGAGGAAGAGCGGCATCGGCCAGCCGCCCCACATCACTCAACCCGATAGTGGCGAACACCCAGCAGAAGTGGCCCCACGCTTCAGCTGCATGGCGTTACACGGTTCGCAGCAAATGCTGCAACTGATCAGGGCAGTAGCGGGTCGAAATGAGGCCTCGGAGCCGCTCATCGACCGTCAGCTTGCCTCTTCAGAAGCTAGCGACAGCGGAACGCTTCGCCATCTTCTCCGCGGGTGAGGAAGCGGTCATTGAAAGCGCTGTTCTGCTCCCACCTTTCAGCTATCGATGAGCTCGGCGATGATCTCAATTCATGGGATAATATCGACTCGACGTAAGTTTGGCCTATTTTTTGGCCACACGGGCGATGACCACCAACGAATAGCGCACATCAATCGCGTCGGCCGCCGGCGAAAGAGGCCCGATGGTGGTTATGCTACTCCTCCAAGGGCGCGGTAACTGGATCGATGGCGACGCCGCTTCTGCGGAGCCAGTCCAGGATCGGATAACGGGCGACGACTTGATAAATGCCGCCTCCGCCGCACCGCTTGCCGCTCTCCTCCCGCTGGTCGAGCCACATCCCGCGCGAAGTGATCCCGACGAGATAATCGGCGTACTCGACCGCTCCGCACTTGTCCGTGGTCGCCACCCTCGCGAACGCGGGTCCGCCGCTATCGCCGCCGCAGCTGTCCCCGGTTTGGCCGAGCCTCGTTCCGGAAAGTCCTAGTTCGGAGAGGATGAACTCGCTGAACGGCTGGCAGCCCCGTCGCTCGGCCCACGCCTCCGAGCACTCCCAAGTTCTGACCGGAATTGACGCCGCACGCTTTTCGCCGATGGTGTCGCGCTCCGTGAGGCCGTAGCCTACGACAAGAAGCCGATTACTTTGGGCCAGCCTGCTGGATCTGGCAAAGGCGGGTGGCATTATCTTGGCGACGTCATACAGGGACTGGCGTTCGTCGAACGAGCCCAGCGCCTCGGGTCTGAATTTGATCAGGGCGTAGTCCGCGCCGGGCTGTGATGAGTCCACTCGGTTGCAACTGTAGCCAGGGTATTTCAGAACCTGGTCGCGTGCGACCCGTTGCGATTTCGATCCGGGTCCGCCGATAACATCCCCGAACCAGAGCTGATAGTCTGAACCGCACGAACAATGCCCGGCTGTTAGTATCGCGTCATCGGCTATTATGACACCGGTGCAAGTCGCCCGCTTCCCGGCTTCCGAGACGTAGCGGACGCCGACGGTTGCTGCCTGCTTAACAGCTTCGCCATAATAAATCTTGCCGCCAGGGGGGCGTTTGCAAATCGATTTTCCAAGGCGTTTGGCGGTCGCCGCCTCCAACGCTTTCTGCTCCGCGTCCAGGGCATCGGCGGATGGCGCTGTAACGGTTGACTGGGCAACGCGCTCGGGTTTCGCGGTCGTGCGATCTACGCGGGTCGCCTCGCGAGCCTCAGCAGGTGACATAATGAAAGTGACGACAACACTGGTGAGCAAGAGCGTGGTAGCGACGCGCCGGGTGATTGTCAGATGGCATCTAGGATCCGTCCGGCTCGACCTCATGGCCACTCTCCCCTACGCATTCCACACTTTAGTCGTTACCGCCGTTCACTGCGCCGACCTGCGCAGCCACGCGTCGTCGCAATCCCGCGGGGTCATCCCAACCTGTTGGCCGCACAGCGCATAGAAGTCCGCCCGATTGCGATCGCTGCCCTGCTCGATGGTTGTCGACCGGTTCGCGGACCTATTGGTCAACTCGCGCGCCTGATAGACGCTGCGCAATCCGTCGGGCGAAACGCCAACTGGAACGAGGGCTGCTTCGCGCTCGCGGACTTTGACCTCCCTCTCGCGAGCGGCGGCGATCCGGTCGCGGTGGTTGAGCTTGTTCTCGTAGGCGCTGACGGTCAGTCCCGGTATCTGGACCACGGCATTCACGATCGTGCTCGGGATGGCCATGAAGCCGAGCAGTTCACTCGGCTTGTTCAAGGTATACTTGTTGAGTACGCCTTCCGTGAAATCGAGTCGGGCCTGCAGCTTGATGAACGCACCCCGGTCGACTTTGATTTCCAGCAATTCGGCCTGTTGCTCGAAGCGGTGCATCCCCGCCCAGATCGGCACCCAATGGTGGCCCTTGCGCTTGTGGACCACGATCTTGTGTTCGACGGGCCGGCGGTAGAAAAAGCCCTGCGCGCGCTGCGGTGTGCCGCCCCGATGCACGTAGGCGACCGTCTCGATACGCGGCGTGTGATTGCGCTGACGCCAGATCTGGCAGGAGCCCGGCAACGGCTCGTCGTCTCGATCGAACATCGAGATGCAATACCCGTGCGCGGACAGCATGCGATTGCGCGTCCCGAGATCGTTCTCGTCGAACGGATCGATCTGGACCGTGAGCAGATGGGTTTCCCCGCTCAAGGCGCCATCGGGCAGCGAGCGATTGCGTCCGAAACCGAATTGTCCGACGGTCGTGAGGAGCGTGTCCGCCGCCGATTTCACGATGTCGGCGGTCTTGTCGTCCGAATTGGCCTGGACCGCCTTCAGGAAACCTTTGTCGTCGGTCTCGATGAACAGATCGTCGTCATGGACGATGCTGCGATCGTAATTCACCTGAAACAGATACGACCGGTCGGCGATGCGCTCCGGTCTGAGGGTGATATCCTTGCCGGATCCACTCGTCGTAATCGTCGCGGTCAGCAACGTCTTTGGAACGTAATAGGATTGGAAATGCTGGTTGCTGCGCTCAGCCAGCGGCAAGAGCAACTCGTGCTCCGACTTGAACGGCGAGCATGCACTCAGCGCGATCAGCGCGAACACCATGATCGCAGACTTCGAAATTCTCATGGACGCCACCGAAACTTTTACAAACAAAAAACGCAACTGACACGTGCAACATGCCTCTCCCTTTAGCTCAGGCCAACGCTGCGTGAACTGAGCCGAAGCGGCGGCAGCGGCGGGCGCCATCGATGATCTGGCGCATGGTGCGGGCG
>JAWXCP010000112.1:0-18036 GCA_034408685.1 Hyphomicrobium aestuarii | reverse complement strand
GCCTGGACCTTCGGCGGCGGTGGTGGCGGCGGTGCCTGGACCTTCGGTGGCGGCGGTGGCGGTGCCTGGACCTTCGGCGGTGGTGGCGGCGGCGGTGCCTGGACCTTCGGTGGCGGCGGCGGAGCCTGGATCTTCGGCGGCGGTGGCGCGCCCGGTCTTACCCCCTGGTCGCGGTTCTCATTGCGTTGACGTTGTTCCTGCCGGAGTTGCTGTTCTTCGCGGCGTTCCTCTGCCTGACGGCGATCGACGTCAGGACGGTTCTGCGCGGGGGCCTGTGTCCGCTCGATCACCTGCGTGCGATTCAGCCGGTCTGCCTCACTTGGAGCCGCTGGCTTGGCGGTTGTTGGCGGCGTGGTGGTTTGGGGTAGCGATTGAGGCGGTGGGGTCTGTGTTGCGGTTCCTGATGCTGCTGGCGGTGTGGTCGTCCCGGCCGGTGGCGTTTGAATCGGAGCTGCCCGGATGCCCGGCGCTGCTGCCGCGGGGGGCGGACCGCTCGAGTTTGGAGCCGCAGTGGTGCCTTGCGGTGTCCCCGACGCAGGCGGCGTCCCTGATGCGGCCGGTGTCCCCGACGCAGGCGGTGTACCCGACGCAGGCGGTGTACCCGACGCAGGCGGTGTCCCCGACGCAGGCGGTGTCCCTGACGCAGGCGGTGTCCCTGACGCAGGCGGTGTTGCGGCGGTTGAACCGGCAGCCCCATCTCGATTGCGACCCGGTCCACCTCGATCTTGGCCACCTCGATCTTGGCCGTCTCGCCCGGTGCCGTCTCCGCGACCGGTGCCGTCCCGAACCGAGCCGTCGCGAGTTTGCCCGTCCCTAGTTTGGCCGTCGCGAGCTTGGCCATCTCCGCGAGCACCGCGCGATCCATCGCGCGGGCGATCTGATGGGCCGGCCTGAGGCGTTACGGACGGCTGGCCGACTGCCGGTGCAGCAACGGCAGGTGTTCCAACGGCAGGTGCTCCCGCCGCCGGTGTTCCAACAACAGGCGGCGGCGCCGTTGCCGGAGCTGGCACGTTCGCTGGAACTGGCGGCGTCTGCCCCTGCCTTGGGCCGCGCGGGCCTTGTCCTTCGCCGCGCTGGCCGCCCCGTGGGCCTTGCCCACCAGGCTCCGCGCGATTGCCGGAGCGAGGCCGGACGCCACTGGCGCCAGCAACGCCAGCTGTCGACGGCAAAGCCGCCGGATCGACATTGTCCCGCCTCCTGCCGCGATCGAACGGCCGGAAGATCGAAACGTCGCCGATCCGAAGCGACACGCCGCCTGGACCCGCGCCGCGTTGCGGCCCGTTGCGGCCATCGTCAGATCGACGCCGCCGGTCGAAGTCTGGTCGGCTCGCGTCGATCACGCGGGCGGACACGACCGGGCGGCCGGTCACGCGCTCAACGCGCCGGGCATCGATGCTGCGGTTGACGAACCTGCGGTTGACGACGGCGTAATTCGTCGTGCGCCGCGAGCGTTGAACATACCTGAGATTGCGCGAGCGCGGAGCAATGTAGCGGTACACTCCGGCCGCCGTCAGCTGAGCTGCTGGAACGAAGACCCACGACGTGCGATAGCGCTGCGCTTCCAAATCCACGCCGCGATAATCGAACGCGTCGCCGCGCCAGACCACCTCGGGCGGCAACGGTGCCCAGCCGACGTGGCTTTCGCCCTCGCGCCAATCGACCCACGCCGGTCCCCACACGTTGCCTGGCACCCAAATCCAACCCCAATCCTCGTCGAGCGACCAACGCCCGTAGTGGAATACGGCCCAGCCCCATGGCTCCTCGCTGTCCCACAGCCAGCCGTATTCGTCGGTCAGGACCCATCGCCCGACGGAATAGGGGCGCCAGTCCTCGTCGACGTCATTGGGATACCAGACGAGGCCATACTTCCAGTGCTCGACCCATCGGCCCAGTGGTTTCAGGGCGTCATAAAAATAGTCCGCAGGTGCGACGCCAGGCGGTGGCCCTTCGGCTTGCGATGCTCGCGACTGCTGTTGCGGATCGCCATCGGGCGGCCCACCCGGCGGGCCATCATACGCATTGTCTGGAGCCCCCTCCGGCGGGCCGAGGTCAGACGCGCCTTCGTCCAGATCATCTTCTGACGGCGGCGGCCCGCGCTGAGCCTCGTCATCGTACCTCTGCGCCAGTGCTGCCGTCGGTAGCGCTACGGTGGTCATCGCGACGCCGAGCAGCGCGGCGGCGGTCAATCGGCTCAAGTCGCCGAACCGGCCAACGTCGAAAATCTTCATCGTCATTGTCCTGTTTGGCCCGGTATCTGGCTCGGTATCGGTATCTGGACTACAGCAGCTGGTGCGAACCGCAGCGTTGCCGCGCCATTATGGCGAAAACCCGCGCGACTGAAGACCCTGTGCCGTCAGACATGTATCGGCGATGAATACGTTAGCCCGACGCGGCAAAGTGGGACAGAGCGTCGGCTGACCCACTCAGTTGGACCCGAACGCACTTTCACGCTCTGCTGCCGACAATGGGCGAAAGCCTTTCGATTTTGCCCCGACCGATGCTGACGCGCCGCTCTCCGTCGGTCCCGCATCGGCGACGATCGGCGCAGCTTTGGGCTTTGGTGGCAGCAGGTAAATCGCTGGATTGTTTTTCGCGTGCGCTTCGAGATCGGCCAACAACAGATCGACCAATGGCGTTACCTGTGCCGCGTTGATGTTGGTCGCCCACGGCTCGTTGCCCGAGCCGGTTCCGGCCAGCACGACATAGCTGTAGGCGGCACCGTTGGCGAATTGCACGCCGCCCGTGATCCAGGTGTCAACCGTCTGAGAGGCATCGAGCGTCGGCTTGGTGCCAGTCTTGGCGAAATGTAGCCGCACGCCCGGCCGGCGCGCCGCGCACCAGTGCGAAATGGATTTTAAAGTCCCGGCGGGTTGGCCACCGCTGGTATGGCAGAGCGGCGCTTGGAGTAGTGATTTCAGCAGCCCGCGCGCTTGCGGCTTAATTATCGCGTTCGGGATGATGATGTCGCCTGCGGGGGTAAGAGCCGCAGCGGTTCCGCCTGGATGGGCATCTGGACGGGCGGTGTAATCAAATGCCTTGATCAGTGAGGGTTGACGCACGGGCTTTCCACCGTGGCCGATAAGGCTCGACAACACCACAGCCGACATCTGATGGACGCGCCGTGGCGACCCGGCAATCTGGCCTAGCACGACGGCAGTCGACGGCGGCGTACCCCCGCCAGCGCCATCGCGCGGCGGCATTTGAAAGCCGAACCGGTCGATCAGGTGACGCATGCGGCCTTGGCCGAGAGCCGACGCGCGCGATAGCAAAGGCGCATTGAGCGAGCAGGCGAACGCGACGATGGCTTTGCGCTGGCCCGGCTGGTCGCCGCGCCTGCAGCCGTCGAGACCAACCCCTCCGCCCGATGGCGCTTCGCTATCGGCATAAAGCGTCCCGGCCTCGTCGCGTCCGTCGTTGGCAATCGCGACGGCGGCCAATATTTTGCCGACGGACGCTACCATTCGGCTCTCTCGGCTAGCTACATAGACGCCCGTGTCGGCGTCTCGCGCCACCGGAGAACCAAAATAGGATGCGGTCTGGCCACCGTCATAATAGCGGACGATTTCGCCGTTGGCGTTGGCCGCCACGACGATAACATTGGGCGACTTGATGCCGGTTGCAATGTTGCTGGCTGCCAACTTGGCTGGGTCTAGCGTGTAGCCGGCGTGGATCTTGGCGGCGAGTTCGCGGTCGAGCTCGCCGAGCTTTGCACGCGCGCGCCCGCGGAACGCGAGGTTCTCGGCCACGTCGAGCGTTGATCGCACCCCGCGCACGTGGTCGCGCCAAGCGAACCCGTAGCGCTGCTTCATCTCCTCACGCAGGCCGAAGCGCTCGGTTGGCATCAGTGCTGCTGCCCGAATCATCGGGTTGGCGGTGGCCCGCTTGGCGAGCGCCGGGGCGTAGGTTTCGAGCGTCACCTGCAACTTGCGCTTGACCTTTGGGTCGGGCGGTCCGCCGGCCATGGTGACGAGGTCAAACACGACTTGCTTTTGCTCAGCCTCGTTACTTATCAGCCGCTCCGCGCAGGTTCGAGCCCGCACCTCGGTTATGTAGCGCCACCGGTCGAGCCGCACCTCGTTCAGCTTGTCGCTGCCGGGAAGCAGAATGATCGGCTTGTTGACGGCTGATGCCAAAACATACTGTTCGGCGGTGGTTAGCTCGACGGCCTCTTTGCCAAACACGACGCGCGCCGTCATCTCCACGCCGTGGAGGGGTGCTCCACCGGTCCGTTGCGCCAGCCAAAGATGGTTGGCGGCCCATTGTTTCAGCGGGGTATCATCGCCGCCTGCTGTCAACGTCTGATAGATTACGGGCGCCAGCCACCATTCCTGCAGCTTGCGGCGCAATTTAACGAGGCCGCCCTCAGACGTCGATGGTGGTGTCTTATAGATCACGCGGGCGAACTGCATCGGCAGCGTCGAGCCGCCGACACCCAGCACTGGCCGCCGCGCTTTGATCGACCGGAGGATGCTCGAGTATGGGATCTTGAGGACCCCGACCAGATCGATGCCGTACGGATTGAGAGCCGTGCCGAGGTAGCGATCTTCGTGAAACTTAAGGCACTGCCAATAGGCGTCGGGGATTGCCCGCACCGGGATGGATTTGTGGTCCGGATTAGCCGTGTGGTCACCGACCGTGATAACGGCGTCGGTATAGTTCACGTCCCGCTGGCTGTCGTGGCGCGGCTCGAATGTGCCGACAAAGTTTCCGCTACGGTCGTAAATTGCCGTCGCGACCCACCGTTCCGCATCATATCGGATCTGGTCGCCCATGGTGTACTGCCCGGTGATCCCGCGTAGCGGAGCTAGTACGTAGACCAGCAGCAATGCGAACGCGACGTAAGCGAGCCCGGCGATCACGACATACCGCAACGGCCCGAGGCGCGGGTTGAAAGCGATCCACTCGACCGCAAAGCGCACAAGCCGGATCGGAACGAGAAGCAACAGCTCGCTCAAACGGACCAAAAACTTGAGAACGGTGAGCATGGTCCTTGGCGCGGTGTGGCGCCGATTATCTCGGGCGGATCGGTTTTGGTGGAAGCGCGGATCGGGCTCGTCGACCCGCTTCATCTGAACCGGACAAGATGTCCGGCCTATGCATACTTTATGGCGCGCCAGGGACTAAAACGCGGCCGCGGAACGGCTGGCGCATCACTGCAAGTGTGGATACGGAGGTCTCTGCACAACTAAAAATCGATTTTTCCCCAACAAATGCAATCGAAGAAGCAAGAAGTGGATTGCTGCGTCGTTTCCAGTTTGGGGTAAGCCAAAGAATCGCATAGCCCCGAATCGGGGAGTGAAATTCGTCAACAATCATCTCCCTGATTGACGGTTCGAGATCAGGATCCTTTGCATGGTGACGCTGGCAACGATCGGCTATCTGACGCTTATCGCACTCATCCTCCTCTTGGCTGCGGTCAGCTACGTCTATCGGGGAGCCCCGCGCCGAGGCGTGTTTTTGATGGCTCTCGGCGTCGGCCTTGGCGCCGTATCTGGATTGACCATCTATCCAGCGCTCAAAATCACCAATGGTGGTGTCGATGACACCGCGACTGCTGGCGAAGTGCAGCAGTTGCGCGCCGAACGCGATGTGTTCGCCGTCGAACTCCAACAACGCACCCGCGATAACGAAGCACTATCGAAGACGTCGGCGTTTTTCAATAAACTCCATCGCGAACGGTTGATCCGGATCGCCGACGAGGTCGAGACGATCAAAGGGATCGTGCTCGGGCCAAGAAGCGGAATCACGCTCGACACGGAGGCTGGTGCGATCCCTGTGACCGCTGTTGTCGAGGGTGCTGCTGGTTTTGAGACCATCATCACCGAGTTGCGCGCGCTGAAATCACTTCGCGTCCGTCAGCCGGGTGATGCCGTCGAAACGACACTCGCCATGCTCGATCCGCACGCCAATCGCGATAGTGGCACGACCGGCGTCATTGTCGACCCGGCGGTTCCCACCCCTCCCTCCGGTCCAGCGTCTCGATCGGTGTCGAAGCTCGCCGAGCAAGCCGGCAACGCCATGACCGAGACGACCGAGGCGTTACGAAAATCGCTCGATGCCAAGATGGCGGCGCCAGCCTATCAGGTGATGTCGGCTGACGACACCGAGATCATTTCGGGGCGCCCTGGCACGTATTATGTGATCGAGTTGAAGAACCCGAAAACCGCCAATCGGTTCAGCTTCGACAGTGGTCGTTACACGTTCCAGACCGTCGGCCCGCTTTATACGCAAGCGTTTCAAGCTTTCGAGGTGGATGTGCTGCGCCAGCTCAGCGGGCGGGTGAAGTTTGAGCTTTTCGTCCGCAGCAATGCCGACACCAACGCGTTCAAAGGAGCACCAGAGCCCGGCCATGAGTACGGGACGCTGAGTTATCTGCCGAGTATCGGCGGTGGCAAATACCTCGGCAACGTCGCAAGGTTGGATGTGCCGGGGACGCTTACCAACGCCGAATTGCCAAATATGCGCGGCGAATTCTTGAAGCGACTGCTGTCGGAAATATACAAGGTTCACCCGATCGGGGTGCTTGAAGGCCAGATCGTCAAGCGGGACGCGCCGACAGTGCGCGGCGCCGAGCTCGTGCTTTACGTTGCTTGGTAGGGTCGACCTCCACCTAGCGCGCATGAAACCTACGACTGGATGCCAAACTCGCTGAGCGGGATAACGGGCACGAGATCGCCGACTGACACATCGCCATGATCTTCGGCGATGTCGATCAACCCGTCGGCTGCCGTCAATCCTGAGATCAGTCCCGATCCGTCGCGAGCAAACTTGTCGACGGCCATGTGGCCGTCCCGCTCGACGATCGTGCCGCGCCAGAATTCGCGGCGACCTGTTTTCCGGCCGGAGAACGCGAACGCTGCTGGCATTAGAAACCGGCGCGGCTCTCGCCACTTAGCCCCACCTAATGCGCGGATAAGTGGCATGACGTACATGACGAAGCAGACGAACACCGCGACCGGATTTCCCGGTAGTCCGACGACGACGGTATCACGCAGCGTGGCCGAGGCTTGGGCGAGCGTCGGGTCGGCGACGTGCCCGCCGCCCATCACTCCATTTCTTGGACTGGTGATCTGACCGAACATCATCGGTCGGCCCGGTTTGATTGCGAGCTGCCACATATGGCGGCGGCCGATGGCAGCGAGTGCTGCCGCCATATGATCCTCTTCGCCAAGGCTCGCCCCGCCCGACGTCAAGATCACGTCGAAGTTCGACGCGGCTTCGCGCAGCCGCTCCGTCACAAGCTCGAGCCGGTCAGGCCAAATGCCGAGCATCTCCACGTCCGCCCCGGCGTTGCGGCACAAGGCGGCTAGCATCGGCGCATTGGCGTCATAGACCTGTCCCGGCCGCAACTCGGAACGACCCGGGGCGATGACCTCGTCACCGGTCGACACGATCGCAACGCGCACACGCGCAAAGCACGGGACTTGCGCGAGACCGATCGATGCAAGCGCTGCCAAATCCTGCGGCCGCAGCACGTGTCCTTGCGCGAACATCATTGTCCCGGCAGCGACGTCCTCACCGGCCTTGCGAACGTTGGAGCCCGGTTTCAGTCCAGCGGGGATCTCGACGATTGGAGGCTCGACGACGGGAGGCTCCCTCGCAATTTCACCGGATACGCTTCCGGCAGGGCCGTACAGGACGACGTCTTCCTGCATGACGACCGTGTCGGCCCCATCGGGCATCGTCGCGCCGGTGAAGATCCGCACTGCGGTTTGTGGAGCGCACGCTACAGCAAAAGGGTGGCCGGCAGCGGCGCGGCCTGCAACGGCCAAACGCGCTCCGTTCGCGCGGGTGTTTGATGTCGCGGCGAAGGCATAGCCGTCAACGGCGGCGTTGGTGTGAGCGGGAACAGCCCGGGCAGCGGTGATCGAAGCGGCGAGAACCCGGTCTGCGCACGTGGCAAGTTCGACTTGTTCGTGGCCAGTGACAGCAGCGCTGCGCTTCTTGAGAATTGAGATCGCTTCGTCATGGCGAAGCCGCGCCTGACCGGTGCGAAAGCAATCGTCTTGTAGACGCTGCGGCTCATGCCGGATCGCTTGACGATCATCAAGCTGCACACCGCTATCCAATCGTGGGTCTTGCGTCACGGTCACGCCTTGGCTCACCCGAGGTACTAAAGCTTCGGCACTGAAGCTTCGGTGCTAAGGTGTATGCAGCGCTAGTCCAGCGCCCGGCTAGTGCAGCGCCCGGGCGCATGGTTTGCGCCCGCGATCCCGCCGCCGTCAAGTACGGGCAGCGTGGACGGTTCGTTCGCAGCGTGCGGCGGAAACGGTACCCGTCGCTTAGATCCCATTCATCAAGACGAACAGGGCCATGCCAATGGCGGGACCCAGCATTGACAAGGCAAACAACAACCCGATCGACTTTACAGCCAACATAACACGCTACCCCGCGGCGAAAAATACTCAGCCCGATTGCGAACGCCCATCCGCACCCCGGCCAGAAGACAATACAAACGCCAAACTACGCCTCCTTAGGCATCATACAGCCAAACATAAAAGTTGACACGCGCCGAATTTGAAAAACCAACGAAATGGCTTCGCAATTGCGAACGCCGTGTCGGCTGACATGTAAGCCGACGGAATAATGAATCCTGTCTAGTCGTTAAATTGCTGATTCAGAACGCTTTTCTTTGGTTAAATTAAATATGCGGCGCAGCAAAATTAACCAAAGCAGCCCTGTGGATAACGCGTTGGCTTGTTAGCCAATGATTCGTTCAGGATGCTGCCATCGTAAAAATGTCACATTCGAGTTCGTCGTGTGCCGTCACCGGATATCGAACAACTTCAGCTGACGCTCGTCCTGCCCCTTGGTCTCGAACGCGAGCTGCTCGATCCTGTCGAAGGGCACCTGCTCGGCGTTGATCATCGACCGGTGTGCTTTAATGGAACGGACGAGCCCTTCCTGGATCAGATGGAATTCGCCGACAGTTTGGTGCGGCAGCACAGCGGCGGGATCGAGGCCCGACTCGGACTGGAACGCCGCCCTCAGTTTCTTCAGCGCGGTATCCTCGCGCACGCGCCCGATGAACCAGTTGGTGATCTGGTCGCGCGAGCGATAGTCGAGATCGCCCGGCGACTGCGTTGCCAGCATGATGCCGAGACCTGCCGACCGCGCGCGCTTGAGCAAGCTCTGCAACGGTTCGGCCGTCGCGGGCTTGGCGTTGGCGGGAATATAGAGATCCGCCTCGTCGAGCATCATCACGGCCTGCAGCTCATCGTTGGGATTGCGCTGGCAGAACCGCAGGGCTTCGGACAGGAACTGCGAGACCCAGAACAGGATGTTCTCGTTGTCGCCGAGGAAGCCGGTGTAGACGATCGACAGCCGCGTGCGTCCGGGTCGGGCGTGGGCGCCGATGCCGAGCAGGCTCTCCATCGACATACTCTCGCCGCCGGCTGCGAACAGCGAAGCATTGCGCAAGCGCAAACTGTCGAGCTGGGCTACCAGATCGCGGCGGAACCGGCCCGACGGGTCCATTCTCTGCGTGAGGTCGGTGAGGTCGGCGTCCTCGTTTTCCAACAGGTCGATGAGGTCGGCGAGTGTCACCTCTGCCCTCGATCGCATGCCGAGAATTCGCAAGGCGACCGACAGCGTGCCAGAAAGCTTCTGGTGGGTTGCCGAGTTTTTCAGGTGCAACATGTCGCCGATGGCTGCGGCGGACAGGTTGGCAAGCAATTGCTGCTCGTGGTCGGGGAGTTCGTTGGTCCCGCGCGGAAGCAGCGTGATCGAGATCGGCCGCCCCGTCGCGCGTCCGGGCGTGTAAACAGCGACGTCGATCGAGTCTGCGAGCTTCTCGCGCTCTCCGCGGCGCTCGTTGAGTTCGTTGTCGGTTGCGCGCCAGACGTCGGGGTTGGCGTAGCTGGCAAGATCGCCCTTGCGGTCGATCAGGATCGCCGGGATCCCCTTCAGCAGCAATTGCTCGATGATCGATAGCGCCAGCGTGGTTTTGCCTGATCCCGATCCGCCGAGCACGGCGGCATGGCGCTTCATCACGCTCATGTTGAGCGTCACGGGTTTGTTGGCGTTACGCAAATCCCGGCCAGCAAGAATGCTGGTGCCGTCGACCGCGTGTTCGTCGAGGAGAACCGAGATCGGCAACTCGTCGTCGTTGGCGGCTGGCGCGACCGGGACAGCGCCCTCGTCGCCGGGCTCGAACGCGGCAATCGCCGATCCGATCGCGGCAAGATCGTCACCGGTCAGGCTATCACGCAAGCGGGTATGTTCGCCGGTCCGCGATGTGGGGGGTAGCGCGTTACCGGGCAACGTATTGGTTGGCAGCGGCGGCGGCCGCAGCAATGCGTCGAGCCGCAGAATTCGGCCGATGGCTGGCAGCCCCGACAGCAGCTTGGCGCTTTCGAACCATTGGACGAATCCGCGCGACAGCCGGTTCTGATCGTGGAACTCGCGGACCATCATCATCCGCTCCCACTCGGCGATGTTGATGTTGATCGCGCGGCCGCCGGACGATTTGAATTTGGCGAGGGCTTGGCCGGTTTGGTTTTTCGACTGCGGCGGGAACTCGGACGCCCGGAGCATGATCGAACTGCGACCGCCCATCGATTGTAAGACGCGGTCGAGCTGGCGTTTGAGCCCTCCGCCCTGCGTCGGGCGGTTGCACAGGAACACGCGCGCTTCGCTGGCGATACCGCTACGGTGGGCGACGTTGACATCGAAGGCCGGGAACTGATCTCCGAGTTCGACGCGTGCGATCGAGATGCTGATCGTTTCGCCCCATTCCAAACGGGCGAGCGTCAATGCTGCGGCGAGCACGTCAAGCAGATCGCCGTCATTATTGGGAATTTCAGCTTCGGATTGGGCGACGAACCGTTCCCATGCCTCGCGATAATCAACGGCTGGCACATCTTCGCCGCCGGCCGGTGACTCAGGGAACCCGAGCGCCGACGCGAGTGTGTTGCCGAGCATACTCATCCACGACGGCGCCTCACCATCCGAGCTGCCCGGCGCAGGCTCAGCGGCGTTCTCGGTGCTCTCGCTTGCTTTGGTCCGCAAGCGGCTCTGGGCGTGTTCGAGTAGCCGCCGTGTCGAAAGTCCGCCGAACTCTTCAAAGAACTGCGGCGCGAAGAACGCGCTCGGATCGGCATATGAAGCCCCACCAGCGCTGATTTGCGCCTGATGCTCGAGCCGCTTGCCGATGATCTGGCGCGCCTCGTCAGCCGTGCGGCTTTCGAGCAGGCCGACCGGGCCCGCCTTCTCGATGCGGTCGATATAGGACTGCGCGAGGACGCCGCGAACCTGACCGTAGAAATCCTCAAGAACCGAGATCAGAACGATCGACGTCGGCACCCGGTTGGCAATCTGAATGAGGTCGCGGATCGCGCGCTGGAAGCGCTCTTCGGCGTTGTCGAAAAACCGCAGGTCCTCGACTTGGTCGATGGCGAACACCAGGCTCGCCCGGTCAGCCGTCCACATCAATTGACCAAGAGACGCGATGATTTCAAAAGCGCGGTCCTCGCCCGTGTTCGGATCGAGGGCTGCCACCGCTTCAAGCGCCAGCGGCGTGAGTTGCCGGCCATGCAAATACTGGCGGATGCGCTGGTCGATGCGCGGATCGGCTCGCTGCAGATAGAGCAGCGCGCGCACAATGTTGATGTCAAGTTCCTGGCTGGCAAATCGCGTCGAGGCGACGATATCGTCGGCCATCTTGAGTACAAGGCGAGCCAGATGGTCTGCCTTCAGCGCGTCCTCGCGCAGCGTTTTGAGATCATCGGGCTCGAGCGTGTCGATATCGCCGACCAGCGCGTTGGTCAGCCGCTGAAGGCCGGTCGCGCTTGCCGCATTGTCGGGATCATAAGGTTTCTCGAGCGAGTGGACGAGGCGGCGAAGATAGTAGTCGGCATACGTGCCGACGTCGGGCGTCATTTGCGCGTAACCGAAATACGCCCGGCCCTGGCGGTGCGCTGCGGTGCGGAGCGCGCGCACGAGATGCGTTTTTCCAGCGCCCGACTGGCCGTGGAACAGCAAAATCCGCGCCTGCTGAGGCGGGCTGCGGCCGCTGGTGTCGGTTATCGCTGCCAGCAACTCGGAAAATTTTCGGCGTGCTTTGGCATGCACCGCTGGGACATCGACCGGATCGGCCCGCCAGATGTCGTCTTCCCAGGTGATCGAGTGCTCGAAAGCCTGCGCGAGATCGTCGCCCGCGCCAGAGGCATGAACGGGGGGATGGGTTGCTGGATATGCCGCGTTCGTCGGAGTCAAATCATCGCTCCCCGGCCGTGTCGGCCGCCTGCCGTTCAGATCACGCACGTCGAACTGAGGCTGCAGTAACCATGAACTGCCGAACGCGGCGTTGCTGTCGTAGCTAAAACTTTAACCATCAGGCGCGTCAGGGCTCTTCGACACGCACGAAATGCCAGACTGTGTTCTTGTACTGAATCGCCGATTTCTCAAACTCTTGGATGAACCGCTTGTCTTTGAGGTCGGCGTTTGCCAGCGTTACACCGCCGATGCGGTGGGCCTCTGCCAACATGCCTTTGAACTCGATTTCGGACAGTCCCCATCCGGCGTGGGCGGCCCGCACTTCGTCGAACACGTGGCAGATGAAGGCTTTGCGGTTGCCGGGCCAACCGTCGGCGCGTTTGGCGGCAGCCCACGACACAGCGCGCACAAAACCAGGAAGATCCGGCCGTGCGGCCAGTGCTGGGGCTTCGGCGGCCGGTCCCCGATCATTGGCGGGCGGTGCTTGAACAATGGCCGTTGGCGGGAGGTGGTCGAGCGAGGGCATGGCCGGTGGCTCGGCTCCACTCCTCGCGGCCGTTGCGGCGTTCAGTATGCCACCGGCGGGCGGCTGTACCTGCTCGGCCCAACGCCTAATTAGGTGTGTCCGCAACGTATCGGGATCGGCGTTGGCGGTTCCGAGATGCTCGGCGGCAAGGGCCGCGACGAGTTTGCCATCGGAGCCATAGTCCTTCGGCTTGCGGGTCAATTGCGCGGCGAGCAACCGGCTTGGCTTAGGCGCGAGGCCGACGCCCGTTCCAAGCGCGGTCTTGATCTGGCCGCCGAACGCCCGTTCCAGGGCCCGTAGCGCCAACACCGTCCGGAGTTTGCCGAGTGACAGCGCGCGATCCATGTCGAGCCCGAACGCAGACTGGACAATCATCGCCCGCAACGCGTCGGCCGATTGAAGCGATTTGGCGAGTTTGGCGTCGGCCGGATCGGCGCCGAGCGCCAACAACGTCAAAGGCCCATCGTGCAACGCTATCCAGGGGCTACATGCGGTCGCGCCATGCAGGAGCTTGGCGACCGCGACTAGGCCAAGCTCGCTCAAGGTGATCCGGCTGCCCGTGCGGCTGGCGAGGCCAGTGGAGACGAGCTGCTCGACTTCGCACTCGATCACGGCTTTGGCCTGCGCGGCGCCGCTTGGTTGGTAGGCCTTGAGGTCACGCTGCAGGTCCGCTCGCGTCGCGTCGCCAGCCGATAGCCGTAGCAGTATCAGCGCGCCGATACCGGCTGCCTCGCGCCGGTATCGACCCTCGGCATCACCGAGAGGTTGTGTCGCGCGGCTAACCCCGGCCATGTCGCGCTCCTGATTTTTTGCGAAATAATGACGCGCACGCGAATCACCATGTGCGAAAGCGTGCCTGATCCCGCAGCTTATTCCAAGCGGTCCGCCGACGTTTCGCCGGAATCGCAACAAACTGGCGACATCGTCCAAGCGCCATGTCGGTCAGGGTTAGGGATCGTTGAGAAACTATTGAAACACCTTTTCGAGCGTTAATCTTTAACGCTCGGTTAAGGTGTTATCGGCCATGGTTCGAGCGAGTTTGTAACCGCGCGTTTGGCGGAGTGAGAGCGAATGTACCGTGTCGCGTTTTGCGTCGGATTGGCCGCCGTCGTTGGTGGCTGCGCAGCTGGATCTATGCCGCTGTCGTCCGGTTTTGCCGACGGTCCCCCCGCCTCCCGTTCGTATAAAAAACTCGATGTTGCGCTCGGTGCCGACACGAGTGTTCCGCGTGGGCCAAACCTCGGCGGAACGCCGTTAGCCCCGTCTGTCGCGGCCAAATCTACCACCAACGTCAAGCTCGCCAGTCTTGAAGCTGACAAAGCGCCCAAGGGCACGTTCGAGCGGGCACCAGCCGGGTCGCTGTCGGACCGTGATTATTCGCGAACGGCGCTGGATCCGAGCTTTGCCCGGGACATCGTCAATCAATACCGGGCCGAACACGGTCTGAAGCCGTTGAAACTGTCTGCCGAATTGACAGCCGCCGCCAAAGCCCATTCGCGCGACCTCGCCAAGTGGGATCGCATTTCGCACTACGGTTCGGACGGCTCGAACCCTTGGGACCGCGTCAAGCGCGCTGGCTTCAAGGCGCGAATCGCTGCTGAAAACGTCGGTACCGGGCAGATCGATTTCGGCGAGGTGATGAAGGGCTGGAAGGAAAGTCCGGGCCACAACAAGAACTTGCTGTTGGCCGATGCCGATCATATGGGCATCGCGCTGGTCCAGGAACCGAAAAGCGAATTCAAATCGTTCTGGACGCTGGTGCTTGGCAGCCCGATGTGAACCGAGCGTAATGCTCCGTCATTGCCCCGTCACGAACCGTCCGTCAGTTGGACTTCGGCGATGGGTACCCAGCGGACTCCGTCGAGTGTCATGATCTGCAGCCGTCCGCTGGCGGGGTTTGCCGACGCCGCAACGATCGGTAGCGGGAGGGTTGATTTCGGCACCCGCTCCGCCTGCTGGCCCGCTTCGGACATGTAAAGCGTCACGACGGCCGGTTTGAACGCCACGATTGTGCATTTGGCGCACGCTGCACCAATGCGCACCGCTGGCAGCGTGCCGGACGGCGGTGATCCCGCGATTGGCGTGCCGGATGCAGGCGTCACGGAGCCAGACGTCCCGGAGCCAGTCGTCCCGGATGCAGGCGTCCCGGGTGCCTGCGCCCGTGGTGCCTCGTTTATTGCCGGTGCTCCGGCCGCCGCAACGGTTGGCTGGGGACCGGCCGGGGTCGCGACTGCCACCGAAGATGGCGGAAGGCCAATGCTGAGACCCGAAGGCGGCAACACGGGCGCGCCGCCCGCGCAGCCTGCAAGCAGCGCGGTCGTGAATATCGCCAATGCTGATTTCGGCACCAACGGCATCACGACAGCATGTTCCCTTAAGCGTCTCACGCCGGTCAACTTATATGGACGGCCAGCAGAGCGATCTACCGCCACACCAAACTATAAGCTTCAGCGGATCAGCTTACACGAAACTTGAAAAAAGACGAATTGCCAGCGCTCACCTCAAACCCGCATCATGGCGCCGCATCATCGCGCGTCAAGCCATAGTAACGCTGCTGGCCGCTACATGATCCGACGACCCATGCTCCGACGACGTATGATCTGATAATGGCAGATCGCACGTCCGCCGCCCGACGGTCGCGGGAACAGCAACGGCGGTTTCGGCTGGAGGCCAGTTCGTTGGCACGAGATGGTGCAGCAGATCGCGCGTGCTGGCCTCCCAACTGAACGTCCGGCCGACAAATTCGGTGCAGGCCGCGCCGCTGCAGCTCAATGCTTTTTCGATCGCCAAACCCAGGTTCGCGTCCATGGCGCCGACCGCCGGGTCGGTCAGGATGTCCATCGGCCCTTGAACCGGATAGGCGGCGACCGGCAGGCCGCAAGCGAGGGCCTCGACCATGACGTGACCGAACGTATCGGTTCGCGATGGGAACACCAGCACGTCGCTCGCCGAACAGATCTCGGCAATCTCGTCGGCCGTCCGGTAGCCAAGAAACACGGCGCCTGAGTACCGCTCGGTCAGCCGGCCACGCAGCGGTCCGTCGCCGACCAGCACCTTGCTGCCGGGAAGATCGAGATCGAGAAAAGCCTCGATGTTTTTCTCAACCGCCAAGCGGCCGACATAGAGGTGGATCGGCCGCGGCAGCCCATCGACAAGGCCGGTTGCAGGTCCCCGCGTTGGCTTGAACAGCGTGCGGTCGATGCCAGGCCGCCACGTTCGCGACTGGTCGAGGCCGCGGCGCTGCAGCATCAGTTGCATCGAGGCCGTTGGCGTCAAGATGCGGCCTGATGGACGGTGAAACCAATCGAGGCCGCGCAACGTCAATCCGTGCGGCACGCGGAAACGCTGCCAGAGGTAGTCGTGGAACCGCGTGAACAGGGCGCTGGAAAACGGGATTTCGGCAGCAATCAAGGCCCGGCGCGCGGCCAGTCCGAGCGGGCCCTCGACCGCGATCAGCGCGAAATCAGGACGGCTGTCCACGATCATGCGCGCCATTTCCCGCTTCGATGTCCGCGACAGCGGGATCTCGGGGTAGGTCGGGCACGGCCAAGTCGAAAAGCGGCCCGGCTCGATCATCGTGACGCTGTGGCCGAAGGTCTCTAGATTTTTGACGGTGTTGACCAGCGTGGTGACGACGCCGTTGATCTGCGGCAACCAGGCGTCGCTGATGATCGTCACCCGGGCCATGGCGCGCTGCCCATCATGACGTGTCGTTTTTTTGGTTTGATCGGGCACATTTGATCGGTCACTTGGGTACGATCAATGATGCGGGTTTCACGTTCAATCATTCGGGTTTAAAGAGGGCGCGGCGCGTACGACCGCTCGGGTCCGGTCGCGGCATGTCGAATGTCCAAATAGAACCAGATCGAAATCCGCTGCGGTCGCGGTCGCAGCGGCATCGGCAAGTTCGTAGCAGGCTGGTGTCGGTGCATTCGTCAGTTGCATGGGGTGGGCTCGGTCCGCAGCGTGGGCGTTGGGTTCCATCCGCACTACCTTACAATATTGTAGCCGCTCACGGCAGGCGCGGTCAGGGTCCCGACAAGTCTCAACACCTTTTCAGCGTCTGAAACGGGCGCATTGGAGACAAACAATATATCCTTGTCGCGCATGGCAAACCGGCGCGCGTGGAACAGCGACGACGCCATACGCATGTCGACCTGATAAACCACAGGGATGACGGTTCGCGTCAGCAAATGGTGCTGGACTTGTGGGAAACGGCTAACCAGAGCGCTCGGCTCGTAGCGAAGGACGAACACACCGCGCGGATCGGCCTTTTCGTCGATCAGGCCGCCGGCTTTGCCGAGCGCTTCTTCCAGCGTAATACCGCCCGCATCGAAGCCGACGTGGGCTTGGCGCCCGGTCGCGCCGATCGCCGTGAACGACTGCGGCGCCCGCATCACCGTGACGATGTCGCCGGGGCGCACGTAGACGTTCTCTTTGTTGTTGGCCAACAGCGTCTGCATCGGCACGTTCAGCGTCTGGCCGTCACGCGACAGGGTAATGAATGTCTCATTGACGGGGGCCTTGATACCGCCAGCAGCTGTGATCGCGTCGATGATCCTATCGCCGCTCGGATTGATCGGGACACGCGCGCCGTTGGTGACATCCCCCGTCACCGTCACCGAGTTCGAAAGGTTTTTGGTCAACGTGACCATGGCCTGGGGTTGTGCCGAACGGCCATCGAGCTGCGCGACGATTTTTTCTTCGATCTCGCGGGGGGTCTTTCCAGCGACCCGGATGCGGCCTGCATAGGGCACGTTGATCGTGCCGTCGGCGCCGACCGATTGTTCGGGGATGGCCGATGCGCGCGATCCACCCGAACTTCTGTCTGCCGACGATGCTGCAAATATACCGCCAGAACCGGCTTCCCAAATATTGATCTGAACGCTGTCGCCGACCCCGATTTTCTGGACGATCGGCTTGCGGTAATCGCCAAAAACGGCGCTGAGTGACGGCCGATGCCACGCCGAAACAATATCGATCAGGGGTTCGTCAATTTGCACGAGCGCAAAGCTGGCGTTGGCCGCGTTACCTTCGGCCAGTAGGTCCCGCCCCGTCGGGCCAGAACCCGCGCAGCCGGACAGAACCGCTGCAAAGAGGACGCAGATGCACAACGGTCTGAACATTTTTTTTCGCAACACATTAACCCATACAACTTCTCTACAGATTTTTCTCTGTAGCTTATTCTCTACAGTTTAGAGCGTTTTCAGGCTGACCGTACATATCCCGAGTTTCGGATGTAGTTTTTGCATTCGCCAGAGACGAAGCTGTCGATGAGTTGGCCGATGGCGCTC
>JAWXCP010000016.1:0-10805 GCA_034408685.1 Hyphomicrobium aestuarii | reverse complement strand
CATCGGCGGCATGTAACGTTGTGGCATCTACTCCGTACTCAACGTTGGAGGACCATCCATGATCATTAGCTTGAAGCCCCTACGTTTTGCTCGATCCAGCCGCCGCCAGGCTACGCCGGTTTCTGCTGTTGGCGTGCTCGCACTCTTTGCTCTTGCCGCGTTTGCAGTACCCGCTGCAGCGGGTGATCTCGTTCTAACGCCCAGCAAATATTCGGTCGCTGAAACAATCGATCGGCTAGCCACCGCGCTCGAAGCGAAAGGCATCAAGCCGACCGCGCGGATCGATCATGCCGCTGCTGCCAAGACTGCGGGGCAGGATTTGAAACCGACGGTCGTACTCATTTTCGGCAACCCCAAAGTTGGTACGCCACTGATGCGGGCAAACCCGGAAGCGGCGATCGACTTGCCGATGCGGGTGGTCGCGTTTGAAGATGCCAATGGCAAGGTCGTGGTCGGGTATACGGCGCCAGCCACATTGAAGACGCGGCATAGCCTGACCGGTGTCGACGCTGAGCTGGCCGCCATGACCGCAGCGCTGGGCGCTTTCGTCAAAGCAGCAACCGAGTGACCAGCCGCTTGTGAATTTGCGGTGCTCGCGTTCCGGTTCTGACATCTGCTTGCTGGCGCGACTTGGTCGAAAGCAAATGTCAGAACCGGGGGCGTGACACACTCCTCGCCAACCGAAGGCGTTGCATCGCGACGTCGGCGTCTTGACTTCCTCGAGCCGGGCAGTCAAACACGCTGCTCCGGCGGTACCGGGCGATTAGCTCAGCGGTAGAGCACACCCTTCACACGGGTGGGGTCGTAGGTTCAAACCCTACATCGCCCACCATTTATATAATAGAATCATAATCTTATTGATTTGTCGCCTTTTCCTTTCTGCATGGTCATCGGCTTTTGGACCATGATCTTAGCGGCCGGGTGAGCATCTCCCCCTTGCTTCGCCTGCGGCTTGTTACAGAGTGAAACACTTGCGAAATCGAGCCGATACCGAAGCTTGATAGCTGCTCGGTCCCAGCGGGTGCGTGCTCGATCGATAGAACGGTTCGGCCACTGCGCCCGTCGAACATGTTGCGCAAGGGATGTCGCTGGACATGCTGACCTATTTGACGCGGAATGCACCCCGACGTTTGGGCCTGTTCGTTGCCACTCTCGGTCTTGCCCTGGCGACCCAACTCGCGCCCGTGCTCGCTGGTCCTGGTCATTCCGGCGACGAGGGCCATTCGCACGATGCGCCTGCCGCGACGTCATCACAAAGTCCGAGGGTGATGGCCACGTCTGAAAAGTTTCAGCTCGTTGGCATCCTGAAAAACAATCGACTGACGCTGTTTCTTGATCGAGACGCCGATAATTCGCCGGTGGTTGACGCCATCATTTCGGTCACAAGCGGCGACAAAACCGTTGTGTCCGAGCGGCAAGCAGATGGCACTTATACCGTCGGGGCCGAGACCTTGGTCATGCCCGGCGAGAATGATCTGCAATTCGAAATCAAGGCGGGCGAGCAGTTCGATCTTTTAGGCGGCGTGCTCGCTTTACCCGCAGCGCCGCAGAGTCATTCGGTTGTCAGCGCAGGCTTTTTGTCATTATTGCAAAGCGGTTCGTCGACGGCTGTTCTCGGTGCTCTCGCGCTCGTAGCTGCATTGTTTGTCGGTGCCATGATCGGTGCGCTGTTTGGCAAGCGGTTGCCGACCCTCGCTTTGGTAAGCGCGGTCGCATTGTCGGCGCTCTTGGGATTTGACACCGCCTACGCAGGTCCGGGCCATTCTGGCGATGACGGTCATGCCCATGGGCCTGACGCGCAAACGGGCGCCAGCGATTCACCACGGCGGTTGCCTGATGGCTCGGTCTTCTTGCCCAAGCCCACTCAGCGACTTCTGGAGGTTCGGACGCGTTACGTTCAGCTCGAGACGGCGCGATGGACGCTCCGGCTCGCTGGTCGGGTTGTTTCTAATCCCAACGCTTCGGCCGTTGTACAAAGCACGGTCGAGGGCCGTATCGCGCCGGTCAATGGGAAATTCCCGCAAATTGGGCAGACCGTGAAGGCTGGCGAAATTCTTGCCGTCGTCCAGCCGGTTCTGGCAGCCATTGATCGGTCGGATGTCGAGCAATCGGCGGGTAACCTCGATCAGCAATTGGCGCTGGCCCAGAACAAGCTGGACCAATTCCGCAAGTTCTCGACCACGTTTTCGCCAGAGAGGGTCAAGACTGCCGAAATCGAGGTGGAGAACCTCAAGCAACGTCGGGCTGCGCTGAATAGCCGTCAACTCGGGCGCGAGAACCTCCTGGCACCGATCGACGGTGTCATCATGTCGTCGCAGGTCCAGATTGGTCAGGTCGTCGCCTCGAAAGATGCCCTTTTCAATATCGTCCAACCCAACTTGCTGTGGGTTGAGGCGCTTGCCTACGACGATGTCGACATTGGTGGTCTGGGCTCGGCCCGAGCAACAGCACAAGACTCTGTCGGCGCCGACCTCAAGCTTATCGGAGCCAATCCTGCCTTAGCACAACACGCCACGGTGCTTCGCTTCGAAGTCGTTGGGGCGGCGCCGCGCCTTCGTCTGGGCCGCATCGTCTCTGTGCTGGTCGAGATGGGCGAGCCCGTGACCGGGATCGTTCTCCCTCGCTCGGCCGTGGTGCAGGCTCCTAACGGGCAGCACGTTGTGTTTCGTCACATCGACCCCGAACGCTTTGAACCCAAGCCCGTGACGTTCATCGAAATTGACGCAACCCGCGCGATGCTCACGGCTGGGATCGAGCCCGGCGCGAAAATTGCGGTCGACGCCGCAACTTTGATCAACCAGATCCGCTGAGGCCAGATCCACTGAGGTACGGGACATGTTCAATTTTCTTGTGACGAACAGTCTGCGACATCGGCAGATTGTCTTGTTCCTCGCTGCACTGATCGTCGGTTATGGGCTCTACACCCTTCCGCGCGTGCCGGTGGACGTGTTCCCCGATCTCACGAAACCCATCGTCACGGTGCAGACGGAAGCTGACGGTATGGCGCCACAAGAGGTGGAGCTGCTCGTCACGCGTCACGTCGAAGCTGCGATGAACGGCTTGCCCGGCGTTGGTCGTGTGCGCTCCGTGTCGGGCATTGGCTTGTCGATTGTTTATGTCGAGTTCGATTGGGGTACGGAGATTTACCGCAACCGCCAGCTGGTGACCGAAAAACTGGCGGGTATTCGCGATCGGTTGCCGCGAAATACGCTGACATCGCTCGGCGGCATCAATTCCATCATGGGCGAGATATTGCTCGTCGGTGTCACCGGGCCAAAGCTCAGCCCGATGGAGCTTCGCGAGGTCGCCGATTTCACAATCAGGCCGCAGCTTCTCGCCATTCCCGGTGTCGCGCAGGTTGTGCCGATCGGCGGTGAGGTGCGGCAGTTCCAGGTTTCGCCGAACACCGTTGCCATGAAGGTTCTCGACGTCACACCGGAGCAATTAGAGTCGGCTATTCGCAGCTTCGGAACGAACTCTGGCGGAGGCTTCGTCGACCAGCACGGCAGTGAGTATCTGATCCGGAATGTTGGCGAGACCCTCGATCTTGAGCAGCTGAAAAACACCGCCGTGGCAACACATCGTGGCCGCACGGTGCTGTTGCATGAACTTGCCGACGTGTCGTTTTCTCCGCGAACGAAACGGGGGGAGGCAGGCGTCAATGGCGCGCCAGCGATCATCATGAGCGTGCAGAAGATGCCAACGGCAGACACGCTGCCGCTGACACAAACCATCGAGGCTGAACTCCAGGCGCTGCAGAAGACCTTGCCCGAAGGCGTCAACGCCACGCACATTCAGTTCCGGCAGGCGACGTTCATTGAAACCTCGATCGCCAACGTGAAAACCGTTTTGATCGAGGCCGCCATTGTCGTGGCAGTCGTTCTGATTCTGTTTTTGATGAATTGGCGAGCGACCGCCATTTCATTGACCGCCATCCCGATTTCTATTCTGGTCACGATCCTTATTTTCAGTACGTTCGGCCTGACGATCAACACCATGACGCTGGGTGGACTTGCTATCGCCATTGGCGAGCTGGTCGATGACGCGGTGGTGGACGTCGAGAACATTCTGCGGCGGTTGAAGCTCAATTCGGAGCGACCTCAGCCACTTCCCGTGCTCGACGTGATCGCTGCGGCGAGCCGTGAGGTCCGGTCGGGTATCGTCTACGCGACGTTCATCATCATCCTCGTCTTTGTCCCGCTGTTCGCATTGACAGGGGTCGAGGGGCGCCTTTTCACGCCGCTCGGCGTTGCCTATATCGTCTCGATCTTGGCCTCGCTGGTTACAGCGATCACGGTCACGCCCGTGCTGTCCTATTACTTGCTGCGAAAGACGCGCACAGGCGCCCATCAAGACAGTACGCTCGTTCGTATCTTGAAATCGGGCAACAAGAAGCTGCTGAATTGGTCGTTTAACCATCCACGCGTTGTCGTGTTGCCGATCATCGCAGCGGTATTCTTGTCCGCTGCTGGCGCCACTTTACTGCCGCGCACATTTCTGCCGCCGTTCAACGAAGGCACATTGCTCGTCGGTATGCAGTACAATCCTGGCATCAGCCTTCCAGAATCGCATCGCCTGGGGTTCGTAGCTGAGCGTCTCGTGATGACGGTCCCCGAGGTCGCGTCGGTCGGACGGCGCACCGGCCGTGCCGAACTCGACAGCCATGCCGAAGGCGTGCAGGCCAGTGAGCTTGACATCGACCTCCATCGCTCGAATCGGCCGAAGGAAGCCGTGTTCGAGGACATCCGCGAAAAGCTTTCCGTGCTGCCCGTTTCGGTTGCGCTTGGTCAGCCCATCTCGCACCGTATCGATCACATGTTGTCGGGTGTCCGCGCCGCACTGGCCATCAAGATCTTTGGGCCCGATCTCGACGTCTTGCGGACGCTGGCCGATCAACTCGACAAACAGCTGCGCAGCGTCAAGGGTCTTGTCGACCTGAATGTCGAAAAGCAAACCTTGATCCCGCAAATCCGGGTACGGGTTGCGAATGAAAAGGCGGCTCTCTATGGCCTTTCCGCTGCCCAAGTCATGACGTCTGTAGAGGCTCTGTCCAACGGCCGCGTCGTCTCGACCGTCAGCGATGGTATTCGCAGGTTCGATGTCGTGGTGCGATTATCCGACAACGATCGACAAACGCGCGCGCTCGGTGATCTACTTATCCAGACGCCCACTGGATTCGTGCCGTTGCGCTATGTCGCCGACGTCGAAGAGACCGTTGGTCCGAACCAAATCCTGCGCGAAAATGGTCAGCGACGCATTTTGCTTTATGGCAACGGCGATGGCGCGCGCGATATGACCGCCATTGTCGACGACGTGAATAAAGTCGTCGCTGGTATGCAATTGCCCGCTGGCTACGTCGTCCGGCTGGACGGAACGTTCCGGGCACAAGAACAGGCGACGCGAACCATTGGCCTATTATCGCTCGTATCCTTGGCGTTGATTTTTCTAGTCCTCTTTTCGCGCTATAAATCCACCGTTTTGGCGTCGATCATCTTGATGAACATCCCGCTCGCGCTGATCGGAAGCGTGTTGGCGCTGTGGATTGCCGGACAGCCGTTGTCGGTTGCGAGCATGATCGGCTTCATTACGCTGGCGGGCATTACTGCGCGCAATGGTATCTTGAAGATCAGCCACTACATTAATCTTGCGCTCGATGAAGGCGAACAGTTCGGTCGGCAATTGGTCATCCGTGGCAGCCTGGAGCGGCTTACGCCGGTGCTGATGACGGCGCTCGCAGCGGGATTGGCCCTGGTGCCTTTGTTGGTTGGTGCAGACCAGCCGGGACGCGAAATCTTGCACCCCGTGGCGGTGACAATTTTCGGCGGGCTGATCAGTGCCACCATCATCGACACGGTGCTGACACCGCTGTTGTTTTTAAGGTTTGGCCGGAAACCGCTCGAGGCGCTGATCGCCGAGCGGAACAGCGCCACGCAAAAAGCTGACGCTGGTTTCATTGGAACAGCTGACGCCTATTGAACGTAGACAACCCCAACTTGGAGATAATCACATGAACCGCAATTCTCTCACTGTTGTTTCCTTTGGCCTCGCACTTGCCTTATCCAGCCCAGCCCTGGCGCAGAAGCCAGCCCTGGCGCAAAATACCGGCAAGCATGGTGGACAGACGGCCGTCGTGGCGGGACATCACGACGCTGAACTCGTTATCGAACCAACCAAGATCGTGCTCTATCTGTCGAACCACGGCAAGCCGCTGTCGGCGAAAGACAACGCGATCAAAGTGACGATCCAGGATGGGCCAAAAAAGACCGAAGTCCCTCTCAAAGTCGAAGCCGACCATCTGGCCGGTCCGTTGGCCGCGCCGCTAAACAAGGGCGCCATCGTGCTTCTGTCTGGTAAGACCGAAGATGGCCACGGTGTTTCCGCCCGGTTCACCGTCAAGTAATCTACGTGCAACGCCTCGAATCGCTGGCTCGGTCATTTTACATCGTGCCGGCTCTTGCGCACTCAGATGGTTCGCCGCCGCCAACAGCACGACGAATACCGTCACGCAGTTTGACATGTCTTGTTACAGGCGCGATCCTCTGCACCCATAGCCGGACGAGAACGCATATGATAGCGGCCCCAATAGCTCTGCTGGCGCACGTCCTGGTTTGCGACGACGATCCTGATCTATCGCAGCTGTTGTCGGCTTTCCTGCAAGAGCACGGCTTCAAGGTCACGCTTGCGGCCGATGGGCGAGAATTGCAGCGGCAACTGCGTGCCAATCCAGGCGTCGATCTCGTGATTCTAGACGTCATGTTGCCCGGTGCGAGCGGTCTCGAGCTGTGCCGGGATTTGCGCGCAACGTCGACCGTGCCGATCATGATGTTGACGGCACGAGGCGATGAGACCGACCGCATCGTCGGGCTGGAAATGGGAGCCGACGATTATGTCTCAAAGCCATTCGGGCCTAACGAGCTGCTCGCCCGTATCAAGGCGCTGCTCCGCCGCGCACGGATGTCGAGTCCGTCGTTAACAGGCGATCGCAAACAATCGTTCTCCTTCGATGGTTGGCGCCTTGACGCGGCCCGACGCGAATTGCGCAATCCCGATGGCGTGATCATCGATCTATCGGCTGGTGAATACGACCTGCTGCTGGCATTTCTGGAGGCACCACAGCGCGTGCTGTCGCGGGAGCATCTGCTTGATGTCGCGCGAAACCGCCCGGCGCAGGCGTTTGACCGCAGCATCGACATTCAAGTGAGCCGTCTCAGGCGCAAGCTCGGTTCATCGGACGACAGCGAAGGCCTGATCAAAACTGTTCGGGGCGCCGGGTATATGTTCGTGCCCACTGTAGCCCTAAGATGAGGTGGATGACTGACACCATTGCTGGCCGAACAATCATCGTGTTGGTCATTGGCCTCGGGTCAATTCTCGGCCTGGCACACTATCTCTACCAAAAAGGTATCGAGCGCGAGGCGGCGATCGGCAACATCGAGAGACTTGTTGACCGCCTCATCTTCCTCTCCAACACGATTACGACCCTCGACCCTGCGCTGCGCGACGACGCAGCACACAGGCTTTCCGGTGGACCGATCGAGTTGCATTGGGCGCGCGAGCCACTGGCCACGCTCGGCGGGTTCCTTGATGCGGAGACGGTGGCACTTCGGGATCATTTGCTGATGCGGGTGCCTAAGCTCGTCAATGGTGGTTTGATCGTGGGCTCAAGCCGGCTTGATCCCGTGGAGCATGGCCTGCGGCGTGAGGCCGACGATTCACACACGTCCCTCGTATCGTTAGCGCTGCCCGACGGGAGCTGGCTCAATCTGACGCTCGTAAAAGTGCTGTCCACGGCCCATGTCGCCAAGCATCCTGTTGTCTGCTGGCCTTGGTGCGGTCGGCGTTATTGTTATTTCGGTGCTCATGGGGCGATGGTTTACCCGCCCGCTGGAGCAACTCGCCTCGGGTGCGCGGCAACTGTTTCAGACTCCACACAATGCTGATTTGCCGGCGACTGGAACGCGCGAAGTCCGCACACTGGCGGCGGCAATCAATGAACTGCAACACCGCATCGGCGGGTTGATGACCGCCCGAACGCAGATGCTGGCCGCTGTCAGTCATGACTTGCGCACGCCGTTGACGCGCCTTCGATTGAGGACGGCAAGAGTAAGCGATCAGGCGATCCGCCAGAGTATAGAAACTGATCTGGATGAGATGGAGCAGATGATCGAAGCCGTGCTCGAATTCCTTCGGACCGACAAAGACGTCGAACCGATCGAGCAGGTCGATCTCTCAGCCGTTCTTCTTACCATTGCCGATGACGCAGCCGATGCCGGGCACAACGTCGAGGTGCGTGCGCCGCGAAACCTCGTGATAAGGGGGCGGCATCTGGCGCTGAAACGCGCGCTCACCAATCTCACACAGAATGCCCTGCGCTACGCCGGATCTGCTGTTATCGACGCGTCTGTCCATGGTGAAAGCATTCGCATTGTAATCCGGGACGAAGGCCCCGGTATTTCCGCCGACAAGCTCGAAACCGTGTTTGAACCTTTCTATCGCGTCGAAGCGTCCCGTGGCCGCGCCACAGGCGGCTATGGCCTTGGTTTAACTGTCGCCAGAAGTATCGTGCGCGCACATGAAGGCGATGTTGTTCTGGTCAATAGAACGCCTCACGGCCTCGACGCCGTCGTCACACTTCCGAGGAAGGACGCGGCGACGCATTAGACCGGCTCAATCAGCGAGCGGAGCATCGGCTCCGGATCAAAGCCCAAGTCGTGCACCACCGCGACCGCACCCCCGATTTTTCCGCGGCGAGTAGATAGGACTGCTCACTCAAAACTCAAATTCGTGGGGAAATTGCAACTTTTATAAGCAGTTTTCAGGCGAAGCAGCGCTTCAAACTGCGAGGTGAGTGATCAAACCACCCGATTAGAGCGTGTTTCGACACCACAGCCAACCTTCACCGACAACTGGCATGCATGTTGCGATGCAAACAACAGGTGGGCAACGATGACAGGAACGAGATGTCGGAAATTCAGTTGCGTTTGGACGGGATCAGTAAGAGCTTTCCCGCTAAATCGGGACCCGTACCGGTCTTGGATCGGCTCAATTTCGACATACACGAACGTGACTTTGTTAGTATTATCGGTCCAAGCGGTTGCGGAAAGTCCACTGTTTTTAATATTATCGCGGGGCTCATCGATCCCGACGAAGGCACTTTGTGTTTCAGAGGCGAAGACGTGGCAAGCCTACGTGGCCGCGTCGGTTATATGATGCAGAAAGATTTGCTCTTCCCGTGGCGAACAGTCTTGCAGAACGTTTTAATCGGCTTGGAAACGAAAGGCGTCGATCAACGCCAAGCTTTGGATACCGCGCGCGAATATCTGTCCACATTTGGTCTTTCTGGTTTCGAACATTCTTACCCGAAGACGCTTTCGGGTGGCATGCGCCAGAGAGTGGCCCTCATCCGTACTTTGGTCCTTGATCCTGATATCTTGTTGCTGGATGAGCCATTTTCCGCGCTTGACTATCAAACCCGCCTGTACCTTGAAGGCGTTCTAATCGATGCAGTGGAAACCTTCCACAAGACTGTCATTCTCGTTACCCACGATATCGACGAGGCCGTCGCGCTGTCAAAACGGGTGGTTGTTCTCAGCAATCGGCCAGCCAGGGTCAAAGCCATTCACGAGATCGCTTTGAATGAACGTTCCCCAATCGCTGCACGCAGTGATCCCCGCTTTGCGGGCTATTTCCACATGCTTTGCGGCGAGTTAGATATTCAAACCCGAGCGCCCGCATGACCAACTCTATTGATACGACGCCAACGAAAATCCCGGTGGCCGTTCCTGCCCCGAAGCGTCGTAAACGGGAGAATTCATTTGACACCTTCCTCGGGCGAACGTTCCTGCAACTGGCTTTCGTCGCTAGCTTTTTCTCATTTTGGGAGATCGCGGTGCGGACAGGATTTGCGAGCGCGTTCCTTTTTGGGCAGCCATCAGGTATTGCTGTAGTGCTGATGGGGGCCATAGCCGACGGTTCACTTGCAAAAGATACAGCTTATACTGGTTTTGCCGCTGTGCTAGGCTTTGCTTTCGGCACACTTATTGGTTCATTCATTGGTCTACTTTTGTGGTATTCTGAGTTCGTAGCGCGATTGGTTGAGCCGCTTATTGCCGCAATAAATTCGATCCCGAAAATCGCCCTTGCTCCTATAATCATCTTATGGTTCGGCACCGGGCTGATTTCGAAGGTGGCACTCGCGATATCTTTGACCGCAATCGTTGCGCTGATAACTGCTTATCAAGCTGCTAAAGATGCCGACAAAGATCTCCAAGCACTCATCCATTCGATGGGCGCCACGAAACACCAGATTTTTAAGAAAGTGGTAGTCCCTTCGACGTTGCCATCAATCATTGCAACTTTCCGCATTAATATCGGATTTGCACTCGTGGGCGCAGTTGTGGGGGAATTTATTTCATCCCAGCATGGTCTTGGGCACATGATATTTGTAGCATCGAGCCTCTATGACCTGAACACGGTATGGGCAGGTCTTTTCACTCTGATGCTAGTTGGCTTTACGTTTTATCAGACTGTAGAAATTGCCGAGCGCTTACTCCTACCGTGGAAGCCTCAGAAGGGTAACTCTCAGATCAACGTCTAATGACTGTCGGCAACTTGTCAATAACTGGAGCGTCTGACTGATGAAAAAGATGATCTCGATAAAAACTTGGTTGGCTATACTCATTATGGGCGCAGTCGTGGGTCCAATGAGCATGCCTCTCCCCTTAGTTCCGGCGCAGTCAGCGGGTATGTGATCTCCAACAAGGAGATAGCCCATGACGCAGTTGCTGCCGGACGATCTGTGGCGT
>JAWXCP010000015.1:0-9048 GCA_034408685.1 Hyphomicrobium aestuarii | reverse complement strand
GCCCGCACCATGCGCCAGATCATCGATGGCGCCCGCCGCTGCCGCCGCTTCGGCTCAGTTCACGCAGCGTTGGCCTGAGCTAAAGGGAGAGGCATGCGTTGGAGGTGCCCAGCTATAAGCCTTCAATTCTGACACTCGACCATATCTTACGAATTGCTCAACCCACGGTCGTGCACGACATGACACTCGACCTGTCAAAAGATCCTGCAGCTGACAGTTTTCATGTTCGCGATGCCCGTGCTGTTCGGCGCCTGCTGCTGCTCGAACCACGGCGGGGTATCGAATTATCTTCGAGTGGTACCCAGACGTTGATCACAGAAGCGAGCGCTCAGATTTATGCGTTGATCGAAGCGCAGATGCGGCCTGTTGAAACGAGTTATGAACTGGGCACGCCAATCGATTTCGTTCTCGACGGCAATGCCGGACCGTATAAGCGTGGTGGCTGGGTCGGCCCTGAAAAGCGGCATACCTGGATGCAAACCAACGAGTCGTGGCTTCACTTTTGTCCAACGGGCCTCGATCTTTTGCCGCTCGACGCGATGCTGGAGTTGAAGCTCGACGCCACGCCATTTGTCGTGCCCGGAAAAATCGACAAACAACGGATCGAAATTCGGATCAATGGCGTCGAGGTGCTGAGCACCGCGATCAGCGAGCGTACGACGATATCGTGCCGATTTTCGGTGGCGGTCGCTGTGGCCGAGACGCCGATGCGGGTGGCGCTTATGCACCCCGATGCCACTCGCCCGTCCGACGTAATACCTTCGAGCAAAGATCTAAAGCCACTCGCGATAGCCGTTCATCGGATGGTGCTGGACCGCGCAACGTGAACCAAGATTTGCACGTACAGAGATAGTTCCGTTCTGCCGGGCTGCGAACCGTTCCGGCGTGACCCGTTCCAATCGAAAATGGCCGAAGCGAAATGAGGTAGCGAGTGAGCGATAGCGAATGGGTTGAAGCGGCATATCGCGTTTTGCTCGCGCGAGAGCCAGCGGATGAAGAGATCGCGCGGCTCACGGCAACAGCGGCGACGCCCGAGCAGCTATTAGGGAAGTTGGTTAGTGATCCACTGTCGCAGCAGGCCCTGGCCTGGTCAGGCTACCGGCAGCTCGTGCACCGCTGTCTGGTCGCGAAACGCCAATACGTGGACATCGGCGTAACACCCGAGCAGCTGTCGCACCTGTTCGAGCGGGTTCGCTTACAGTGGAGTGAGCTTGGCGAGACCGACCCGTATTGGTCAGTGCTGACGAACGACAAGTACCGGAAAGCCCACGTTGACCAACACCTCGCCGAATTCGAGGCCAGCGGAAAGCACAGCATCACTTTCTTCGATCTAGCGCTCGATCGCAGCAGCCTGAACGCTCCGCAAGGAACATGTCTCGAGCTTGGATGCGGGGTTGGCCGCGTGACGCGGTTTCTCGCCAACCGGTTCGAAAACGTTATCGCCGTCGATATCTCGGCCGGCAATCTTGCGATCTGCGAAGACTATTTGAAGCGCATGGACATTTCGAATGTCGAGCTGCGGCTGATCAATTCGCCGGCTGATCTTGAACAGCTGCCAGACTACGATGTCCTGTTTAGCGTGATCGTATTACAGCACAATCCGCCACCGGTGATACGATATATGCTCGACCAGTTGCTGGCGCGGGTCCGGGCCGGCGGGGCGGCCTATTTCCAAGTTCCGACCCATTCGCCCGGTTATACCTTCAGCTTGGACGACTTTCTGACCCAACCAGCAGCCATTCTCGATATGCATGTTTTGCCGATGAAGCATGTGTTCACCGCGCTCAATCAAGCAGGCATGGAAATGCAAGAGGTAATGTCGGACACCTTTACCGGCATGCCGGGCTCGTCCACATTCTTGGCGACCAAGCCGAAGTCAGACTGATCGGTCGGGGCGCCAAACACAGTCGAGTCGAATAGCTGGCCGCTGCCTCTCAAGCCAAGATCGGCGTGAGCAGACAGCGCACCAGAGCGAAGCGACCCGCGATTGCACCTCTCTCGGCCACGATCTGAACTTGCACTTCAGGAATGCCGGTTTTGTGATCAAATTCGAAACGCGCCGTGTAGCCACCAGACTTCGAGGGGTGAACCCGGACACGCTTTAAACGCTCGGCGCCAGCGTGGACATCGACCAGGAACGTCGCGTCTTTGGCGACCTCGGCGAACGCCATCACGAGTTCAATAATGTAGCGCCCGGGCGCAAGGTGAAAGTACGGCCCGTGAACCAGCATGCGCGCTGGACCGGTCAGGTCGATCACGTCCGGCAGCGGTTCCTTCGGCCGAACGACATCGTAAAACGCGTTACGCGGCCACTCGATCGCGGGCACGGTCGGCACGCGTAACTGTTCAATCATCGGCGTCAACACAACCGCCGAGAAGCGGGCCGTCGTTTCCGCGTCCGCCTGCGAGACGACCGTCCCGGAAGCACGTATCGAGCGCTGAACGGCAGCAGCCAGAGGATGGTCGGGATTTGGACCGGGCGCGATCTTATCGGCATACTTCGCAAGCTCGGGCTCTGCGACCTCCAGCGCGAGATAGCGACAGAGACCCTTCAGGATGTCGAGGACGGGCGACCGGTCCTCCCCGTTAAAGACCGCCAGGTGCCTCGAGCGACGGAGCGCAAGGTTGGCAATGTAGGCGGCCGAGCAAGCCCGCACCGCCTCGATCGGCGTGCGGTTGGTCGTTTGGACGAGGTGGAGTGCCACGGCGGCCCCAGGCTCTTCCACCACGAGCGTCCGCAGGTCTGTTGCATTGATCGCCGCAACGACCTCGTCCGAAGGAAAATTGCACAGCAGCAGTCGTCCCGGTCCGTCGGGCGGCGGCGCATCGACGGTCGCTAGACGCTCAACGGCAACAATCGACAAAGGCTTGGGCAGCGTGCGAGGCGCAAGCGCGCGCACAACACTGAACACCCAGGCCGTCAATGGACCCGGCGGCCCGATGATAAGGCGATCGCGGGACGGATCGATCATGGGTTAGCCCCATGCCGACTTGGAGCGGAGATACGATCCTCAAGATCGCCGACGTCAGCACCGTTTGCTATCGCGCCGGTTGCCAAGGTATCGAGCCCGTCAGGCAATCCTGAAATCCGTTCGCGCGACGCACCAAGCGCAACACCCTCCAAGAACGTCTGCTCCGCCGCGCTGTCGCCGGGAGCCACAAGGAACAATGCCGCGATCCCAACGGCCGACACTTGGCGGGGGTGCCCCAAGGTGTCCACGACCGATAGGTCGACGCTCGCATTGGTCTCAGCCGTCGTGCTCCCGTCGAGGTCGATCCGCAGCCAGCGCTCCTGATCGGCCCAGATCCGAAATCGTGCGCGCGCCCCGGTAGCGACCGTAAGCTGGAGCACATGCTGCCGACCATCGTCGTTGCGATCGCCGGACAGTTCCATGGCACGCGGTATGGCTGCACCATAGGCCAGGATGTGCAGGCGGAATGGCCCTGGCGCGTCCCTGCGCGGAAGGACAAACGTCAATTGCGCAGGCGCTGCACCAGTCAACTGCGACCCGTGATCGTCGGCTTCGGCCCAGCCCGCCCCCGAGCGGAATCGTTCGCCAAGTTCTACCCCGGATGGCTGCGGACCAGCTGGGTCTTTGCCCAGGCGCACGAATGTCGAGAGCGGTACGGTCGGCAGCTGCTGCGGCGCCGCTTGGACGGAGGCAGCACGTTGCACGATGTCGTCGGCGATCTCAGACCATGATCGGGGCTTGAACGCGCTGCGGATCGATGCTTCGCGTCGTTGCAGGTATGCATCGTCGTCAATTAAGCGGCATAGCGCCGTCTCGAGACCACTTTTGTCATCTAGCGCAAAATAATCAGCAAATGCGCCGCCTGCCTCCGGTAGCGATGAGCTTCGCGCCGCCAGCACCGCGCGTCCTCGGCTCAATGCTTCCGTGATCGGTAGCCCCCAGCCCTCGTATTGGCTCGGATAGACCGTAAACCGGCATGACCGGTACAGCGCATCGAGTTCGCCATCGGCGACACCATGAATTAACTTGATTTTCTTCATCACGTCTGGAGATTGATCGAGGACCGCCAGCGTCGCAGCGTTCCGCCACCCGCGTCCGCCGACACAGACGAGCGGCGGCATGCGATCGGCCCCGCGCGATTTAAGCAGGCGACACCACGTCTCGAAGATCAGCTTATGATTTTTGCGCGGCTCGATTGTGGACACGAACAGCACAAATTCCCGATCGATGAGATCGTGCCGAGCAAGAATGGCTGATACGGCTGCTGCAGCGCTCCGCGAGTCGCCGCGGTGACTGGTTTCAAAAACGGCGTCGAGTGGCACGACGTCGATCCTGCTACTGAGCGCTGCCCCGAGGGCCGGGGCTAAGCGGCGTACATCGTTCGCTGTCGCATGGGAGTTTGCCAAGATGGCATCGGCATGGCGATAGACGCCGCCAAGCCACTCGCGAAAGTCACGCTGCAATTCCGGCACGAACCACTGCGGAAACAGGATAGGGATGCAGTCGTGCAGGAACGGAATGTAGACGATGTTTCGCTCAAGCTTGGCTTTCCGCACAGCCATGAAATAATTGCCAAAAGCCCATGACGACCCCAGGTTCAAAAGAACGCCTCGGGCCGTCAAATCGGCATCATCGCTTGCGACCAGTGTCAGCATAATCCGCCGACGAACGTCCCGCCAAGCGCGATCGTCACGAGCATGCTGCGTCCGCGTCAGTTCGGCGATGGTGTTGAAAAGGTCGACGTCGATATCGATCCAAGAGTTGGCTGCGCGTGAGAATGCGATCAGCCTTGGAGGGTCGGTCTGGTCTTGCTCCAACAGTGCGCCGATGACTTGCAATTGAACGCGCTGGATACCCGTTGGCCGTTCCGCAACCAGGACAAAATGGATGAGATCGCTGATGTCGAACATCAGTAATGATCTTGATTGCTTGCGCGCTATTGTTGGTGCGACGTAAGGGCTGCCGTGCCTGTCAAGCGCGGCCCGGAAGTCCGCTCGGGTCCAGCCCAATTCGGAAAGTTCACGCATCACGCCGGGGTCGGCTGGATCGCGGAGAAAGGCGGCGCCATAGGCTTCGGCTGCCTCGATCAAGCGTCCGTCAAGTTTAAGCACATGGCCAATTTGCAAATGAATGTCGGCGTTATCGAGCCCACCCGCAATCGCGCGACGATATGCAGTCTCGGCGCGTCCGCGATCGCCGCTTTCTTTCAGCGCGTGGCCATACTGTACCCAGATATGTACGAGGTCAGGACGGATTGCGACGGCAGCTCCATAGGACGCGGCCGCAGTCCGCCAGTTCCCGCGGTTGCGGGCGCGGTCACCTCGCAAGGCCAATAGGACGGCGTGAGGAGCCCCCAGGTACAGGCGCGCAGCTGGCCCGGCCGCAGCCAACCGCTTGCGCAGTGCGTCAGTGTTGAACATCATTTGCGGCATGTTTCGTCGTGCGGCCCCCGCCTTAGCCAGCACCCCTAGCCGGTATGAATTTTGTCTCGGACACGATCGATCGAATAGACGCCGATCGCCGTAAGTGCGAGCGCCCAGGCAAGTGGGTACCAGGGCGAGAAATGGGTCACAACATCCTCGCCGAGGAAGCCTGCGCGAAACATCTCATAGCAGTGCACCATCGGCACCCACACGACCACATCCTGTGCCGCCTTCGGCAACCATTCGACCATAAAAAATGAGCCGGAGATCGGAAGCAGAATGTACTGAATCGGCGGGATAAAGCGTTCGGTCGATTCTGACACCTCTGTCAGAACCGCGAAGATCGCAGCAAAGCCGAACGACAATGCCGCCATCGTCAGCCATCCAGCAACACAAAGACCCGGATCGCGCATGGGACTGACAAGATCGACGATCAGCAGCGCGCCATAGACAACAAGCAGCGCCGTCGTCGTGCCGGCAAGTTCGAGAAACGTGCGGGCAAGCAACACGTCTATGAACGTGATCCGCCGATGGTATAGAAAGGCGACGCTTTGTCGCAAAAGATGTGGCCCGACGCCTGAGATATGCCGAAACAGTGTCAGGGGCATGTAGCCGGTTAGCACCAACGAAATAACGGTCACACCATGCTCGACAGGAGCTTTGATAAACGACCACAGCGTCATGACGGCCGCTGTCAGGATCATGGGTTCCAGCACGACCCAAAGGAAGCCGATGTTGGCTCGCCCGTACCGCTTCATCATATCACGAATGGCGAGCGCCCCGAGAATGCGCGCTTGGACACGGGCGCCGGAAAGCACGTCCAGGGGGCCGTTACTCTTGCGCGCCATGCTCTCTCAACCCCGCAAAGACAAGCCATCCAACGAGCAACATGATGAGATTTATCCCGGCCGCTGATGCGATCATTCGCAAGCGGTCCGGCAACATGGATTGATCCGGTGCCAGCGGTTCGACAATCCTCTGAAGAAACAGTTGCTGGCGTTGCGCCTCGATTTGCGCGGCCTCCAACGACTTGAGAGACGTGGTCAGCGACTGTTTTGCAAACTCGCGGTCGAGTGCCATTCTCTCGAACTGCGCAAGTTTACCCGCTAGCCCGGTGTCCGGCCCGCCGATTTTTTTGCGTTCGTTGACGACCTGTTCTTCGAGCGCCACCACCCGGCGACGCAACGCCGTGAGCGCTGGCGATGTCGGCGCCGATGCCGCAACTTCAATGATTTGCGCCTGCATTTGTGCGACCTCGGCCGCTAAACCGGCGATCACCTCGGCGATCACCAGCGCTGCACCACCTGGGTCGATCATGAACTCACGATTTCGGAAATTCGTGATCGCCACCTGCGCTTCGATCAATCGGCGCTCGTCGCGGGCGACGGCAGCCTCGCCGTTGCGAACAGCATCGCGATGAATGCGGGCATTCATGGCGTTCACGGCCTGCTCGCCTAGCTCGAGCAGCTCAAGGGCGATTTGTTGCGCGTCATCGGGTCGGAAAGCTTGAACGCGCAGTGTTGTGACGCCGGTCGCGCTGCTATGGATCGTCGTGACCATCCATCTCAGATAGGCGTAGAGTTCCTCTGTGTTGTCGCCGTATAAGAACGACGGAAATCTGGACACCACATCTGCCTGTTTCAGGCCGTAGATCTCGCGCAACGACAAGCGCTCGCCGAGCTTCTTGACCGCCTCGCGTGACGTCATGAATGCCTGGGCGACGTAGAGATCATCCTGCGCTTGGCCCAAGCCCACCATCTGCAGAACGGCGCCGTATCCCGCCCCTCCGACGGGCCGCGCCGCTGTTCGAACAACGAATTTTGCCTCGGATAAATAGCGATCGCTAGCGACAAGCCCGTAGAAGTAGACCGCTATTAGGCTGGGCAACAGCAGGACAAGCGTCGACCAGAGGCGCCGCGAACCGAAAAATTTGAGCCAAGTCGACGACATACCACCTCGTCACTAACTCGTTGGCAACACGCTAAAACAGATCAGCGGTCGAACTAACGCCTGGCCGATCATCCCCAAAAACAATCAGAATTCCGCACGCGCCTCATCATGCTTGCCGACAGGCACGGTGTTGATTAGCTAGACGCCGGTGGTACATCCGTCAATCATGTCGCGGTCACAGCGTCGAACTCATGACAATGCCGACGCCCAACTTTAACACCTTGAATTTGTGGCGAATGTTTCGTGGCAACTATTGTTTTTGACGGCCGAAACCTGCTCCTAAATCGCGGCACAGGAATCAAGACCTACACCCGCCACCTCATCGAGGCCGCGCGAGCCCTCGACCATCGCGCCGAATTACTCGTAGCGACAAACCAGCGTGTTCCCGCAGAAGCCGAGATTGACCTTCAAACGCTTCTGAACGCCATAGAGGGGGAGCGATCGCGAGACGTGAGAATGAAGGTCGCTGCACACTTTTTGTTTGGAGCACCATTTAGCCAAAAGCTTGCGTCGATGGGCATTGACGCAAGCAATGTTCAACTGCCCGCCACCCTGCGGCCGTTTGACAAAATCCATGCAGGGACCGCGCTGTTTGACACAGCGAATTACCAGCTCAATCGGCTCGGCCAACCGTTAACTGTCCGGCTCGACAGCAACGCATCGCTGTTCCACGCAACGCATGCAACGCCGCTTCGTATCGCCAGCATGGCGAACATTTACACCATCCACGATATCGTCCCTTTGCGCGCGCCGACACTTACACTCGACAACAAAAAGATCTTTCGAGCAACCGTCACCAGCCTTTGCCGCACCGCCGATCACATCGTCACCGTGTCCGAATTCTCCCGTCGGGATATCATTGCTCTCACCGGCATCGAAGAGAATCGAATAACGAACACATATCAATCGGTGGAGTTACCTGCGGAGTTTTTGACCAGCTCGGAAGATGCCCTGAGTCAGGAATTGGAGCAATTCTTCGGCCTCGAATTGGGAAAGTACTTTTTGTTCGTTGGCGCGATAGAGCCGAAGAAAAACCTCACGCGCTTGATCGAGGCATACGCCGCGTCGGGCAGCAGAACGCCACTCGTTCTGGTTGTCGATTTAGGCTGGCAGTACGACGAAATCGTAAAGGCGATCAACGACGAGCGGTTCCTGACATACGCCATCAAAGGCGACGAGATAACGCCCCGTCGACGTGTTCGGCGGCTGGGTTTTGTGCCGCTTGGACGGCTGGTTTCCCTCTACCGGGGCGCGCGAGCGTTTCTTTTTCCGTCTGTGTATGAGGGGTTTGGCTTACCCGTCGTGGAGGCAATGATCGCAGGCGCACCAGTATTGACGTCCAACACGACGTCCCTTGCCGAGATCGCACGCGAGGCGGCACTACTTGTTGACCCTTACGATAGCGAGGCCATGGCAAACGCAATCCATCGTCTCGATATGGATGCCGATTTGCGAGCAGAACTGTCATCACGAGGCAGGAAAAACGCTCAGCGCTTCGACAAGGAAAGCTATCAAAGAGCACTTGCGTCGCTTTATCAAAAATTCATCCCGGCAGATCGCCAATCACCACGAACGACGAGGTCGTCGTCGTCGAGGTGATGGTCGACGCGCTCGACGAGGCGTGGTGGACCACCTACCGGCTCGGGCTTGAAGCGATGTTTCGGCAAAAGCGGGTGATTGTGCGGGCGCAGACGGTGCGGGTG
>JAWXCP010000111.1:0-18715 GCA_034408685.1 Hyphomicrobium aestuarii | reverse complement strand
TCGAGCGCCAGAAAAAGGCCGGCGGGGATGGCCTCGAAGCTCGCGGCATCGATGCGGAACGCGAGCCGGTCTTGGATTTGGGCCGGTGCCGCCTCGTCGGTGTCATCGCCCTCATCGAGGGCAACGACGGCAAATCGCGCGGCATGGCCAGCCGAATGGCCATTTTCGATTGCGAGCGCGATCGACGAGGCAACGAGCGGGGCGATACGTTCGGCGTTGGCCAGAACGACGATGCCGCCGTTCGCTTCGGCCAACAGCCCGCGCATGGCGATGGGGCGGCCGCTGGCGAGCGTCGCGGCGAGGTCAAGCCCGCCGTTCAAGCGGTCGTCGGCGACGTGCAGGGGAATGCGGCGAACGGGCGTGTTTGCGCCGGAAGCCTCGATGAGTGCTGTGACCCAGGCATCGCGGGCCGGTGTTGCACGCGACGCGAGAACGGCGCCGCCAAGTCCGACGGGATCGACCGCCAGCAGCGCCAACGCCTGCGCTGCACGCATGTCGGCGGCGGCCGGTAGCGTCATGGGGCGGTGACCGCGCGGACGGGCCGACTATCGTGTCCGTTGCGGCTTGTGGAGGCACCGTCGGTGCCGCCAACGACAGAGACGGTCGCCGGGTTGCCCGGGCCGAGCACCTCGGCGACCGCGCGGGCGACACGGGCGGTGGAACCGGCCTCATCCAGCGGATCGCGGCGCAGGCGATGGCGGAGTGCGGGTGCTGCGAGTTGCCGGATATGGGCGCGCGTCACGGCGGGAGCGCCCTCGTAAGCTGCCAGTGCCCGGCACGCGCGGATGATCGTCAGTTCGCCTCGGACGCCGTCGGTCTTGAGCGCCACGCACAGTCGCGCCGCGTCTTCGAGTGCGTCTTCGGGTACGTCAATGGTCGGTAGCTTTTTTCGGGCCGCGACGATGGCCGAGCGCAGCTTGCCCTGTTCGGCTTCCCATTTTGCGGCAAAGACCTGCGGCTGCTGCTCGAACGCATCGCGGCGGCGAACGATCTCGACACGTTCGGCGATGGCGGTCGGTGTCGTCACCTCGACCGCCAGGCCGAACCGGTCGAGTAACTGGGGGCGCAGCTCACCTTCTTCCGGGTTGCCCGATCCGATCAGCACAAACCGCGCGGGGTGGCGGACGCTGAGGCCTTCGCGTTCGACAACATTCTCGCCGGATGCCGCAACGTCGATCAGCAGGTCGACGAGATGGTCATCGAGCAGGTTGACTTCGTCGATGTAGAGGAACCCGCGGTTGGCCCGTGCCAGCAGGCCCGGCTCGAACGCCTTTTCACCGCGCGTCAGGGCCTTTTCGAGATCGAGCGCGCCGACGACGCGGTCTTCGGTGGCGCCCAGCGGCAGATCGACGACGGGAACCGGCAGCGTGACGGTGGCGCGGGTTTTGGCACAGCCTGCCGGGCATTGGGAGCGGTTGGACGCGGGGTCGCAATGGTAGGGGCAGTCTTTAACTGCGCTGACGGGCGGCAAAAGTGCCGCGAGCCCGCGCACGATGGTCGATTTGCCGGTGCCACGATCACCCAGGGCAAGGACGCCGCCGATGCGGGGGTCGATGGCGGCGAGTACGAGAGCGAGTTTCATCTCGCCCTGGCCGACGAGCGCGGTAAACGGAAATGCGGGTGTCATCGGCGCGCTCCAACGGGTCGTGTCGACAGATTATGTCATCTTTAGCTGACACATGCCAGCGCCGGTGGCTTGCCGGGGCTGGCAGCGTGCCGACACATGCCAAGCCGTGCGACAGAACCAGTTTGCCTGATGTCGGCTTGCCCGATGTCGGCTGGCACGTCGTCGGCTGGCACGTCTTCGGCTTGTTTGCACGGTGCCGGCTTTCACGGTGCCGCTGCAAGTTGCGGTCGGCGCCGATTGAAAAAGCCGTACGCGCCCAAATGGCACGCACGGCTTAGCGAGCCGAAGCTCCCCCAGAAATCGGAAAGACCGATTACTTCGAGGCGCACTTCTTCTTCTTGACGTCGTAGAACTTGCCGACGCCGCACTTGCCGGCCTTGTCCTTCTTCTTCTTGGCGGCGTCGGCGATGCCGGCCGTGCCAACGAGCGAGGCAATTGCGAACATGGCGGCGAAAGCGATCTGGGCGAAACGCATGGTAATCTCCTACGCGATTATCAGTTGAACATCCCCCGCTCCTGGCGGCGAGGTACGCCAACCCCCTGCGCGAGATGTGTGCCGTTTATACGAGCACGCGATGCGAGCAATTCGTTCACGTCCGTGCCCCTCATGACGCAGTGCAAGACGTTGCCGAGCGGCAACAAATTTGGGGCTTGGCCGATCAAGATCGCGGCCGCTTGTCTTAACGCTCGTTCATCGAAATCTCACCGTGTCGCCGCGATCACACCGTGATGGGGTCACTGTCGCGACTTAGCGCTTTGGGCTTGACAGCGAACACAGCGCTTCGGGGCTCCCATGTCGAACGCCACCCATCGGACCAACAGGACTGCGGCCGCCCGGACGGGTCTAGCGCTGGATGGCAACCAGAATGGCGGCGACGACTGGGGGCATGAGGAAAAGCCCGCGCGCGATTGGAAGAAGGCCATCCTCGTCACCGGTCTCGGGTTGCTGTCGTGGGTTGCGACCTACGTCGGCATGCTCGAACTGATCGAAGCCAACATGGGCGAGTTGCCGCTCGTCCATAAGCTGATCATCGGCTTTTCGGTCGCCATGCTGATGATCATGGTGGTTTGGCTGCTTGACGAAATGTTCAAGCCCAACCCGTTCTCGCTGAAGTTGATCTACACGGCGGGCTATCTTTTTCTGACTTTGATTTCCGTCGGTTTCGGCTTTGGCTTCTATTGGAAGGTGCTCGAGTCGCGCGGCGAGAGTACGCGGTCGGCCGAAAGCGCCGTCACGCAGGTTCAAGGCTCGCTGACGGCAGCATCAGCCCGGCTCGATCAGTTGCAATCGACGCTCGACCAGCTCACCGCCGTGTCGTTGACAAAGGCGCAGAGTGAGCGGGCAACCGGCAATTCATGCCCAGCGTCAAAGCCAGGCGATGGCCCCCGCCGGAAGCTGCGCGAGGACGATGCCAGCCGCTTTTCGTTTGCGTCCGAATTCGTCAAAGGACGCGCCACGTCGGTCAAATCGGAGATGGGCGCACTCGAGGGCGATCTGGTCAAAATCGGCGCGGCCGATGCCTCGACGATCGATGCAAAGACCGGCACGCGCAACGCGTTCATGCAGGGCATTTCGCGCAAACTCGACGGCACGGTGACGAATTTCAATGCGTTCCGCACCGATCCGCAGCTGAAGCAAATCCGGTCTGATCTTGCCGAGCGTGCCGAGAGGTCGACGTTTCCAGACGGGGCTGGCAAAACGTTCTCGTGCCCGGATGGCCAGCTGCAAGCCGCATTGCGTGGCGTTGTCCGCGCGATCGACGGGCTGCCGGAGTTGGAGAAGCCGAAGATTGCCGCTGTTGAGGGCTCGGAGGCGACCATCGAAGCCTTCCGGCGTCTGGTCGCATCGTTCTCAGGGTTGCTGCAATTCAAGCTGCCGCCGTCGGCCGATGAACTGCGCGAATTGCAGAGGCGGGCGATCCAGTCGGTCGAGAGCCCGACGGCGGCAACGGCGCTGGCGCGCGGCAACGAACAGCCCGGATTGTCCAAGCGGGATTATGTTCCGCTCGCGATCGCGATTTTTGTCGATTTGTGCCTGTTGCTCGTCGCGATGGGCCGCAACCATGACCGGATGTCGGGGCTTGTGCCGAAGATGCGCGCGGCCGAGCGAGGCCCGGTCATACAAATCCTGTCGCGCTTCAACGATATCCACCGCGACCGCCAGATCCGGGAGAATTTCGACCTGTTTCGCCATGTCGTGTTTGACTTCCACGGTGATTACTATGTCGCCGTGCCGCTCGACGCGCCAAAACGTCTGAACCCGCATGAGCGCGAGGATTTGCGGCTCGAGGCGCAACTGCTGTCGAACCTGTTCGCCAGCTTCGAAAAAGAGCGCATTTTCAGCCGCGTTTACTCGCCTCTGCTGACGACCGGCACGATCCGCAAGCGGCTGGGGCGACAGGGGAGTAAGTTCGCCGCGTCGGAAGCGTTCCGGATCTACCGGTTCAAGGATGGGGCGTGGTCGGACTTTATCCTCGGCGCGGTGATGGGTGCCGCCAAACGGGTCGAGGCAGAGAAGCGTACGCTGGCCCTGCGGGCAGAAGAACTCGCGCGCAACACGCCACTGCCCGATCCGGCGTTCGATCCTACGTTCGACCTGCCGTATCCAACGGCGAACAGCCGCGCGTCTGGACGCCATGGTACCTCGCAGATCCGGCACTCACAGACCCGGCAGACATCGGCTGAGGCCGAGACTGGCTATTCCTTTGCAGGGCCCCAACGGCATGACGCGCCTCGCGAGGCGGAGGCCGGGCGGCAGGTGCCGTATGCCGTGCAGCCCGATCACGGCGACCTCGCCCGTCAGTTCGGCAGCTATGCGGCCTATGCCGCACGGCCGCAAACCGTGCCGCGACCGACCGAGGCGACGCCGACGTTCGCAGACAATGTCCACCCGCTTTATCCGGCAGGTGCGGCCGAGGACATCGACCGAGACCTGCATCCAGCGAATTCGAACACGGCTTCAGTTCGGAGCCGCCAGACTGCCGAGCCCGATGCCGAGCCCGACGCTGCGCCGTCTGCGACCGTGGCCCAAGGTGTACCCCCGCCGGGGGCGCCGTTGGCCGATGTCGTGCCGTTCGCACCCGCGATTGCATTGGCCGACGCCGCGCCCGTTCCACGGTCGCCACAGGCGGAGCTGGCCGAGCCGTCGGCCGAGGCAGCGGCACTGGTACCGGCCGCTGCACCCGTCTCTCGTCCGGCCTTCGACACCGTCGATTGGCAGAACCAACTCGGGATCGTCATGACGCGGGTTACCGAAAGCATCACGGTGCCGGTGCCGCCATCAGTGCCTCCAACACTTGGGATGACGAGCGAGGCCAGCGGAATGCCTGAGCAAGGCGAACTGCCGCTGACGACCCAAGGTGTGCCGGTTGGTCCGGGTCTGGCGGTTGGTCCGGGTCTGGCGGTCGGTGCGGGTCTGGCGGTCGGTCCGGCGATCGGTGCGGCAGCCGACTGGACCGCGACCGATATGGCGCTGGCCCGGCGCTATGCCCGCGGTGCGGCAGAGTAGTCAGCCACGAGACCGGCGTGAAGTCGAAATTTTGCATGAAACAAGGCACAGCGAAACGCTTGCTTAACCCTATCCGACTTTAACTGAACGGGACGACGACAGGTGGATGGGACCGGCTTGGGCCGGTCTCGGAAACCCAACAATACGAGGCACTGGCATGATTTCCAAAGCTCCAGCACGCATGACCGTCGTCAAGAAGGAGGATAAGGAGGCGAAGCTCAAGGCCCTTCTCCAGCACGCGATGCTCATGATGCCGGAGGGCTCGGAAATTTGCCTCGTTATCCAGGGCGCCCAGAGCCCTGCCGCGCGGGCCGTCGTAGCCTTGGCGCCATTGTTTGCCGCACAACGAATTTCGTACCGGATCATTGTGGCGCGCGCCGAAGCCAAGCCGTTGTTCGATGCGGCGCGTCTGAGCTGCCGCGTTTTGGCCGACCCACGGTGTCACGATGCGCACGAATTGGTGGTCGCTGGACCCCAGACGTCGTGGATCGGCGACAGCATGCGTCGCAATCCGGCGGCGACCGACAGCTTCGAACTGCACATTGCCGATTGCACCAAAACCACCGCGATGATTGCCGCCTCGTTCGAGCGGCTATGGGCAATCGCAACGCCCGTCAGCTATGGCCGCTCACGCGAAACGGCGACGATGGCGCTGGCTGGCACGCTGGCCGCGATCCCCGGTGAGCCGGGCTCGACCGTCACGGTCATGACGCGGCATTGAGCCAACCGGGAAGCCGGTCGAGGCCGATCAGTTCGTCGTAGGTCTGGCGCGGCCGGACCACGGCGAAATCGCTACCGCGGACCATCACTTCGGGGACCAGCAGGCGCGTGTTGTAGGTTGACGCCATGACGGCTCCATAGGCGCCAGTGGTCATCACCGCCATCAGGTCGCCCGGCGCCATTCGCGGCAATTTTCGGCCGAGCGCCAGATAGTCGCCGGTCTCGCAGACGGGACCGACGACATCCTGCTCTTCTTGCGTTTCCGTGCCGTTGGCCGACGCAACCGTCGATTGGATGACCGGTAGGATATCGTGGTGCGCCTCATAGAGCGTCGGGCGGATCAGGTCGTTCATCGCCGCGTCGACGATCAGGAACGTGCGGCCGTCGCCGTGCTTGGTGTAGATCACGCGCGTCAGCAGAATACCGGCGTTGCCGACGATCAGACGGCCGGGTTCGAACACGAGACCGAACGGCAGGTTGCCGAGAACATCGCGGACAACGCCAGCGTAGTCCTCCGGGCGCGGCGGCTGCGGTCCATCCTCGCCGTGGTAGGGGACGCCGAGGCCACCGCCGAGGTCGAGGTGCTTGAGCGCGTGGCCGTCGGTGCGCAGTTCGAGCGCCAAGGAGCGCAGACGTTCGAATGCTTGGCGGAACGGGTCGAGCGAGGTGATCTGGCTGCCGATGTGCATGTGAATGCCGTCGGCGGAAATTCCCGGTGCAGATTTGATGCGCTCGTAAAGCGCGCGGGCGGCGACAAATGGCACGCCGAACTTGTTTTCGGATTTGCCCGTCGAAATCTTGCCGTGGGTTTTGGCGTCGACGTCGGGGTTGACGCGGACCGAGACCGAAGCGGTGAGGCCAAGTTCGGCAGCGACCGATGACAGGGCGTCGAGCTCGGGCTCGCTCTCGACATTGAAACCTTTGATGCCCTGTGCCAGCGCGAACGCCATCTCGGCGCGCGTCTTGCCGACTCCAGCGAAGATGATCTTACCGGCGGGGACGCCAGCGGCCAGCGCGCGGCGAAGTTCGCCTTCCGATACGACGTCCATCCCCGCGCCGAGGCGGGCCAGCGTTGTCAGTACGGCTTGGTTGGAGTTGGCCTTGACGGCGTAACATATCAACGCGTCGGTGCCAGCAAACGCCTCAGCCAGCACACGGTAGTGCCGCTCGATGGTGGCTGTCGAATAGCAGTAGAACGGCGTGCCGACCGTGCCAGCCAATGTCACGAGGTCGACGTCCTCAGCGTGAAGGCTGCCGTTGCGATAGGCGAAGTGGTGCATCAGGACCGGTCAGAATAATCGTTTGTGTCGTGGGGTCCGGCCGCGAATGCCGGTGTTGCTTGGGTCATATCCGACGTTGCCGCGCTGTGCTACCCGGCGAGCGGCTGCACGGGTGCTCGTCATGATGTCAGTGCCGTTTTGCTGCGGACGCTGGCGTAAACCATCGAGCCGAGCGCAAATCCCGCCATGGCGACGACGATCGACGGGCCGCTCGGCAGATCGTAGGCCGCCGACAGGTAGAGCCCCGCCACGGCGCTCAGCACGGCGATGCCGATCGCAAACATCGCCATCGTCTCGGGCGTGCGCGACAATGGTCGTGCGGCGACGGCTGGAATGATGAGGAACGCGATCGCTAGAAGTGCGCCCACGACCTTGATTGCCAGCGCAATGACGAGCGCGAGCAGTAGCGTGAATACGATGCGTGTCCGCTGGACGGCGACACCCTCGGCGGCGGCAAGATCGGAGTGGATCGACAGGCGCAGCAGCGGCTCCCACAACCAATATAGCGTGCCGTAAACGGCAACAGCTGCGGCCGCCAGCATCACGAGGTCAGGCGTGCTAACCGCGAGGACATCTCCGAACAAGAAGCCCATGACGTTGACTGTCGGTCCCGACAACTGCGAGGTCGCGATGATGCCGAGCGCGAGGGCGACGTAGTGCATGGTGCCGAGTAGGCTGTCGACCGGGACGATGCGCTGGCGTTCGAGAGCCATCAGCATGACCGCCATGGCTAATGTCATGAGCACGACGGCCAGCGTCAAATTGGACTGCAGCGCCAGACCGGCGGCGACGCCGATGAGGCTCGCCTGGGCGATGGTTTCACCGAAGTAGGCCATCCGCCGCCACACGACAAAGCAGCCGAGCGGGGCGGCTATGATGGCCAATCCGATGGCCGCAAGCAGGGCGCGAACGAAGAACGGCTCCAAGGGTGACCTTTCGGGGGGATTAGTTTTTCGTCAGCGATTTGACGGCGGGCTTTGACGCCGGCTGGGGAACCGGCGCTCCCGTGGCGTCGTGGGTATGGTCGTGGTGGTGGGTGTAGACGGCAAATGCGCGAGCCGCTTCGGGGCCGAACAGTTGGGCATAGGCCGGGTGGGCTGCGACCGCCTCGGGGCGGCCAGAGCAGCATACATGGCGGTTGAGACACAGCACGCGGTCGGTCTTGGCCATCACGAGGTTGAGGTCGTGGGAGACCAGCAGGATCGCCGTACCCCGGGCATCACGCACGGCCGATATCAGATCGTACATGGCGGCTTCGCCGAGATGGTCGAGCCCGCGCACGGGTTCGTCGAGCACGAGGAGATCTGGCTTGTGCAACAGCGCTCTGGCGAGCAGCACGCGTTGGAGTTCTCCGCCCGATAATCTCGACACTTCGGCGCGTAGTAAATGCGGGGCTCCGACCTCGCCCAAGGTCGCTGACATCTCCCAGGTGCCAGTGCCCGAACTGGTGCCAAGCGCAAGGAAGCGGTTGACGGTCAAGGGTATTGTCGGGTCGAGGTCGAACCGTTGCGGGACATAGCCGATGCGTACGCCGGGCTTTCGCTCGATCCGGCCTGACGTCAGCGGCTCGAGGCCAAGCAATGCCCGCACCAGTGTCGACTTGCCCGCGCCGTTGGGGCCGATCAGTGTCAAGATTTCACCGGCCGCGATCGACAGCGAGACATTCTCGATCAGCGCGCGGCCGTTCCGCGACACGGACACGCCATGGCCGGAGATCAGCGCGTTGGCTGGGGCGGGCGGCACGGGCGAGCCGTGATTGCAATTTGGACCATGGACGTGAGGGTGTGCCGTGAGCTGGCCGCCGTCTTGGATCATGGCGCCGACGCAACGGTTTGCCGACAATGGGCACACAGGCCAGAGACTTCCACCATGCGTGTCTGTGGCTCGAACCGGGCACTACGGGCGGCGGTGTCGATGGCGTCAAAGATCGCGCTTGCTGCAACCTCAGCGACGATCCCGCACGTCGCGCACGCCAGGATCACATGTTGACGGTCGGCACTGTGCGACGCGTGGCACGCGAAGAACGCGTTGCGGCTTTCCAGCCGGTGGACGACGCCGGCTGCGAGCAGCACGTCGATGGCGCGGTAGACGCTGATTGGCGCGATGCGCGTGCCCTGGCGCGCGAGACGGTCGATGATATCATAGGCGCCAATCGCGTGGTGAGAGGCTGCGATCTCGCCGAACACCTGGGCGCGCAAGTCGGTCAGCTTGAGACCGCGGGCGTCGAACGCTTCGCGCGCGCGATTAAGCGTCGCGTCGCGGCACGCCACGTGATCATGCTCGGGCGCGGGGAACGCATCGCGGGGTGATGCCGTCTTCATCGGTTGGACAGGTCCCGGTGTGGCGAGGGTCGGGTGACGCGTGTCGTCGCAATTTAGGTCATAGTTCGTAGGGGCGACGTGGGTAGCGCCGTCGTAACGATCGTTACACTATCACACAAATTAGGTGGCGATATGCAGACGACGCAGGCGAAGCGCTAGTGTTGCGTATCTGACGTTTGGTCCCCGCCCGCATCGGATGTCTCAACCAAACGTCAGATACAAAAGCAACACTAGAAACAAAAGCTTGCTAGTGTTCCTCGTGTCTCAGACATTTGCTCTTAACCTCGCCGCTGGGGGAGGCAAATGTCTGAGACGGAACACTAGCGATCTTTACTTTAGAGTTGCTGCAAATGCCCACGTGCTGGTGTTCCGTGTTACCAGCTGGCGTCGGACCGTCGGCTTGCGCCGCCAAATCCAGCCTTTGAAACCCGAAATTATCAACGGGGCGTGACGATGAGCCTGTTCGCCGGCATGAGCCAAGACGAAAGCCGCGATGCGTTGGCTATCATCCTCGACGCGTGGGACGAGGGCTTGGAAAGCGGCATCGCGCCGGAGCGGCTTGCCTATGCCGCCATGTTCACGGCGTTGACCGACCTCGTCGGCATCTATGGCGAGGATGCCGTGTCGAAACTGATCCAGGGCCTCGAACAGCGGGTTCGCGATGGCGAATTCTCGCTCCGCGACAGCCGGGTTCAGTAGCCGTCAGCGCGCCTCATTGCTTGACGAGCAGTTCACCAATCAGAAGCAGGCCGAAACCGACGAGCAGCAACGCGGCGTAGGTATTGATCTGGCCGAGCCATTCCGGCTTCAGCTTGTGGCGCAGGCGCGCAACTGTCGCCGACAGGCCGAGCCACCATGCAAGGCTACCGGTCATCACGGCGGCGACCATGGTCAGTGCATCGGCGAGGCCGTTGACCTCGACGTAGGTCGAAACACCGCCAAAAATCGCGAACAGCCCGAGCACTGCGCCTGGATTGGTGATCGTCAGGAAGAACGTCTTTGGAATGTCGCCAGCAAAATCGAACAGCGTACCGGCCGCGCCGTTGCCGGAGTTGGCCGCCATGACGGGGGCTGGTGGTGGCGAAAAATAGAGATGCGCGCCGAATGCGATCAGGGCTAGCCCGCCGACCGACTGGATCAGCACCCGATACGTCGTCACCGCGCTGGTGATCTGGCCGACGCCAAGGGCAGCCACGAGCGCGATCAGTCCGTCGCCCAGCATCGCACCGAGGCCAGCGGCGAGGCCGCCCCAGAAGCCGCGCGCGATGGCTCGCTGGATACACAGCACGTTGACGGGACCGACCGGAGCCGCGACGATGATCCCGATCAGGAAGCCGATCGGGATGACAAGGGGGTTCGGTATCATGGTCACGGAGCTAAACTTTCGCGCACATGCTGCGCGGAGGTGCCCGGCGGTATAGCCCTGGTTATTCGTAATTCCAGCTGAATTTGCGGCTTGATCGCAGTTACGCTCCCCTTCGTCCTCGCTTTCGTCACGTCGTCCCTCGCCGTTCTGCGCTGAAATTTGCTGCAGTCGTAGTGGGGGGTGCTTGGGTTGTCCATCAGGTGGAATTCGGCCCGACTGCGGCGGCAATGACCATGGTTGGCTTGCGGCGCTGGACTGGCTGGTGAATTGCCATGTGTGCCGTACGCGGCAGGCGATTACGCCGTGAACCGAATGTGCCGCTCGGATTAGAGGCTTTGGCCGCCGAAGTTGCCAATCTTGCAATCAACGCCACGGGTCGCCAGCGCTTTACACGCTTTACGGGCATCGGCGGCTGTTTTGAACGGACCAGCGAGAAGATCGTAGATCGGGCTGGCGCCGGGGGCGGCCGCCGATTTCGTGACGCGCGGCTCGAGGGGCCGTAAGGTATCGCCATGCTGCTCGGAGAGCACGGACCACGACAGCCGCAGCGATTCAACCGAGCCGCCGGACGCCAATTGCACGGCAAATGGTTTTGGCGGGGGGGCAGGTGGGACGGCTGCCGCCGCAACGGGTTGAGGCGTCGCGATAGACTGTCCGGCCGGGGCCGCGGTTGGCACTATAGGCTGAGCATTTATGACCACGGCACCGGATGGTAAAGCGATGCCGGCGCGGGTTGCTGGCGCGTTGGCTGTCGCGTCAGGGCCAATCGCAAGGCCCGCCTTGTTCGGGACCGGCAACTGGGCCTGAGCCTGGGCCTGGGCCTGGGCCTGGGCCTGGGCCTGGGCTTGCGCCTGGGACTGGGGCGACTTCTGCAAGCTGCCGGTTTCGAGCGGGATCGAGACGCGGGGTAATCCGTCGGGCCCGACGCTTGCGACTGCGCCCGCCACGCGCGTTGGCGCAGATGGGATAGTAACGGCTCCGTTCGACGGCTCAAACGCCGCAGCAAACCCCGCCGGAAAACTCGGTGTCGCCGTTGGCGAAAGTTTGGCGATCGCCACTCCAGTTTCGATCGAAAGCCGCTCTTCGAGGGCAGCGAGCCTGGCAACCAGGGTCGTGTCGGCGCTGCGCCCTGTAAACTCGGTGCGGAGCAGGGCAACGTCGCGCTGGAAGTCTTCGAGCGACACTTTGTATTTCATCGCACGCGCTTCGGCGATCTCGACGGCGCGGGCCGTCTCGTCTTGCGACGCTACGTTTTGCTGGGTGCTTTCGGCACCCATCAGCGAAGTACCCGTCAGTGCCGTTCCTGTGAGGTAGGTCCCCGACAGGGCCGCCGCAGCAACCCACGCGGCGACGTACCCGCGTGGCAGGTGCGACGGCGATGGGGAGAGCGATTGCGCCGGTCGTTGATCGCTGGACTGAGCGGCAGGATCAACGGGCTGATGCTGGACCGTGCTCGACATGGGCGATACGCCTTCGTTGGGGCGGCCAACTCATTCGGCCTGCGCGGTTCGATGGTTAACAAGCGCTGATGCGCGCGCGTTCATCTGCGGCTCGCCCGAGTCGGAGGGATTGGTCAACGTGCGCGGCGGCCTAGGCGCCTCAGGCATCCACATCATCCACAGGCAATCAGCCCTTGCCGCGCGCGACAGCTCCGGTATTGACGGCTCGGCTCATGGCGGCGCTGGTCGAGCTTGGGGCGCTTTTTGCGTCCGGGGTGCCGTCGGCACCGATGTTTCATGACCGCCAGGGGATTGACCATGACAGCTGTGATGCCTACGAGCCCGCTGCTGGCCATCGTGCTCGGCGCGGGAAAAGGAACCCGCATGAAGTCGGCGGTGCCAAAGGTGCTGCATCCTGTCGCTGGACGTTCGATGCTGGGCCATGTGCTGGCGCTGGTCGAGTGCGTCGGTGCGAGCCGGGTTGGGGTGGTCGTTGGCCCGGGCATGGACAACGTCAAGACGGAGGCGGTGACGCAATTGCCAGCGGCTGAGGTGTTCGTGCAGGAGCACCAGCTCGGTACGGCGGACGCCGTGCTCGCCGCCCGCAGCATCATCGCGCGGCACACTGCCGAAGTGCATTTGAATCGCGACGGGCGGCCAGCGCAATGCATCGTGCTCTATGCCGACACGCCGTTGATCCAGGCCGACACTATCGCCCGCCTTCAACAGGCACTCAACGATGGCGCGGGCGTCGCGGTGCTTGGCTTCCACGCGCGCGACCCATCGGGCTACGGGCGCCTGCTCACGGCGGCTGATGGTGCGCTGACCGCCATTCGCGAAGATAAAGACGCGACACTCGAGGAGCGTCAGGTCACGCTGTGCAATTCCGGCGTCATGGCATTTGCGTTGCCCGATTTGCTCGGCGTGCTCGACCGGATCGGGAATACCAACGCCAAGGGCGAGTATTATCTGACGGACGCCGTCGAGATCGCGCGTGCCCAGGGGGTTCGTGCGGCGGTTGTCGTGTGTGCAGAAGACGAAGTGCTCGGCGTCAATGCCCGTGACCAGCTCGCAGTGGCCGAACGGCTGTGGCAACAGCGCGCGCGGGCCCGTGCGATGGCTGGCGGGGTGACGATGATCGCGCCCGAGACGGTGTTCCTGTCTTACGATACGGCGTTTGGTCGCGACGTCACGATCGAGCCGAATGTGTTTTTCGGGCCGGGCGTGACGGTTGGTAACTCGGTGCTGATCCGGGCCAACTGCCATCTCGAGGGCGCAAAAATCGGCGATGGCGTCAGAATAGGCCCGTTCGCGCGGTTGCGTCCGGGGGCGCAGCTTGGACCCGACGTCCATGTTGGCAACTTCGTCGAGGTCAAAGCGGTGACGATGGGGCCGCGGTCGAAGGCTAACCACCTCGCGTACTTGGGAGATGGGTCGGTCGGTGCGGATGCCAACATCGGGGCTGGAGCGATATTCTGCAATTACGACGGATTCCGCAAACACAAGACGGTCATCGGCGACGGCGCGTTCGTCGGCTCGAACAGCTCGTTGGTGGCGCCGGTCGAGATTGGGGCTGGCGCTTATATCGGCTCGGGCAGCGTGATCACGAAATCGGTTGCGGCCGATAGCTTGGCGCTGGAGCGGTCGACGCAGGATGAGCGGCCGGGTTGGGCTGCAAAGTTCCGCGCCATGATGGGTCGGCGGTCTTGACTTTCGCTGGCTACGTTTTGAAGCGCATCCCATGCGGTAACTGGCGGTAACCCGCTGTGACTTGTAGCGCGCTTGCAGCACAAATTATGCCGCCGTAGGTCGATTTAGCGCGAACGCAATTTTCGAATCGAACAGCGGCAACAGCGGACACCAAAATATGTGCGGAATCGTGGGAATTCTCGGCTCAAAGCCGGTTGCGCCCGACCTCGTGGATGCGTTGCGGCGGCTCGAGTACCGGGGGTATGATTCAGCAGGCATCGCGACGGTCGAACACGGCATGCTCCAGCGGCGACGCGCCGAGGGTAAGCTGCGCAATCTTGAGCAACGTCTGCTCGCCGAACCGCTCGATGGCCACATCGGTATCGGCCATACCCGGTGGGCGACGCACGGCCGCCCGGTTGAACGCAACGCGCATCCACACATGACGGAACGCGTTTGTGTTGTGCATAACGGCATTATCGAGAACTACCGCGAGCTCAAGGCCGAGTTGTCGGCCAAGGGTCATGTGTTTGAAACCGACACCGATACCGAAGCTATCGTCCACCTCATTTCTGATGAAATGGCGGCGGGCCACCCGCCGATCGAGGCTGTAAAACATGCGCTCCACCGGCTGCAGGGGGCCTTCGCGCTGGGCATCATCTTTGCTGGCCACGACGACATGATGATCGCGGCGCGGCAGGGCAGCCCGCTTGCGCTCGGTCATGGCGACGGCGAGATGTACCTGGGATCAGACGCCATCGCTCTGGCGCCGTTCACCGACGCAATCACCTATCTGGAGGAGGGCGACTGGGCCGTCATTCGCCGAAACGGTGCTGAGATTTTTGACCGCACCGGGGCCAAGGTTCAACGGCCGGTGATCAAGTCGTTGGCGAGTTCGATGCTCGTCGACAAGGGCAACCACCGCCATTTCATGGCGAAAGAAATCCACGAGCAGCCCGAAGTCATCAGCCACACGTTGTCGAACTACGTCGATTTTGGCAGCGGAGAGGTGCGCATTCCCGATCTTGGTATTGCGCTCGACAAGATTTCGCGCGTCACGATTTCGGCATGCGGGACGGCCTATTATGCGGGCTTGGTGGGGAAATACTGGATCGAACGGCTGGCGCGCATTCCAGTTGAAATCGATGTCGCCTCCGAGATGCGTTACCGCGAGCCGCCGTTGGCGGATGGCGGCCTTGCCCTGTTTGTATCGCAATCGGGCGAAACGGCCGACACGCTGGCCGTGCTTCGCTATGCCAAAGCCAACGGCCAGTGCATCGCCTCGATCGTGAACGTGCGGACGTCGACCATCGCGCGGGAAAGCCACGCTGCGCTGCCGACGCTTGCCGGACCCGAGATCGGCGTGGCTTCGACCAAGGCGTTTACCTGCCAGCTCGCGGTGTTGGCGGCTCTGGCGATCGGTATCGCGCGGGCGCGCGGGACGATCACGGCCGAAAAACAGGCCGAGCTGATCCAGGCGCTGGCCGAGGTGCCTCGCCACATTTCCACGTTGCTGCGCGAGGAAAAAGCCTACGAGGTCGTGGCGCACGATCTGATGAAGGCGCGAGACGTGATCTATCTGGGCCGAGGGGTGAGTTATCCACTGGCTCTTGAAGGAGCCTTGAAGCTCAAGGAAATCTCCTACATCCATGCCGAAGGATACGCGGCAGGCGAACTGAAACACGGGCCGATTGCATTGATCGACGAGAACGTGCCGGTTGTGGTCTTGGCTCCTGAAGACGAACTTTTCGATAAGACGTTGTCGAACCTACAGGAAGTAGCTGCGCGCGGAGGGCGGATCGTCCTCATTTCGGACACGCGGGCCGACAAGATAGGCGCAAGTGTACTGGCGCACCTTCCGATGCCGAAGGTTCATCCGTTCACCGCGCCGCTGGTTTATGCGGTGCCGATGCAAATGCTGGCGTATCATACGGCCGTGTTGATGGGCACCGACGTCGACCAGCCGAGAAATCTGGCGAAGTCTGTTACAGTGGAGTAGTGTTGCTGCATCTTGAGGCCACGTATGGGGCTTTTGTGCGCGTTCGGGTTGGTAGGGCGTTGCGAACTGCCACAGGCCGAAAGGTCACAACGGGGAACACGGTTATGTCTGGATCGACCGTGCGCTGTTGCGTCGTTAGCCTCGTCTTTGGCGTGGGCGCGATCGCTGCCGTCCTGCCGGCTTGGGCGCAAAGTTCTGCTCCACCGGCCCCTGCGAAGCCCGTGAAATCACCTAGCAAGGCGACACCGTCTCCGGTCGGTTCCGACGCGACGGTAAATGATCCGCAAAAGGCTCAACGGAGCTACGAGGCCGGGGTTCAGGCCTCTCAGGCTGGCCGCCACGACGAGGCGCTGAACCAGCTCAACACGGCGATCAAGGCAGGCGGGCTCGCCGGGCCGTCGATGGCGCGGGCGCTCTATTATCGTGGCGCGTCGTTCCACGCCAAAAGCATGCCGGGTCAGGCAATCTCGGATTTGACCAGCGCATTGTGGTTCAAGGGTGGCCTCGACGACCGTGAGCGCACCGAGGCGACGCGCATCCGCAGCGAAGCTTACCGCGCCGCCGGACTCGACTCTCAGGGCAATGCCACAGCGTCTGCAGCGCCGCCGCCGGCCGCCAATGTTGCCGGTATCAGCACCGCTGGAAACTGGGCCGCGACGCCGGCTGCCACCGGTCCAGCACCGCAATTGTCGGCTGTGCCTGCCGAGACGCAGGGGCAATCGGCTAACGCAGGCGTTGATCTCGGCTCGATTTTGGGTGGCCTGTTTGGCGGCTCAAACACGACGATCGAAACAGCCGCTTTGCCGCGCGATTCCGGAACGGCCGCATCAGCGCCGCCACCGGCTTCTGGGGCTGTGACAGCCGCAGCAGATGGCCGGGAAATCTTGCCGTGGGGTGCGGTTGCCGAGCAAGCCCGCGGGCCGATTACGGTACCGCCAGCAGCGACAGACGGCCAGAAGCCAGCCGCTCCCGGCACCGCGAAACCGGCAGTGAAACCCGTACGTCCGGCCGCAGCGGCCGCTGACGGCAAGTTTCGAATACAAGTTGGTTCGGCGAAATCCGAGGCGGAGGCCAACGCGCTTGCGGCGAAAGCCAAAGACAACCCGGCGCTGGCAGGCGCTGCCGTTTCCGTCGACCCGATGGCGTTCGGCGGCACCACATTCTATCGCGTCCGCGTTGGGCCATATGCCAGTGCTGCCGACACCCGGGGGCCATGTGCGGCGCTCAAGACCAGCGGGCTCGATTGTCTCGTCACGGCGCAGTGAGCAGCAGCACGGCCACCTATTCCACCGGCTGTAGCGTGACTGCCCCCATCACGCGGTCCAATTGGCGGCGGAGGACATCTTTGGCCGGTTCTGATGCGGCAAGGATTTCGCGGTGTTTGTGGAATTCCAAGATACCGAACCGATTTACCGGCATGTCGATGTAGATATCGGGACGGCTATGCCTGAGTTTCTCGCGCACGATCGAGTGCTGCAGGATCTGTGATGCGATGACGAGCGCTTCAAACGCCGTCGGCGTGCGCTGTTCACCTGCGGCTCCGGCTGTTCCAGAAACGTCGATGGCAATCGTGATATCGGCGCGACCTTCGATCAGGTCGAACGGCAGCGGGTTGACGAGGCCTCCGTCGAGCAGCAATTTTCCAGCGTTTGCCACCGGAGTGAACAGCGCGGGGATCGCAATGCTTGCCGCAACGGCTGGCAGAAGTGGGCCGTCTTCGAACACTACGGGCGTGTAGTTGTGGACGTCCGTCGTGACGATTCGCAGCGGGATTTCGAGTTCGGCAAAATCGCGTTTCACGCGCGGCGGCATCAGCATTCCCAGCAGGACGTCAGGCTTCAGCACGGCGCTGCGCAACTGTAGCAGGCGCATGATCTGCTGCACCGGCGTGGCGCGGGCGGAAAACACTTGGCGCATCAGGTCGAAGCGTTGGCCGAACGTGGCTTCGGCATGGGCGCGGATATGTTTGGCTGGAATACCGGAGGCGTAGGCCGCGCCGACAATGGCGCCAATCGACGTGCCGGCGATCAAGGACGGCTTCAAGCCGCGCTCGTCGAGGACCTCTAACATGGCGATATGGGCGAGACCACGTGCGCCACCACCGCCGAGGGCCAGCGCGATGGTTGGTCGGCGCGCAACGGCGGTGCCAGGATTGGTGCCGGTTGCGGTGCTGCGAGCAGCGTGGGCAGCATTCGGGTCGGGCGGCCGAGTGGCGGTGGCTTCATTTTGCATGGTCAAACTCCGGCGCAGGACATCGCGCGTAATCATGGCCAGTATAGCGCCGCCATTGGTTTTGCGATGTGGCGGGCATCGCATCGGGCAGCCGACCCGCGTCAGCGGTAGATATACGTGACGAAGAAGATCAGGTCGTCCGGTTTGGCCGTGGTGAAGGGTATCGGGAAGCTGGTCTGGCGCGTGGCGAACACCACGCTTTGGTCGAGGCCTGCGATGCTCGACGGGCGCAAGACTTCGGTGCGGACCAGATTACCGTTCATGTTCAGCACGATCTTGACCGTGACGCGGCCAACCGTCGGGATCTGCGGCATGGTTCGCTGGAGGGCGCGGATGACGTCGCGGGCGAAATCATCGTTGAGGCCAGACCGCGTGATGCCGGGCGGACGGTCGACGCCACCGGTACCGGTGCCGACGGCGGCACGGAACGTCGCCACGGGTGTTGTCGGGGGCGTGAGGTCGAGGCGCGCGGTTTGCTGCGGCGGCTGTGCCGGCGCAGCAAACCGCGCGCCTCGACCTCACGCCCCCGACAAC
>JAWXCP010000110.1:0-3087 GCA_034408685.1 Hyphomicrobium aestuarii | reverse complement strand
TTCTCCGGGTGGCCGGCGTGGCCCTTGACCCAGTTCCAGGTGACCTTGTGGCGATCGCGGGCGGCGTCGAGGCGTTGCCAAAGTTCGGCATTCTTCACAGGTTTTTTCTCGGCGGTCTTCCAACCATTGCGACGCCAACCGGCGATCCACTTGGAAATTCCGTCTTTGACATAGTTGCTGTCGGTCCAAAGCTCGACCTCGCACGGTTGCTTGAGGGTTTCGAGCGCCGAAATGGCGGCCATCAACTCCATGCGGTTGTTGGTCGTTTGCGCTTCGCCGCCCGACAATTCCTTGCGGTGGGCGCCATATATCAGGATCGCGCCCCAGCCGCCGGGGCCGGGATTGCCCGAGCACGCGCCGTCGGTGTAGACCGTGATCTGCTTGCGAACCTCGTCCATGGCCTCATGTGTCGTTTGGGTGTCGCGCTGCATTTGTACCGTGCAGCACTTATCAGCCTGCGTCTGTTACGCGTCCGTATAGTTGGAAATCGCTTCGACCCCACGATGGAATTGGAGCCGGGCGACATAGTCCATCGGATCGTGTGGCACCACGAGAGCGCCTGGCGGGCGGTTCAGCCAATCGTGCGCCCGCGTCAACAAAAACCGCAACGCCGCTCCACGGGCAAGTGTCGGCAGCGCCCGGCTTTCAGCCGTTGTCAGCTGCCGCACGCTCTCGTAGCCCGCAATCAGTGCGCGCCCACGGTCAGGCGCATATGCGTGAGCGCGGTCGAAGCACCAGGCGTTGAGGCAGATTGCAAGGTCGTAGGCGAGCGCGTCGTTGCAGGCGAAATAAAAGTCGATCAATCCCGACAACTTGCCATCGATGAAGAAGACGTTGTCGGGGAACAGGTCGGCGTGGATGACGCCTTGCGGCAGACCGGGCGCAAAGCCCTCTGCGTGGACCGCGAGTTCTTCTTTGATAAGCGCCCCAAGCCCCGGCGCGATTTGATCGGCGCGGTCTTTGAAGCCGTCAAACAGCGTCGGCCAGCCGCCTGGACCCAGCGCATTGCGGCGGTATAGACCGAGGTCTGAACTGGCGAGGTGCAGGGTCGCAAGGGCGCGGCCGGTTTCGGCGCAATGTTGCGGACCGGGGTTGCGGACAGAGACGCCGGATAGAAATGTAATAAGCGCTGCGCTGCGACCGGCGAGATGGCCGAGCGCATCGCCATGACGGTTTCGGACCGGTAGCGGGCACGATACCCCACGGCGCGAAAGGTGTTCCTTCAGCGCTAGGAAGTAGGGCAGGTCGGCCTGCGCGACGCGTTTTTCATACAGCGTCAGGATAAATCGGCCGCGATCAGTCTCGAGGAAATAGTTTGTATTTTCAACGCCTTCGGCGATACCCTTGCACGAGCGCAGCGTGCCGCAATCGTAGCCGTCGAGGAACGCGCGCAGTTCTTCGTCGCTAACCTCGGTGTAGACGGCCATGGCGTGCCGCCTCCTTATGCCGCCGGGGACGCGAGTGCGGCTTTCAGCGGAGGGGTCAGCATATCGCGCAACTCGCGAGGGATGTTGAAGGCGATATGCTCCTCGGCCGTCACGACGACGTCGACTGTCACATCAAACCTTGTGCGAAGAGCGTCGACGACCTCGTTGACCAGTTCTTCGGGCGCCGAGGCCCCGGCCGTGATGCCCATCGTGCGGACGCCGTCGAGCCTCGCCCAGGGAATATCGCTGGCCCGCTGCACGAGGTTGGCTATGGCGCAGCCGCTCTTCTCGGCGACCTCGACAAGCCGCATCGAGTTCGACGAATTCGGCGCGCCAACGACCAGCAGAGCGTCAATCCGCCCAGCGATCGCTTTGACGGCGGCTTGGCGGTTGGTCGTCGCGTAGCAAATGTCTTCTTTGGCCGGACCGGCAATGCCGGGAAAGCGATCTTTCAAAATCGCCACTATGCCAGCCGTGTCGTCAACCGAGAGCGTCGTCTGCGTGACGTAGGCAAGCCGTTCAGCCGACTTCGGCGTGAAGGCGCGCGCGTCGTCTGCCGTCTCGATCAGAGTGATCGCGCCGTCGGGAAGTTGCCCCATCGTGCCGACGACCTCCGGGTGACCGGCGTGGCCGATCAGCACGATGTCGTAGCCGAGCTCGTGGTGGCGTTGGGCCTCGTTATGTACCTTGAAAACCAACGGACACGTCGCATCGAGCACGAACATGTTTCGCGACCGGGCCGCAGCAGGCACCGCCTTCGCGACCCCGTGGGCGGAGAATATCACGGGTTTACCATCGTCGGGGATCTCGTCGAGTTCCTCCACAAAAACGGCACCTTTGGCCCGGAGGCTATCAACAACGAACCGGTTATGGACGATTTCGTGTCGGACGTAGACTGGCGCGCCGTACTTTCGCAGTGCGAGTTCGACGATCTGAATGGCGCGATCAACGCCGGCGCAGAAGCCGCGCGGTGCCGCCAGTAGTACGGTGAGCGGCGGCTTGTCAGCAGTGGACACGGGTAGCGTCATGGCGGTGGCTCACGAGATGCTGGGGCGACGAAGTGTCGGGGCGAGGCGGAGGCAGGGGGAGATCGAGCGGAAAGGCTGGTCGAATGGCACACAAATCGAAGTGTCTTAGTCAACACCTTTGGATTGTGATGGCTGGCCATGCTTAAGCCACCTGCGACCCTCACACCAAGCCCGTCAATCCGAAAAACGTTGGTTCGCACTTTGCGGCAGGTATACAAGCTAGGCGAGGCTGCGGCCAGGGGGCGGACGGTCCGGGGCGAATACGGCGGAACGCGTTCGTGCAGTCATGTTCGCGGTCAGATTTGCGGGTCTGATTATGCAACACCGATGCCGATGCCCGCATCTATGGCCGCTGACGCCTTGATTTCGCCGTGGTGGACATGTCAAGCGGCTAGGTCGGAAATGCGCGAATCGTGCTCTCGACCATGGCTCGGCGGGGCGTGTGATGATCGAAGACGGGGATGACGAAATCGTGGTCAATGCACTTCCAACGCGCCGCGTCCCCATCAGCGCCACAAGCGGTTCAAAACGCTGGTCGGCGGCTGCGGCCATTGCCTGCGCTGCTGGTTTGGCAACCGGCGTGGCGGGATGCGGGACGTCGCTGCCGAGCATGTCGTCGATCGGCGGCAGCG
>JAWXCP010000109.1:0-18408 GCA_034408685.1 Hyphomicrobium aestuarii | reverse complement strand
CCGCTACCTTGGCCCCACGGGCTATTGCCGCCCCCATTGCCGCCACTCTTCCAGCCGCCGCCACCGCTGCTGCTCTGATTGTACCAAGGCATTCGTTCAAAAACCTTCGGGTTGATCGATCGGAATGATACGTCGTGTGTCAGATGCCGGTTGAACCGGAACGGCTTCAGCGAAGCTATCGCCGCGTCATCTCGAACTCTCGGCGTTCTATAGGGGAGCGCGCAACCGGGCGCAAACACGACGCTTGATGTTGGTATTGGTCATGGTGTGATCAAGGCCGGGTGCGGGTCGCATGCGATTAACATTGGGCCACGTAAACTGGGGCGACGATAGGGTTAACGGCATCCAGGTCCGATCCGATCGAGTGTGATCAAGGTGGCAGGGTGTTCGTCGCGTGGCCCCTGCGCAATCGGCTCGCGACCGATTTCGCGCCAGTCGCTACGGTCGAACGCTGGAAACATCGTGTCACCCGTCACGTCGGCCTCGATGCTGGTCCAGTACAACCTGTCGGCAATCGGTAAGGCTGTCCGGTATAGCTCAGCTCCACCAATAACAGTAATTTCGCTGCAGCCACGCTCCCGGACGCAGACCCGAGCGCGGGCCAACGCGTCGTCGAGCCCGCCAAAAACTTCGATGCCGGGCGCGGCAAAAGCCGGGTCGCGCGTGACGACCAGATTGTCGCGGCCGTCGAGTGGGCGGGCGAGTGAGGCAAAGGTGCGGCGGCCCATGATCATCGGCGTACCCATTGTCAATCGCCGAAACATCTTGAGATCGGACGGCATCCGCCAGGGCAGACAACCATCGCGGCCGATGACGCCGTTGCGGGCAACCGCCACGACAAGTGCGATACGGGCGCTACGGTCGGATGTTGCTTCAGCCTGGTCGGCGAGCGTTGAGGTGCATGACGTTGTGTTCAAGGCGCGGGAAAGCCTGGGCTCTGATGGCGGGGTTATGCGTTGTTCGAGTTCGTTACGTATGCACGAGACAATCAGAGACTGCCACAGTGCCGCACGTTCGGGCTGTCCCGGTGATGTTGCCAGCGACATGCAGTGGCGATCAAATCCTCGGTGGGACCGAAAGATCGAGCATAGGCCCCTGCGGCGTGCCCGGCGGCAACGGTTTGGCACCATCGAGGGCTGGCGGTGTTCCAGGTAGGGAAAGCCCGCCGGCCGTTGGCGGTTTCGTTGTGTCAGCGTTTGGTCCAGGGCCACTTGGCTGGGTGTCGCCCACTTGGGTAACCGGCGTTCTGGTTGCCGAAATGACCATGCCGGGCGCAGCAATCAGTATGGCGACCATCACCAGTTGAATGGCGAGGAACGGCAACGCCCCCCAGTAGATTTCGGCGGTGGTCACGGGGGCTGTGGTGCGGCCGGTGACTTTATCCGTGTAGGGCTCGGCCGGGGCGACCGAGCGCAGGAACATCAGCGCGAAGCCGAACGGGGGGTGCATGAAGCTCGTCTGCATGTTGACGGCCAGAAGAACACCAAACCAAATGATGAGTGGCGTCACGTCGAGCACGGTTTCCTTGCCGCCAACGACCGCCGTCTCGAGGCCGAGCGATTTGGCCAGCGCGAGCGCTTCGGCGGACGTGCGGAAGATCACTTCGGCGGCCGGTTTCAGCAGCGGGACGACGATGAACGCGAGTTCAAAGAAGTCGAGGAAAAACGCGAGCAGGAACACCGCGAGATTGACCACGAGCAGGAAGCCGTAGAGGCCGCCGGGCAGCGATGTCAGCAGGTGCTCGACCCATTTATGGCCGTCGACACCGTAGAATGTCAGCGAGAATATCCGCGCCCCGATCAGGATGAACAGCACGAACGAGGACAATTTCGCCGTGCGTTCGAGCGCGTCGCGGACGATCGTCCAGTTCAGGCGGGCCGGGTCGTTGTCGGTCGCGCGCTTGATGCCAGCCAGTGCGAGTGCGCCAAGTGCGCCCATCGCGCCGCCTTCGGTCGGCGTGGCGAGGCCGAGGAAAATCGTGCCGAGTACCAGGAATATCAGCGCCAGCGGCGGCACCATGACGAACACGACCCGCTCGGCGAGCTTCGAGATCAGCACAACGCCAGCGCGGCGCAGCACCATTGCGTTGAGCACCGCGAACGGAAACGCGATGGCGATGGTGAGCGCCAGCGTTATAACGATCCGGTCGGCCCCGTGGACGCCACTATCGGCCATCAGCAGCAGGGCGAGCGCGGTCGATCCGCCAGCTAGCACGGCGAGCGAGGTCAAGCCGCGCGAGCCGTCTGCCTCACGGTCGGCGATGGCTTCGGGCGGTAGGCCGGGGGCTGCATCTGGACGCCACAGCGTGACGGCGAACACGAACAGGGCGTAGAGGCCCGCCAGCATAAGACCGGGGACCAGCGCACCGCGGTACATCAGGTTGACCGGCATGGCGAACTGGTCGGCCAAGATTATCAGCACGAGCGATGGCGGTATGATCTGCGCAAGCGTGCCGGATGCGGCAATCGTGCCGGCAGCTAACCGTCGGTCGTAGCCATAGCGCAGCATGATCGGCAGCGAGATGAGGCCCATCGAAATGACGGACGCGGCAACCACGCCGGTCGTTGCTGCCAGCAGAGCGCCGACGACGATCACGGCGTAGGCGAGCCCGCCGCGCATGCCGCCAAACACTTGGCCGACCGTCTCCAGCAGGTCTTCGGCCATGCCCGACCGTTGGAGGATCAGCCCCATGAACGTAAAGAATGGGATCGCCAGCAGCGTCGTGCCGGTTTCGCCCGACATCACGCCGTAAATGCGTTCGGGCACGGCTTGCATGAAATCGGGCTTGAATAGTCCGAGTTCGATGCCGAGGGCGGCGAACAGCAGCCCCACCGCGCCGAGCGAGAATGCGACGGGATAGCCGAGCAGCAGGCAGCCGACGAGCGCGGCAAACATCAGCGGCGCCATGTTGGCGGCGATGAAGGCGGTCATGATCGGGGCTCGCCGTTTGGGCTAGAACCGACCGGGCTTGCCGGGCCAGGGCTTGCACGAACCGTGCCTGCCAGGACCGCGACCGTCTTGATGATCTGCGACATGGCCTGGAGCAACAGCAACCCGAACGCGATGGGGATCAGCAATTTAAGCGGCCACTGCGGGAGGCCGCCGAAGTTGGACGATCCTTCATTTTGGGCCAGCGAGGTCAGCGCAAACGGCAGCGAGGTCCAGACCACAACGGCTGCGACCGGCATCAGGAATAAGACATGGCCGGCGAGGTCGAGCCAGGCGCGACGCCGCTCGGAGAGCCGCCCGGTCAGGATGTCGATGCGGATGTGTTCGTTCACCGCAAGTGTCCAGGGTGCCGCGAGCAGGAATACCGCCGAGAACAACAGCCACTGCGTCTCCAACCATGCGTTGGAACCAAGCCCGAACAGTTTTCGCGCGATGGCGTTGGCAGCGGCGACGACGCACGCGGCCAGCACGCCCCAGGCGGCATAGCGGCCGATGGCGGCCGTCAGGCGGTCGATGGCGGCACTGGCCGACAGCAGTGTAATCACGGGGTCCCTCGGTCTCGATACCGATTAAAGTGGCACATCAGACCTGAATTCGGCAACGGTGCCGACGACCGTGAACAGCGATGGTGTGACCTGCCGATTGTGGCTATCGGGGCACATGCGGCGGATAAACAGGCAGATTATGACGGCAGGTTAATTAGTTCACCTTGAACCGAATTGGTCTTCGGGAATTTTAGGCAGCAAGAACAAAGTTCTCGGCCGCGAGACGATTCGTGAGGGGTGGATATGACGTATAGAGCAGTGACACTGGCTTTGTTGGCAGGCGTCGTTTTGCCGGCAGTGGCTGTTGCGCAACAGACGACGACCCCGGTTCCGCCGGTCACCGTGCAGCCGCCAGCTGCACCGCAGGCGGCGCCTGTAGCACCGGTCTCCAAACCCCAGGCTGCTCCAGCGCCTCGCCCGGCAGCTGCAACGCCACCCAGACCCCGTCCGCGTCCGGCCCCGCAGCAAGCTGCCCCGGCGCCACAGCCTGCTCCCACCATTGAGCCTGTGGTTGATCCGGGTCCGACGCGCGCTTCCGATGGTCGGGTGACGACGACGGCGCGTCCGTCGACGACGCCGATCGAGCCGTCGAGCATCCTGCCGAAGGACTTGCAAAATCTGACCACGGCCGGCACGCGCGTTGACGCGGCCAAGATCGCGGAGACGCGGCCGCTCAACAACCATGAGCTGTTGAAGAGCGTTCCTGGCGTGATCGTCGTCGAAGACGACGGTCAGGCGCGCCACAGTGGCATCTCGATCCGCGGTTCGAACTTCCGCCGCTCGCGCAAGGTGCTGGTGCAGGAAGACGGACAGTCGATCAATTATTCGACCTACATCGACGCGTCGACGCACTATACGCCGCCGACCGATCGGGTCGAGAACGTCGAAGTGCTGCGCGGGACCGTGATCAGCCAGGGTCCGCTGAACAACCACGGCGTGATCAACTTCCAGAACCTGTCGCCGTTCGGTAAGCCCGAGACGGTGATCAAGGGCGCGTTGAGTTTCACCGAAGGTGCGAACGAAGAAGTTGGCAACTATCGCCACGTCCATACGCGCAAGCAGTCGGGTAACTTCGGCGCCGTCGCTGCCTATACGGGTTCAGAAACGGCTGGCGCTTGGGACAACGAGCGCCTGCGGTTCAACGATCTCTATCTTGCGGTGGGTGCCAAGGACTCGGTTCAGGATTTGACGCTGTCAGGCGTCTACTTCCGCCAGCGCGACACGTATGATGAAGATAACTTTGTCGGCACGGCCGCGCAGTTCTTTGCCAACGGTCGCAACAAGGACGGCGCCGCGCCCGGCACGGACCTCAACTCATTCAATGCCAACTATACGCGCCTTCAGCTGGCTCATAATTATCGCTTCGACGCCGATACGACACTGTCGACCCGGCTGTACGGTTCGGTCCATGAGCGAAACCGGTTCTTCGTCCGTGACTTTGCAGACCCAGTCGAACAACGTTATCGTGGACGCGAGCGCCGTTATGAGCACATTGGTGCTGAAACCCGCGTCGAACTTGCCAACCGTCCGTTCATCGCTGGCATGACGCAAGACATCCAGGCTGGCGTGCGCTACGAGCGCCATCAGCTTCGCGATTGCTCCAGCACGGGTGACCTGGGTCAGCAGCTAGACTCCGATGTCGGCGGAAATTGTGCCCGGATTGGCGATGATAACGTGGCGGACGACGAGTACCGCGCCCGGGCATTCTCGGCGTTTGTGCAGACGTCGATTCACCTCAACAAGTTCGTGACGGTGACGCCGGGTGTTCGGTTCGAGAACTATGACGTGAAGCGCAGTCAAAAGTTTGAGGGCGTCGATTTTGGGGACGATCCTGCTGGCTTCAATGCGGACCTCAAGACAAACAGCCAGACCTTCAGCGAGGTGCTGCCAGGCATCGCGGTTGCTTACAACTTCGCGCCACAAACGACGTTGTACGGCGGTTATCACCGTGGGTTCGCGCCAAACGTCGTTCGCGACTCGGAATTTCCACTGACCGAGGAAATTGGCGACAACTTCCAGGTCGGCGTTCGGACGAAAGCATTTACAGGCTTTACGTTTGACGGTGCACTATTCCACAGCCAGATCAGCGATTATCAAAACAAGGAAAGCTTTAACAACCCGAACGGCGATAGCGTATTCGGGGCGTTGGATAAGATTGAGCTGTCAGGGTTTGAGTTGGCGGCGCGGTTGGAAAGCCGTCCGTTCGTCGGCGGTCCGTGGAATATGTTTGCCGAGGCGGCCTACACGTACACTGACGGGAAGATCAAGCGTGGACGTGACGCGCTCTTCTCGAGCGATCCTGATAACGGGATCTTCTTCGCGGAAGAGAATGTGGCGGGCAATAAGGTTCCATTCACGATCCAGCACTTCGCCAACCTGACACTTGGCGTTGCTTACAAGAACATCTGGGACGCGAGCGTAACTGCAACCTACCGCGGTGATTTCTTCACCAACTCCCAAAACAGCAACGCTTTGACGTGCGTTGATGAGGACTCCGGCACAGTCAACAACTGCGATCGCGAGCTCGGCTTCGACGATAACGAACTCGTCGGTGGCAAGGTTGATGACGTCTGGCTGCTTTCGGCACGCACCAACCTGCGCGTTACGGATAACCTGACGTTGTTCATGGCAGGTACAAACCTGACCGACGAACTCTACATCGCCGAGCTTTCGGACGGAGCCAAGCCCGGCCAGGGTCGCACGATACTCGGTGGTTTCACGCTCAAGTTCGACTGATGCTGCGGGTCATCGTACTACGATCTGTTGCGAAGGGCGGCCCTCGGGTCGCCCTTTTGCTTTTGGCGTCCGCGCGTCATCCGCCGTCAATCAACGCCATGATGGTTTCAAGCCGGTCGGCTTCGGCTGCGGGCTTGTCCCAGCGGATGCGGTGGATGCGCGGGAAGCGCATGGCGACGCCGGATTTATGCCGGGCCGACCGGTGCACGGCGTCGAACGCAACTTCCAGAACGAGGCCGGGTGCCACCGCGCGGACGGGGCCAAATTTGTCAGTGGTGTTCTGTCGGATCCAGCGGTCGAGGTCTTTAAGTTCGGCATCGGTAAATCCCGAATAGGCTTTGCCGACCGGGACCAGTTCGCCGGAAATGGGTTGTGCGGTCGTCAACAATTCGACATTTCGATCCGGCTTGGGGGCCGCGACGGTCGGGGCGGATTTCCAGACGCCAAACGTATAGTCGGAATAAAACGACGAGCGCTTGCCCGATCCGCGCTGGGCATACATCAGCACGCAATCGAGCGTCAGCGCGGACCGCTTCCACTTCCACCATTGGCCCTTCACGCGGCCGGCGAGGTACGCGCTGTCGCGACGCTTAAGCATCAGGCCTTCGATGGCGCTCGCCCGCGTTTGCGACCAGATCGCGTCGAGGTCGTCGCGCGAGGTAAAGGCGATGAGGTCTGAGACGTCGGTTGATCGCGGGGGGTCGGTGCGGTGCCAGGCAACGAGGCGCTCGCGGCGGTCCATGAACGGTAGCCCGCGCAAATCCTCGCCGCGCTCGATCAGGAGATCATAGAGCCGGACGTGGGCTGGGTGATCCTTCAGCATTTTGGCGGACACGGTTTTGCGGTTGAGCCGCTGCTGCAGATCGTTGAACGGCGCAACGATGCCATCGCGCACGACCAGCAACTCACCATCGGCGACAACATCGCGCCCCATGAACGCTGAACGCACCTCGGGGAATGCCAGCGAAATGTCATCGCCAGCGCGCGAGAACAACCGCACGTCGTCGCCCTTGGCCGAGACCTGAACGCGGATGCCGTCCCATTTCCATTCCGCGACGTAATCGGCGGCGGTGAAGCCCGCCCAGTCGGCGTCCTCGATCGGATGGGCGAGCATGACCGGCCGAAACACGGGCACGGCGCCGGGATCGGGCCTCGGCCCTCGCCCTTCGAGCCAATCGAACAGTGGTTGATAGGGGGCTTGGAGTGCGTGCCAGACTTCTTCGATCTCAGCGACGTCGTGCCCGGACCACTCCGCTAGCGCCACCTTGGCTAGGCGGGCAGAGACGCCAGCGCGCGGGGCGCCGCCAACGAGCTTTAAGAACGCCCAGCGGCCGCGTGCGTCCAACGCGTCGAGGTGCGCGGCGATCAAGGCTGGATGGCGCGTGCGGTGGCTGTCGCGGAACGCGGCGACGACATCGCCGAGGCGGGGCGCGGCCTGGGTCACTTGCGCATCGGGCCACAACAGGGAAACCGTCTCGGCGGTATCACCAATGTAGTCGCGCGACAGCTTGTACAGCACCGGATCGGACCGCTCGGCCATGAGTTCGAGCAGGGTGCGCCGCCACGCGATTTTGAGGTGTAATCCGTCGGTCAGGCAGGCGAGGGCATAGCCGCGATCGGGGTCGGGGGCGGCTGTGAAATAGGCCGCCAACAGCGCAATCTTGCGGTTGCGCTGCGGGGTTATCACAAGCCGATCAAGCAGGGTGGCAAACAGGTCCATCGACTTTGTTTCGTCGCTCGCGGGCCAAGCTGCAAGTCAGCCGCAGCCCGGCAACGCTTACTTTCCCTCTTCGACGCGGGCTTTTAAAGCGGCGCCGCGGGTCGATGGGCTGACCGTGACGATGCGTAGGGCCTCGGCCGCCAGCCGGGCGGCTGCCAACAGGGCCGTTTCAGCAGGTTTCACGTTGCCATCGCGGACTGCCAACACCGTATCGGCGCGGCCGTTGGCTGGAGGCGGCGCAGTGGCGACTGGCGGCGGAGATGGCGCGGCGTCGGCAGTTGGAGGCCCGGGGTTTGCTGAGGTTGGGTTTGCTGAGGTTGGGTCTGTGGGAGCGGGCGCAGATGCAACAGGCGCTGACGGTTCTGACGCGGGCGCACGCGGAGCCGGTGACGCCGCAAGTGGCGGAGCGCTTTGGGCGGACGGGCTTGCCACGTCACCGACGGACGTTTGCGGCGCGGGTTGGGCTGCCGGTGGTTCTGCTGGTGGTTGCGGCTGGGCGGTAACGGTTTCGGTTCCCGCAGCCGGGACGGTCGGGGCTGGAGACGGCACTGCCACCGGGGGAAAGGAGGGAGCGACGGGAGCTGGTGCTGGCGCACCCGATACGGCTGGCGCACCCGGTACGGCTGGCGCACCCGGTACGGCTGGCGCACCCGGTACAGCAGGCGCAATGCGCGGCGCGTACACGATCATCGTATCTCGGAAACGTTCCGACGCCGCTCTCAGGAGTGCAGCGGCTTGCGGATCGTCGGGGAGGTCGAGCACGACGACAGCGGCTTTGGCCGTGACCGCCATCTGGAGCGCAGGCGCGGCAAGCCCTGTTCCGTCCACCTTGAAGATGGCGAGCCGGCTGTTGGGGGCGGCGTTGAGGAGGGCTAGAACGGCATCCGTCTGCGGTTCGCATCCGACACGGCAGAACGGGCGGCGGTCGCGGTCGACGAGGTCGAAGCCGATGATCTCGCCTTCACCGTCGCGCGCCAGCCGCTCTGCAAGCCCCGACCGGGTGTAGTCTATGCCGGGTCCGATATAGGCCACCATGACGCCGCCAGGATCGGTACCGGGTAAGGGAACCGGTTTGCGTACGCCCTGCGCCGTCCCGTCTGTCGCCAGGGCATATGCGGCGACGGCAAAGCTGATGAGTGTCGTGTGATTGCGCACGATGTCGAACCGTTGCCGAATGGGTCTAGTTGCTGGAGTTTGATGCTGGTGGCCCGCCGTCGGCACTGCCGATTGCCTTAGAGGCGGCCCCATCGCTCTTGCCGGGAGCCGGTCGGCTTCGCGCCAGAGCCCGTGCCTCAGCGATGCGCTTGCCGATTGGCCCAATCGTGGCGACGATCAAATCCGCGATCTCGGAGACATCGTCTCGCGATAGCACCGGGATGGTTTCGCCGGGCTCGTCCTTGTCGGTAGCGATGGCGATGACGTTGGTGTCGTCGGGCGTCAACTTTGCCTGCGAGAACGCCGTCGATGCGCGCACTTCGACTTTCGGGATTGCCGCCGACTTGTAGCCCTCGACGATGATGATATCGGCTGGCGACATCCAACCCAGAACTTCGTCGATGTTGGGCTCGGGCTCATTGTCGAGCTGGTGGATGATCGCCCACCGCTTTCCGCCGACAATGCAGATCTCGCGCGACCCTGCCGTTCTGTGGCGGGCGCTGTCGGTCGGGCCGTCGTCGACCTGGAACTCGTGGTGCGCGTGCTTGATCGAGACGACGTGATGGCCGCGCCGGGTGAACTCCTCGATCAGGCGGACGGTGAGCGTCGTCTTGCCGGATTTTTTCCAGCCGCAGACGCCGACCACGGGTGTTTTCGCATTGGGCATTGTGCGCGACCTTCTATTCCAAGTCCCGCGCGAGGAGGCGCCGGGCCTCGTCGAGTTCGGCGGGCGTGTTCGCGTTAAAGAACGGGTCGACGCGGTTCCCGCCGATGACAAGCATGGGGAATTCAACCGCACTGGTACCATGCCGGTCCGTCCAGGCAAGCACCTTGCGGACGCCATTTCGCAGCTGAGTTTCGAGATCGTGGGCGAGCGCCACCGGCCACAATCCGATCACTGGATGCAATTCGCCACCCGACGCGGCCAGCGCGATCGGCTTGTCGCTTGTGATCGCTGCAACGAGACATGGAACGAGGTCGGGCGGCATGAACGGCGCGTCGGTGGAAACGGTCGCGATGTGGGTCACGCCGGGAGCGTGCCTTGCCGCCCATTGCATGCCGGCCAGCACGCCAGCGAGCGGGCCGGGAAAGCCTTCGATAGGGTCGGCAACAACGGGCAGTCCGAAGGCGGCGAACCGGGACGGGTCTCCGTTGGCGTTTATCGCCAACGTACTGACCTGCGGGCGTAACCGTTCGATGACGTGACCCAGCATCGGCCGACCTGCGATATCCAGCAGGCCTTTGTCGCCAGATCGCTTGTCGCCCGGCCCATTGTGCAACGTGGGTTTATCGCCCGGCTTTTCGGTACTGCCTTCGAACATGCGCCGCGATTGACCGCCAGCGAGCAAAATGCCGACGATCTTGCTGCGATCCGGGGGGGAGAAGTCGTTTGCCATCGTCAATCGGCCTCCGCCAGTGCGCCCTTGCGGACTTTGCCTTCGCCGACGTCCACGGTCGCGAGGTCGGCGTCAAACACGAGACGCTGTTCGCCCGAGACGCACACGAACCGCTTGCCGCGCGCCCGGCCGATCAGCGTCAGCCCGGCTTTGCGGGCGAGGTCGACGCCCCAAGCGGTAAAGCCCGACCGTGAGACGAGAATGGGAATTTCCATCTTTACGGTTTTGATCACCATTTCCGAAGTCAGGCGACCGGTCGTGTAGAACGTTTTATCGTGGGCCGCGACGCGATTGAGGAACATGTAACCCGCGATTTTGTCGACCGCATTATGACGGCCGACGTCCTCCATGTAGATCAAGGGACGGTCGCCGTGGCACAGGACGCAGCCGTGAATGGCGCCAGCTTTGAGATAAAGGCTCGGTTCGGTGTTGATCTTGCGCGTCAAGGCATAGAGGTCGCTGGTCTTGAGGCGAGCGTCGGCCGATAGCGTTATGCTGTCAAAGGCCTCCATCAGATCGCCGAACACCGTGCCCTGCGCGCACCCCGACGTGCGCGTCTTCTTGGCGAGCTTGTCTTCGAAGTTGGTCTCGCGCTCGGTGCGGACAACGACGGTCTCGATATCGGGCTCGTAGTCGATGCCGGTGATCACATCGTCGAACTTCAGCATGTTCTGGTTGAGGAGATACCCGACGGCGAGCAGGTCTGGGTGGTCGCCGATCGTCATCATCGTCACGATTTCGCGTGCGTTGAGATAGAGCGTCAGCGGGCGCTCGGTGACGACGACCGTTTCGACGCAAAGGCCCTCATGGTCAAGCCCCGGGACCACCGAGGACAGGGCCGGATCGTCTGGGGTCGGGCGGATGGTGAATTCGTCCATTGGTGGTTCCGTTTGCTTCCTCCCCGGCCTTACCTCGCCAGTGGTCTGGATATGGGATGTGATCGCGAGTAGCTGTATAGGCCGGTGCGTAAAAAACGCGACAATCGAGCGGGGACGTCCCGGACATGGGTAACATCAATCGGCGCAAGGTTCTCCAGGCGACGGTGGCGGGGGTGGCGGCAACTGCGGCGGTTACCGGATCAGTGCGTCCATCAGCCACCTTGGCCGCTCCCGCCATTGCCGACGTTTTGCCCGTCTTCAAATGGCGGATGACCTCGAGTTTTCCAAAATCGCTCGACACGATTTATGGCGCTGGCGACGTGTTTGCCAAAACCGTCGCCGAGATCACCGACAACCGGTTCCAGATCCAGGTGTTCGCCCCTGGCGAAATCGTGCCGGGCCTTCAGGCTCTCGATGCGGTGTCGAACGCGACCGTCGAATGCTGCCATACGGCATCGTACTACTATTGGGGCAAGGACCCGACGTTTGCGTTCGGCACCGCCGTGCCGTTCGGTCTCAACTGCCGGATGCAGAATGCGTGGATGTATGATGGTGGCGGCATCGATCTGCTCAACGACTTCTACAAGCGATACGGCGTGCTCGGTCTACCCGCTGGCAATACGGGTGCGCAAATGGGCGGCTGGTATCGCAAGGAAATCAAATCGGTCGACGATTTTCGCGGCCTGAAAATGCGCATCGGTGGCTTTGGTGGCGCCGTTTTAGCCCGGCTCGGTGCCCAGCCGGTACAATTGCCCGGGGCGGAAGTTTATGGCGCGCTCGAGAAAGGCGCGCTCGATGCCGCCGAATGGGTCGGTCCATACGATGACGAGAAGCTGCGGTTCCAGGATGTGGCGAAGTATTATTATTATCCCGGATGGTGGGAGGGGCAGGCGATGCTGCACTTTTTCATCAACCTCGAGCAGTGGACGCCGCTGCCGAAGCCGTACCAGGCCGCGATCAAGGCCGCTGCCTGCCATGCCAACACCGTGATGACCGCGCGCTACGACATGTTGAACGCGGGTGCCCTGCGGCGCTTGGTCAAATCGGGAGCGGAGTTGCGGACATTCCCCGTCGAGGCGTTGGAGGCCTGCTTTGCGGCGACCACTGCGGTGTTCGACGAGACGTCGGCTAAGAACGCCGACTTCAAGCGGGTGTATCAGCGGATGAAGGAGATCCGCGCGGACAACTACATGTGGTTCCAGGTCGCAGAAGCGACCAACGACACGTTCATGATGCTGCAAAGCCGGAAAGCGGGATTGTAACGGCGTTTTAGGTATACCGCGTAGCGTCGGCGCGAACGCGTTGGCGACTGGGTGCCGTTGCCGATACCCATGCCGGGGCGATGGGCGGAACGATTTTTGCCGGTCGCGCGTTCAAAGTCCGGTCGACTTCAGACCGGAGCCGTTATTCAAAGGTGGCCCATGGCCGTGCGATCCTTTCAGTACGATACGTTTTCCTTGATGCTCCATTGGAGCCTCACGATCCTCATCTTTGCGATCGGGTTTTCCGCGCCGTTCATGGATCACAGAAGTCAAAACGATCTGATCGTTTTCATCGGGCAGTTTCATATCATTGGCGGGTACGTCGTCTTGGGGCTCGCAGTCATCTCGGTGATGTGGTGGGCCAGCCGTCAGGTGCCGCCGCGAGTTGCAGACATAGAAGCTGGCGAGCAACGCTGGATGAAGCTGGCCGTACGAACGATGGTGATCTTGCTGTTCTTATCCCCACTGACCGGCATCGGCTACCTCGCGGCCGTCGGCCAGGGCTTGGAGCTCGGCTCTTGGAAAATCGCGTTTGACACCGGGCTGAGCCGACCCGCTCTGAACTGGCTCAGTTTGAGCCATCATGTCGTCAGTGCGGCGCTTGTCGTGCTCGGCGGCGCACATTCGCTCCACGTCGTCTGGCATCATATGGTGCGTGAAGACAGTCTCATCGGCCGCATGATCCCATGGCACAGACTTTAGCGTTATCTAGGGCGTGTCGTCTTATAAATTTCGGAGTTAGAACTATGCGTCGGATCGTAACGGCGACGTTGGTGGCCGTGGCGCTGGCGCTCGGGGCCTGGATCGCATTTGGAGCGCTCAGCGTGTCAGGGATCGAACAGCCGAAGTATGAGGTTGTCAGGCAAGCCGATGGATACGAGGTGCGCCGCTACGCGCCGAACATTATCGCTGAAACCGACATGCCGACACTCGGCATGATGGACCGCGGCGCTGGCTTCCGGGCGCTAGCTGGTTATATTTTCGGCGGTAACAGCACGCGCAGCAAGGTCGCAATGACCGCCCCTGTGGTGATGGACGCATCACCTGCGGGCGCCCAGAAAATCGCGATGACCGCGCCCGTTGTCATGACAAAAGGCACAACTGAAACGGGCACGATGCGCCCGGGAACCATGCGCTTCGTGATGCCCTCTGAGTTCAAGTCGATCGCCGACCTGCCGGTGCCAAATGACCCGCGCGTCCGCCTCTTGGAGGTGCCAGCCCGCAACGTCGCCGTGGCGGCGTTTTCATGGTGGGCGACCGAAGGCCGGGTTACAGCAAAATCGGCAGAGCTTGTCGCCGCTCTTGCCCGCGACAAGACCGAGGTGATCGGCGCTCCGGCACTGGCGAGCTACAATCCGCCGTTCACGCCACCCTTCATGCAACGCCACGAGATCATGGTCGAGGTTAGGTAGAGCGGGGTCAAGGACGGATCGGCTAAGAGAAATCCAAAGCTTGGATGGTGCGATCAGAACCGCTATTATCGGCCCACGTACTCTGATCGGATTAAGACCATCATGCCGAAAATTGATCGTATTACCCATGATCCGGCCGTAATGGGCGGGAAAGCCTGTATTCGCGGACTGAGGGTGACTGTCTCGACGGTTCTCGGTCTGCTGGCAGCGGGACGTTCTCGCGATGAAATTCTCGCCGCTTATCCATATCTGGAAATGGCCGACATCGATCAGGCACTTTCATATGCGGCTTGGCGACTTGAGGAGCGTGAAATCGCCCTGGCTGGCGAATGACGATCAGAGTCGTTGTCGACATGAACCTCTCACCGGATTGGGCAAGAGTCCTTTCTGAAGCTGGATTTGAAGCCGTCCACTGGCGTAACGTCGGTCATCCGAACGCTGCTGATAGCGTGATCATGTCTTGGGCCCGGGAACACAACTACGTTGTTTTTACTCACGATCTCGATTTTGGAACGCTACTTGCCGTAGGTGGCGACGCCACTCCGAGCGTACTGCAAATTCGCGCGCAGGACGTTTTGCCCAAGGCCATGGCTGCGGTCGTCCTTCAAGCACTGCATCAGTTCGAAGGAGAACTTACGACGGGAGCGCTTGTCGTTGTTGACGAAAGGCGATCCCGCGTCAGGCTACTTCCGATTTGAGGAGCCATCCTCCTCTACTTCTTCTCCGCGACCGCGACTTTGAGCGACAGCTCCTTGAGCTGCTTGGGGAATACTTCTGCCGGTGCGCCCATTAGCAAATCATTAGCCTGCTGGTTCATTGGGAACAGCGCGACCTCGCGGACGGTTTTGCACCCGGTCAGCAGCATGACCATGCGCTCGACGCCGGCAGCCATCCCGCCGTGCGGTGGCGCACCGTAGCGGAACGCGCGCAACATGCCACCAAACCGCTGCTCGACGACCTCGGGGCCGAGGCCTGCGATGCCAAACGCTTTGATCATCAATTCGGGCGACTGGTTGCGAATACCGCCGGACGCGATCTCGTAGCCGTTGCAGACGATGTCGTACTGGAACGCTTTGATGCCGGTGAAGGCCTCCTCGGCGTTTTTTGTCCCCGAAGCGACATCGGCTTCGGCGGCCGTCAACTGGTCGAGACCACCTTGCGGCATCGAGAACGGGTTGTGCGAGAAGTCGATTTTCTTTTCTTCCTCGCTCCACTCGTAGAACGGGAAGTCGACAATCCAGGCCAGCGCAAACTGGTTCTCGTCGATCAGCTTCAGTTCGCGGCCGATTTGGTCGCGGGCAAGACCAGCGAACTTGTAAAACTTGGCTGGGTTGCCAGCGGTGAAGAACACCGCATCGCCATCGGCGAGGCCAAGCTCAGCGCGGATCGCCTCGGCGCGCTCAGGCCCGATGTTGTTGGCGATCGGGCCAGCGCCCTTGCCGTCCTTGAACATGATGTAGCCGAGGCCGGGTTGGCCCTCGCGCTGCGCCCAGCCGTTCATGCGGTCGCAGAACGCGCGTGAACCGCCGCCGGGAGCCGGGATCGCCCAGACGCGGACCTTCGGGTCCTTATCGATCATGCCGGCAAACACCTTGAAGCCCGAGCCGCGGAAGTGCTCGGTGACGTCCGACATTTCGATCGGGTTGCGCAGGTCAGGCTTATCCGAGCCGTACTTGGCAATTGCCGTGTCGTAGGGGATGCGCGGCCAGCCGTGCGTGACGCGCTTGTGCAATCCGCCGGTTTTTCCGTGTTCGCCTGCAGCCAGACCCCAGTTGGCGAACTCTTCGAACAGCATGGTCAGGACCGGTTCCATCGTCTGGAACACGTCCTCCTGCTCGACGAAGCTCATCTCGAGGTCGAGCTGGTAGAATTCGCCCGGCAACCGGTCGGCGCGCGGGTCCTCGTCACGGAAACACGGGGCGATCTGGAAATATCGATCGAAACCCGACACCATCAGCAATTGCTTATATTGCTGGGGGGCCTGCGGGAGGGCGTAGAACTTGCCGGGGTGGACGCGCGATGGGACCAGGAAGTCGCGCGCGCCTTCGGGCGACGACGCCGTCAGGATCGGCGTCTGGAATTCGTTGAAGCCGGCCTCGTGCATGCGCTCGCGGATCGAGCGGATGATGGCGACGCGGGCCATGATGATTCTGTGCAGGCTCTCGCGACGCAGGTCGAGGAAGCGGTATTGCAGCCGCAAGTCTTCTGGATAATCGGGCTCGCCGAACACCGGCACCGGCAATTCGGCTGCTTCGGCCAGCACTTCGATTTCGGTGGCGAACAATTCGATCTCGCCGGTCGGCAATTCGGCGTTGAGCGTACCGTCTGGCCGCTCGCGGACGAGGCCGTCGATGCGGACCACCCACTCCGAGCGCAGGCGCTCAGCCGCTTTGAACGCGGCAGAATCTGGATCAGCAACGACTTGCGTGATGCCGTAATGGTCGCGCAGGTCGATGAACAGCACGCCGCCATGGTCACGGATTCGGTGGACCCAGCCCGAAAGGCGCGCGGCTGTGCCAGCATTTGCCAACCGTAGCCCGCCGCAGGTTTGCGATCGATAGCGGTGCAACGCCCGGTCTGATGCCTGCGTGGCAGAAGCGCCGGTGGCGGGTTGTTTTTTGTTCGTCGATTTCGTGTCAGCCATCGCATGTCGCCCGTCTTCAGATACGCCGTCGCAAGCTTCGCCCCCGCCAGACGGCCGGTGGCCGGGCGGTTGAAGAGGCGCGGAACAGCGCATGCCGCCCTGCGGCTGTCAAGGTTGGCCAGCTCGGGGCGTCCAAAATTTGCCGATGCGCGATGGAACGCGGGGGCTCACGCGACGTTCACTGCATGACGAGCTGCGGCGTCTCCGCACTCGGCGAACAATCGGTCCTCTCTCCTTGCTTGAATTGGAACATACCATGCCCATCGAAGCACTTCTCGTCTGGCTTGTGATCGGCGCGATCGCCGGTTTCCTCGCTGGCACAGTTGTCAAAGGCTACGGTTTCGGCCTTGTCGGCAATATCGTCGTCGGCATCATCGGCGCTGTCATTGCCGGAGCCCTGCTGCCGCGACTTGGCGTCGGCTTCAACTCCGACATCGTCGGCCAGATCTTGTCGGCCACACTTGGCGCCATCGGCCTGCTTCTCGTGATCGGCGTTGTACGCCGGACGGCTTGATCACGGCCGTGCGGCTCGCCTGACGCGCCGACATCGATGACGTGGGTGCGGCAGTTCAATTTGTCACAAGCCTGCGTCGTCTTTTTGTCTGGCCCGTTGGCGCTCGAATTCGCGGGCGCGGCGCGCGTTAGCTGCAAGGCCAAAGACTGCCACGACGAATGCTCCGCCGAATAGTAAAACGAACTTGATGGTGCCGGGATCGAACGCGATCATGGCGCGGATGACTGCGGTGTGCCCGCTTCTGGCGGGCTCAGGATGCCTGCCTGCACAGCGCGTGACAGGATCAACTCAGCGATCTCGGCCGGGCGCTCCTCGTGTGCGAGATGGCCCACGTCACGCAGGAACACGACTTCGGCGTTGGCGAGCCGGTCGCGCAGGCGGAAGCTGTCGTTCGGCTTGATCATCCGGTCGAGTGCGGCGGCGACGAGCACCAGACGCGGCGTGAGCTTTGGCAGCTCGGCTTCCATGGCGGGCAAGTTCCAGTTCGCCATCATGCCGAGCGCTGCTGCGACGTGCCCCGGGCTTCGCGCAAGCGTGCCGTAAAGCTCCAGTCCGCGCGCATCGAGCGTCGAGCCGGTGTTGGCAAGATAACCGCGCAAGACCGACGGGTCGGCGTTTCGGCTTGCGGCATAGCGGGGCACGAAATCGAGGCCGACGAGCAACTTGGCGATCGGCGAGAAGATCGTCCCGGCCAGCCCGCCGAGTGGAAGAATGGCGCCGTTGAGCGAGATCAACGTGTCGAGGTCAAGCCGCCGGTCGAGGCACATGCGGGCAAGGATGGCAGCGCCCGCCGAATGTCCCACCGCGATGCGAGGCGCGATGCCGAGCTTGGACAAGAGTTCCGCGACACCCGTCGCCATACCGGGCAGCGACAGGCCAGCGCCGTCGTTCGGCATCGACGTGAATCCGTGGCCGGGCAGGTCCATCGCGACGACGGTCATGCGGCGGGCGAGGATCGGCATCACATCGCGCCACGAGTGCGTCGACGCGCCCGTACCGTGGACGAGTACGATCGCTGGCGCACCACCAGCGTCGGCTGTCGCACCGTCGGGACGCATGATCTGGACGTGCCAGACGAGCCCGCCGCTAGATACGAACCGGCTGGTTTCGCGATGGGGCCAATCGCGGCCGTCGCGGTTAAAGTCGAGGCGGCTGAGCGTAGCTGTGGCGGCGCCGGGTGGTGATTGAACCGGGGG
>JAWXCP010000108.1:0-34362 GCA_034408685.1 Hyphomicrobium aestuarii | reverse complement strand
CGTTGCCGGGCGGATCGTTGCCGGGCGGATCGTTGCCGGGCGGATCGTTGCTTGGCTGACCGCGGCGGATACTTCCAACAGGAGCGTCGCGTGACGCAAGTCGACATCGAGCGCGCACTGAACGACATCCGCGAGAAGCGAGCCTATGGCTCACGCCTACCTGCGCCGTCCGATGGCGCGTGTGCCGGGATCATCGGCGCGATCAACGCGCTGCTCGAAGACGTCGAGCGCCGCAACCGTGAGCTGACCGAACGCGTGCAGGCGCTTTCGGACGCGCGAGATGATGCCCAGACGTCGAACTTGATGCTGAAGCGGCTGAGACACGACCTCGCCCATAAAACGATCGAACTCGATCATGCGCTGCGCAAAGCGGCCGCGGCCAACAGCGCAAAGTCGCAATTTCTGGCCAACATGAGCCACGAAATTCGAACGCCAATGAACGGCATACTCGGCATGGCTGAATTGCTGTTGCGATCCGACATGGCTCCGCGCGAGCGCGAGCGTGTGTCGACGATCGCCGATAGTGGGCGCGCTCTGCTCAAGATCATCAACGATATTCTTGACTTTTCGAAAATCGAATCGAGCGCTTTTCAGATCGATGCGAAGCCGTTCGATCCGCAGCGCTTGGTCCTTGACGTTGTCGAGCTGTTGCGTCCGGCGGCCGAGCGCAAGGGACTGAGCCTCTCAGCCGAGCTGGTCGACGACGTGCCACGCTCTATGGTTGGAGACGATGGTCGCTTGCGGCAGATCGTGATGAACCTTGCGGGCAACGCCGTGAAGTTTACCGAAGCTGGATCGGTGACGGTGCGGCTTACCGCGCGGCGCGTTGCTGGCGGTGCTGCCGATATCCGCATCGACGTGATCGACACCGGTGTCGGTATCCCGCCCGACAGACTTGACGACGTGTTCGAAAAGTTCAGCCAAGCTGACAACACCATGAGCCGGAAATTCGAAGGCACCGGCCTCGGGCTGTCGATCAGCCAACTGCTGGCAACGCGCATGGGCGGAGCGATCCGCGTGAAAAGCGAATTGGGCCGCGGATCGACGTTTCGCTTGGCGCTGCGCATGCCGCTCGCGGAGGCCAGCACCGCAACGGACGAAGCTGGCGCTGCGGTGAGCGCGGCGAAGTCGAGCCCTGTGACGGGAGCGCGTGCTGTCGATGGCCGTGGCAAGCGGGTGCTGGTCGTCGACGACAGCGCGGTCAACCGCGAGGTCGCCGCCGCATTCCTCGAAGACCTGGGTTGCGCCGTGGGATTTGCTTCGAACGGTCAAGAGGCCATAGAAGCTGCGACAGCTTCAACGTTCGATCTCGTGCTGATGGACTGCCAGATGCCGGTGTTGGACGGCTTTGCGGCGACGGCGGCGATCCGTGCCCGCAACACCGGCGCAACGCGGTCCGATGTGCCAATCGTCGCGCTGACGGCGAATGCGTTCGCGAGCGACCGGGACCGATGCTTAGCTGCCGGTATGGACGACTTTCTGGCAAAGCCTTTTATGCCAGATGCATTCGCAGCATGCGTCGGGAGCTGGCTGTCGCGCGGCGGAATAAATGCGAATTCCGCTGCGGCCGCAGCCTGATCGGGTCGTCTAAGTCCCGGTCATATTATAGGCAGCCAGCACGGCTTTGTTGACGATGTCGGTATCCTGGGAGCCCAGTGTGCAGATTTGCACGGGGTATTCGAGGCCGACTAGCAGCGGCCCGATCACCATCACGCCGGAGCCAAGCTCGCTCAGCATCTTGGTCGAGATCGAAGCGGCGTGGAATGCTGGCATGACCAGCACGTTGGCCGCATCTGTCAGGCGGCAGAACGGGTAGAATTTCATCATCTCGCGGTTGAGGGCAACGTCAGCAGCCATTTCGCCGTCGTACTCGAAGTCGACGCCACGCTCGTCGAGCAGTTCAACGGCGCGTCGCACGCTTTCGGAGCGCTCGCCTCGCGGCTGTCCGAATGTTGAATACGCGAGCAGCGCGACGCGCGGTTCCATGCCGAGCTTGCGCGCGGCGCGAGCGGCTTCCATGGCGATGTTGGCCAGTTGTTCGGACGTCGGCATGTCGTGGATCGACGTATCGGCGATCAAAACGGCGCGACCGCGCGACAATGCAAGCGAAACGCCGATGACGTGGCGACCGGGTCGGGCGTCCATCACGCGGCGGACATCTTGATAAACGCTGGTGAAGTTGCGCGTCGCACCTGACACCATTGCGTCGGCGTGGCCGCGGACGACCATCAGCGCTGCAAAGATGTTGCGCTCGTTGGTGACGAGACGGAGACAGTCCCGGCGCAAGTAACCGCGCCGCTGGAGGCGGGCAAACAGGTAATCGCTGAATTCCTCGGTGTAGGGCGAGGACCGCGTGTCGAAGAGCTGATACTCGGGGCGCAACGGAATGCCAAGCGCGTCGAAGCCTTCCTGGATGCGCTCACGCGTGCCGACGAGAATGGGGATGCCAAAGCCTTGCGAGAAGAACGTATGGGCCGCGCGCAGGACTGTCAGGTCTTCGCCCTCGGCGAAAATCACGCGTTTGGGTTCGGCGCGGACCTTGTCGTAAGTTGATTGTAGCCAACCGGCGACAGGGTCGAGGCGGCCCTTCAGGCGGGCGACATAGCCATCCATATCGACGATAGGCTTGCGTGCGACGCCTGAATCCATTGCTGCGCGGGCAACGGCGGGCGGAATGTGGGTCAACAATCTGGGGTCGAACGGGGCGGGGATGATATAGTCAGGTCCAAAACTCGGTCGGCGGCCGTGGAAGGCGGCGGCGACCTGATCGGGCACCTCTTGGCGGGCAAGGTCGGCGAGGGCTTCGGCTGCGGCAATTTTCATGGCTTCGTTTATCGTCGAGGCCTGCGCGTCGAGTGCCCCGCGAAAGATGAACGGGAAGCACAACACGTTGTTGATCTGATTGGGATAATCTGATCGGCCCGTGGCGACGATGGCGTCATCGCGGACGCTTGCGACCTCTTCGGGCGTGATCTCGGGGTCCGGGTTGGCCATGGCGAAGATGATAGGTCTTGGTGCCATCGAGGCGACCATCTCTTTGGTGACGATGCCGCCAGCCGACAGGCCGATGAAAATGTCGGCACCGGCCATAATGTCGGCCAGCGTCCGAGCATTGGTCTTCTTGGCGTAGGGCTCTTTGTATTCGTCCATCAGCTCCTTACGGCCTTTGTAGACCACGCCCTTGATGTCAGCGATCGTAATGTTCTCGCGCTTAAGCCCGATCGATACCAGCAGGTTGAGGCTGGCCAACGCTGCGGCGCCTGCACCGGCACAGACGAGGCGGACGGTGGCCATATCCTTGCCCGACACGCGCAACGCGTTGAGTACGCCAGCGGCAATGACGATCGCGGTGCCGTGCTGGTCGTCATGGAACACCGGGATGTCGAGCATCCCTTTGAGCCGCTTCTCGATGACGAAGCAGTCGGGCGAGCGGATGTCCTCGAGGTTGATGCCGCCGAACGAGGGGCCTAGATAACGGACGCAGTCAACAAAGGCGTCAGGGTCTTCGGTAGAGACCAGCACGTCCATGCTGTCGATGTCGGCGAAGCGTTTGAACAGCGCGCCCTTGCCCTCCATCACTGGCTTGGACGCTAGCGCGCCGAGGTTGCCGAGGCCCAGGATGGCCGTACCGTTCGAGATCACCGCGACGAGGTTGCCCTTGTTCGTATAGTCGTAAGCGGTCGCCGGATCAGCGGCGATGGCGCGGACCGGGACGGCGACGCCTGGCGAATAGGCCAACGCCAAGTCGCGCTGCGTTGCGAGCGGCTTGGTCGTATTGATCTCGAGCTTGCCGGGTTTGCCCTGGGCGTGGAACTGAAGCGCCTCCTGCTCGGTGAAGCGGGCAGCGGCGAACTTGGTCGCCTTGGCTGGGGACAGCGGCTTGTCGTTGGACACGGGGCGAACCTAAAAGTGTGTGAGCGGACGAACGGCATAGCTACGAGGCGCGGACGATAGGCAGGGTCGGAGCGCCACACAAGCTCACCCGTTCCTGGCTTAGCCGTTCCTGGCTCAGCCGTTCCTGGCTCGGCCGACCTGAGCGCGGCAGTGCCGCCATAAAAAGCGGCCGCGGAGCTATCGCTAACAGACTACGCTGACGCGGCTGGTATTTCGAGGCTGGCCATCGCGAGCGCGAGCATCGGCGCCCGTGCTGGCGTCAAGGTCTCGGATGATGGTGCGTCCCGGCTGTGGCCATACCCGTCAGGATAAGGTTGTGTGAACACGCGGGTCGCGAGGCTCTTGGCGTCGACCGACCAGTATTCCACAACGCCGAGGCGAGCATAAATTGCGGCCTTTACGGTGCGGTCGTAGCTAAGGCTGGTGTCGCCGATCTCGACCAATAGAAGAACGTCCGTGACCGGTACGGTGGCCGCTGGATGTCCGGCGCGACAGAATAATATATCCGGCTCTATGTAAACGTCGCCACCCGGCCGCCAGCCGGGCTCGACGAAAGACCGATGAACCTCGAGCATCCGGCGGCTGAACCAATTTCCCAATTCGCCTCGCACCCACTCGTGCCGCGCACCCTTGGCCGACATCGGCACGATCTCCCCGTCGACGAGTTCGATGCGTTCGCGCGGACCGTCGATGCCGCCGAAAAAACCCAGTGCGGAGAGCCGTTCGAAGTCGGCAAGCGTCCAGGCGAGCCGTGGATAGCCCTCGGCGGCGCGGGTTACTCCGTGGCCGAACGCGGTGGTGTTGGGGACGTAATGGTTCATAGCTGGATATTAGCCGACCCTGGGTCGATACGCTACCGGTCGCAGAGCGCTGTCTCGCCCTTCGGCCGCAATCGTGGCACAGGCTAATGCCCTCTGATTCACCATCAGGGATCGACCATCGGGGCGGCATCTTGTGAACGGCCTTTTCGACCACCTCGACACCGACCACGCCCAGCGTCCCGCGCAATCGGATGCGAGCGACCCGTCCGTGTCCGTTCTGCTGCCCGTGTTGCTGCCGGTCGCGCTCGACCAGACATATGACTACCGCTTGCCCGCCGGGATGGAGGCTCCGCCGCCCGGTTCGTTCGTGATGGTGCCGTTTGGGCAACAAAGCCGGATCGGTATCGTGTGGCGGCAGCCGGTCGGCGATGGCCCGCCCGCCAAACCGGAAAAGATCAAGGCGCTCGATGCCGTCCTCGACGTTCCGCCGCTGCCCGATCTGTCGATGGGGTTTGCCGAATGGGTGGCGCGTTACACGCTGGCTCCGCTCGGCATGGTGGCGCGGATGATGATGAGCGCGCCAGCCGCGTTCGAGCCGGCAAAGCCGCGAATGGGCGTCGCCATCGTGCCGGGCGCCGCCCTGCCGCCGCGTATGACCGCGGAGCGGGCCAAGGCCATCGACGTCGCGCGCGATGGCGCCATCCGTTCACGGGCGGCCCTGGCCGAGGCGGCTGGATGCACCACGGGTGTTGTCGCTGGCTTGGTTTCGGCGGGGCTGCTGGCGGAGGTCGCTATACCGGCCAAGCGCTTGCCGCGACCCGATCCGGCGTTTGGTGCCAACACGTTCACGCAGGCTCAGGAGATCGCGGTCCATGGACTGCGTGCGGCGGTCGATGGCGATGCTTTCTCCGTCACGCTGCTCGATGGGGTCACCGGCTCGGGCAAGACCGAGGTCTATTTCGAGGCTGTGGCGCGCACGCTCGAAGCCGGACGGCAGGTACTGATCCTGCTGCCGGAAATCGCGCTCACGAGCCAATTTCTCGGGCGATTTGCGACGCGCTTCGGTGCGCCGCCGGCCGAATGGCATTCCGCACTGGCACCGGCTGACAGGGGGCGCATCTGGACGGGTGTCGCGGCCGGAGAGGCGCGCGTCGTTGTCGGTGCGCGCTCGGCGCTGTTCCTACCGTTCACCAACCTCGGATTGATCATTGTCGACGAGGAGCACGACCCGGGCTTCAAACAGGACGACCGCGTACATTATCAAGGCCGTGACATGGCCGTTGTCCGCGGCAGCCTCGGCCGACATCCAGTCGTGCTGGCATCGGCGACGCCGTCGATCGAGAGCCACGTTAACGCGCGAACCGGCCGGTATCGGCATATCGTGCTGCCTGGCCGATTTTCGGGCGTCGAGATGCCCGACGTGTCGGCGATCGACCTGCGCTCGAACCCGCCCGATCCCGGAAAGTGGCTGGCGCCGCCACTCGTTGCGGCCGTTACCGAAACGCTGGCTAAAGGCCAGCAAGCGTTGCTGTTCTTGAACCGGCGCGGGTATGCGCCGCTGACGCTGTGCCGCAAATGCGGCGAGCGCATCCAGTGCCCGCAGTGCTCCGCGTGGCTCGTCGAGCACCGGTTCCGCAAGAAGCTCGGTTGCCACCATTGCGGGTTCCAACTGCCGATCCCGGACAAGTGCCCGAAGTGCCACGAGCCGGGGTCACTGATCGCCTGCGGACCTGGCGTCGAGCGCGTTGCCGAGGAAGTCCGGGAGCGGTTTCCGCAAGCCAAGATCGAAATTTTGTCGTCGGACTTGGTGCCGGGCCTGACCGAGATGCGGGCGATGATCCACCGCATCGAAGCGGGCGAAGCAGACATCATCATCGGTACGCAGATCGTAGCCAAAGGCCACAACTTCCCGGATCTGTCGATGGTCGGCATTGTCGACGGCGACCTCGGACTCGCCCAAGGCGCAGACCCGAGGGCTGGCGAACGCACCTTCCAGCTGCTGCATCAGGTGACGGGTCGCGCCGGGCGGGCCTTGATCCGCGGACGGGGTTTGGTACAGACCCACGCGCCGCAGCATCCGGTGATGGCAGCGATTTTGAGCGGTGATCGCGAGGCGTTTCTCGAACACGAGATCCGCATCCGGCAGATGGGGCTGTTGCCGCCATACGGCCGACTTGCGGCACTTGTCATTTCCGCCAGGGACAAGCCACTGGCCGAACGGGCTGCGCGAGAGATCGTGAAGCGGGCACCCATGGCTGACCGCATCGAGGTGCTCGGCCCGGCGGAAGCGCCGATTGCCGTCATCCGTGGGCGCCACCGTTGGCGCATTCTGGTCAAAGCTCCGCGTGAAGACGACATCCAGGGCTATCTCCGGGCGTGGGCTGCAGAGATCCCCAAGATGCCAACGGACGTGAAGATCAGCCTCGACATCGACCCGTATTCGTTCCTGTAGCGAAACACTGCCTCAACGTCAGAGCCCGAAAACAGGCCTCAGAACCTGTGGCGAATTCGCCGTCTAAAGTTGTATCCTCCGCCCTGGGCCGAGTTCGAGTTGGGCGCCGGGCAATCGTGTCTGGCGGCAAGGGGCGATTTTCACCATGACCTATAAGCTGGTGGTCCAGCCGCTCCGTTTTGCGGCTCGACATCTTTCGGCGTCGTCGATCGCTGCGGTGGCCGTAACGGCTGCCGGGGTTGCCGTCACAACGTTTGCGGTCGCCAACGAAGAGGCGGCCTGCGCCACTCCGGCGACGTGCACAATTCCGGGCGCCGAGATCGACGATGAAGCCACCATCAAGTTACGGGCGAAAACGGGCACGGGACCAAAGACCGGCATCATTTCCGACCGCCGCATGAAGCACGACCTTCAACCGGTCGGCGCGCTGGCAAACGGCTTGGCGGTTTATGCCTTCCAGTTCGCATGGGAGACGAAGGTGCGGGTTGGCCTTGTCGCCCAGGATTTGGCCGAGCGGCCGGACACGAAAGCCGCCGTGCTGACGCTGCCGAACGGTCTGCTCGGCGTCGACTATGCCGCGCTCGGCTTGCGGATGGCAACAGAACGCGAGTGGATCGCCGACGGCCCGGCGGCTCTCGTTGCATCTTACAGGCCCAAATCCGGCCTCGAACTGGAGGAACCGATCGTGCTGCACAATAAAACGTTCCCCAACACCGCTCCTTGACTGCGGCATCCGTCAGTGTGGTGTTCATAAGCGCCTGCGGCATACCGGCTGACGCCGTGGCGTCGGGTTGAATGGCACTAATACCCATGATAACGCACCCGAAGAGCTGAGTGGCGGCTACCGTAAAGTGGCCGAACTTTGCTTGCCCGCGAGGGGGTACGCGGCACTGCCATCGCGGCCCCTCCCGGTTAAAAACGATCCCCCGAACCTCGAGGCCTCACGGTGGCTAACGACGAACCCATGACGGCGAGCGTGGCTGGGCGATACGCATCGGCGCTTCTGGACCTCGCGCAAGATCAAAAGGCCGTCCCGGCGGTCGAAGCCGATCTCAACCGGTTCGACGCAATGCTCCATGAGAGCCGCGATCTTCATGATTTCGTCCGCAGTCCGATCCTGTCCGCCGACGAACAGGTGCGGGCGCTGACGGCCGTTCTCGCGCGGGCCGGGATATCTGGAACGGCTGGAAACTTCCTTTTGCTGGTGGCGCGCAACCGCCGCCTGTTCGCCGTTGGCGACATGATCAAAACGTTCCGCACGCTTGCCGCACGGGCCCGCGGTGAAGCCTCGGCCGAGGTCACTTCGGCGATGCCGCTGACCGATGCGCAGATGATCGCATTGAAGGCCGAGCTCAAATCGATGGCTGGTAAAGACGTTGTTCTTTCGCCGAAAGTCGATCCGTCGATCCTGGGTGGCCTCGTCGTCAAAATCGGCAGCCGCATGATTGACAGCTCCCTCAAGACAAAGCTTACCAACCTCGGGGCCGCCCTGAAGTCGAGCACCTGAGCGAAAATACATCAACGCGATGCGAAGCCCGCATGGCGGCGCATGTCACTTTGAACCGCACCGACCGCAACACGCCAACGTGAATTAGGGGTAGCCGATGGACATCCGAGCCGCAGAGATCTCTTCGATCCTGAAAGAGCAGATCAAGAACTTCGGTCAGGACGCCCAGGTCTCCGAAATCGGCCAGGTGCTGTCGGTCGGTGACGGAATCGCCCGTGTTTACGGCCTCGACAATGTCCAGGCTGGCGAAATGGTCGAGTTCCCCGGCGGCATACGCGGCATGGCGCTCAACCTCGAAAACGACAACGTCGGCGTCGTGATTTTCGGCGACGACCGCGGCATCAAAGAAGGCGACACCGTCAAGCGGACCGGCGCAATCGTCGAGGTGCCTGTCGGCAAAGGCCTCCTTGGCCGTGTGGTCGACGGCCTCGGCAATCCGATCGACGGTAAGGGTCCCATTGAGTCGACGCAAAAGATGCGCGTGGACGTCAAGGCGCCGGGCATTCTGCCACGCAAATCTGTGCACGAGCCAATGGCAACGGGCCTCAAGGCCATCGACGCTTTGATCCCGATTGGCCGCGGCCAGCGCGAGCTTGTGATCGGCGACCGCCAAACCGGCAAGACCGCCGTTATTCTCGATACCTTTTTGAACCAGAAGTCGCCGAACGCAGGTACCGACGAGAGCGCGAAACTCTATTGCGTCTACGTCGCCATCGGTCAAAAGCGCTCGACGGTGGCTCAGTTCGTGAAGGTGCTCGAAGAGCGCGGCGCATTGCCGTATTCGATCATCGTCGCCGCGACCGCTTCGGACCCGGCGCCGTTGCAATACCTCGCGCCGTTCACCGGCTGCACGATGGGCGAATATTTCCGCGACAACGGCATGCACGCTGTGATCGCGTACGATGACTTGTCGAAACAGGCCGTCGCCTACCGGCAAATGTCGTTGCTGCTGCGACGCCCGCCCGGCCGTGAAGCCTATCCTGGCGACGTGTTCTATCTCCACTCGCGCTTGCTCGAGCGCGCCGCCAAGATGGGCGACGCCGCCGGTAATGGATCGCTCACTGCGCTGCCGGTCATCGAAACCCAGGCCAACGACGTGTCGGCCTACATCCCGACCAACGTGATCTCGATCACCGACGGGCAAATCTTCCTTGAAACCGACCTGTTCTATCAGGGCATCCGGCCGGCCGTGAACGTGGGTCTGTCCGTGTCGCGCGTCGGATCTTCGGCGCAGACGAAGGCGATGAAGTCGGTCGCCGGCAAGATCAAGGGCGAACTCGCGCAGTATCGCGAAATGGCAGCCTTCGCCCAGTTCGGCTCGGATCTCGACGCCGCGACACAGAAGCTGTTGGCCCGTGGTGCCCGCTTGACGGAACTGCTGAAGCAGCCGCAGTTCTCTCCGCTCAAGATGGAAGAGCAGGTCGCGGTGATTTTCGCCGGCACGCGCGGCTATCTCGACGCGATCCCGGTGGCAGCCGTCGGCAAGTTCGAGCAGGGCATGTTGTCGAGCCTGCGCAGCGAGAAGACGTTGCTCGAGACGATCGCCAAGGAAAAGGCGCTCTCACCCGACAGCGAGAAGCGTCTCGCCGCCGCGCTCGACACCTACACCAAAGCCTTCGCCGCCTAAGCTGACGACGGTCACGCCCGCGCCCGGAAATCGGGGTGGGCGTAACGCGATCCGGGGAGCCCGATGCCGAGCTTAAAAGACCTCAGAACGCGCATCGCCTCGGTCAAGGCGACGCGTAAGATTACCAAGGCCATGCAGATGGTTGCCGCTGCTAAGTTGCGGCGTGCGCAGGAGGCGGCCGAGGCCGCGCGGCCATACTCCGAGCGAATGGACGCCCTGCTCGCCAACCTGAATACCGGGTCGACGTCGAACGCGTCACCTCTGCTCGTCGGCACGGGCAAAAGCGACGTCCACTTGCTCATCGTGATGACGGCCGAACGCGGGCTGTGCGGCGGTTTCAACGCCAACATTGCCAAGCTCGCGCGGCAGGATGCGCAGCGGCTGATACGCGAGGGCAAGACCGTCAAGATCCTCACCGTCGGCAAGAAAGGCGCGGACAACTTGCGGCGTGACTATGCCCGCAACATCATCGATCGCATCGAATTCAAGGGCATCAAGCAGCTCGGCTACGCGCAGGCCAACGAGGTCGGCGCGAAGGTGATGGCGCTGTTCAACGACGGCCAGTTCGACGTCGCGACGCTGTATTTCTCCGAGTTCAAGTCGGTCATTGCGCAAAAGCCGACCGCCGCGCAGCTGATCCCGGCCAAACTGCCGGACGGCAAATCTGGCAAGGACGGCAGCAAGGACGGTAAATCCGGTGCGCTGCCGACTGCGTCGCTGGCGACGGAATACGAGCCGGGCGAAGACGAACTGCTCGGCTATCTCCTGCAGCGTAACATCGGTACGCAATTGTTCCGCGGTCTGCTCGAAAACGCCGCGTCCGAACAGGGCGCACGCATGAGCGCGATGGACAACGCGACGCGCAACGCGGGCGACATGATCAACAAGCTGACGCTGAAGTACAACCGCCAGCGTCAGGCCAACATCACCAAAGAACTCATCGAGATCATCTCGGGCGCGGAAGCGCTGTGACGGTGACTTGACGGCTTGAATTCAATACTCGGATGGCCGACGACGGCTCGCACGATCTAACGAGGACAACGGCAATGGCAGTGGCAGTAAACGCAATCGGAAAGATCCGCCAGGTTATGGGCGCCGTCGTCGACGTGCAGTTCGAAGGGCACCTGCCGCAGATCTTGAACTCGCTTGAGACCAAGAACGGCGGCAACCGCCTCGTGCTCGAGGTCGCCCAGCACCTCGGCGAGAGCACCGTCCGCACGATCGCGATGGACTCGACCGAAGGGCTTGTTCGCGGTCAGGACGTGATGGACACCGGCCTGCCGATTTCGGTCCCGGTCGGTGACGAAACGCTCGGCCGTATCATGAACGTTATCGGCGAGCCTATCGACGAAGCCGGGCCGATCCTGACATCAAGTGTCCGCGCCATCCACCAGCCTACGCCGACGTTCGCAGAGCAGTCGACGGAAGCACAGATTCTCGTGACCGGCATCAAGGTCGTCGACCTGCTCGCGCCGTACGCCAAAGGCGGCAAAGTCGGCCTGTTCGGCGGCGCTGGCGTCGGCAAGACCGTGTTGATCATGGAGTTGATCAACAACATCGCCAAGGTGCACGGCGGATATTCCGTATTTGCCGGCGTCGGTGAGCGGACACGCGAGGGCAACGATCTCTATCACGAGATGATCGAATCGAACGTCAACGTCGATCCCAAGAAGGCCGGATCTGCCAAGGGCTCGAAGTGCGCGCTGGTGTACGGCCAGATGAACGAACCGCCGGGCGCACGCATGCGCGTTGCGCTTTCGGGTCTGACTGTCGCTGAAGACTTCCGTGACCGCGGCCAGGACGTGCTGTTCTTCGTCGACAACATCTTCCGCTTCACCCAGGCTGGTTCGGAAGTGTCGGCGTTGCTCGGCCGTATCCCGTCGGCAGTGGGTTATCAGCCGACACTGGCCACCGACATGGGCGCGCTGCAGGAGCGCATCACCACGACGCAGAAGGGCTCGATCACGTCGGTGCAGGCGATTTACGTGCCGGCCGACGACTTGACCGACCCTGCGCCTGCAACGTCGTTCGCCCATTTGGACGCGACAACGGTTCTATCGCGCTCGATCGCGGAAAAAGGCATCTATCCGGCCGTCGACCCGCTCGACAGCACCTCGCGCATGCTCGATCCGCGCGTCGTTGGTCAGGAGCATTACGATGTTGCTCGCCGCGTTCAGGCGATCCTGCAGAAGTACAAGTCGCTGCAGGACATCATCGCCATTCTCGGCATGGACGAACTGTCGGAAGACGACAAGATGACGGTCGCCCGCGCGCGCAAAATCGAGCGGTTCATGTCTCAGCCGTTCACGGTCGCCGAGGTGTTCACCGGCTCGAAGGGCGTGCAGGTTCCGCTCGCCGAGACGATCAAGGGCTTCAAGGGACTGTGCGAAGGCGCATACGACCACCTGCCCGAGCCAGCGTTTTACATGGTTGGTACGATCGACGAGGCCATTGCCAAAGCCGAGAAGCTCGCCGAAGCTGCATAATATCGAGCGTATTGACGAACAGACCGGCGGGTTAGGGAGATCGACATGGCAGATGATGCAACGGCAGCGGCCTTTGGCGGTTGCTGCGAGGAATTGAAGGACGCGCTGTCGGGCGAAGATTTCGAGCCGTTGATTGCGGTCGGCGAAGACGGCGTTTTGTACCTGTCCGTCGGCCTCATCGATCTCGAAGACGAGGAGCCCGGCATGGTCGAGCATCCGCTGTTCTTCTGCCCGTTCTGCGGCACGAAAGTTCAGAGCGAAGACGACGTAAAAGCCAAGGCTGAAGCCAGCGCGTGATCGTTGATTGATCGCTGAACCCGTGTAGGCCGGTAGGCGCTAACCTCGCGCCGTGACTCATAAGGAACGCGACCGTCATGGCGCAGACGTTCACATTCGAACTCGTCAGCCCGGAGCGGGTCCTGCTGTCCGTTGAGGCAGAGCAGGTCGAACTCCCTGGGGTCGACGGCGACATGACGGTGATGGCCGGGCATGCCCCTGTCGTGTCGACGCTGCGGCCCGGCACCATCGTCGCTCGAGCGGCTGGCAACAAAACCGCGATCTTCGTCCAAGGTGGCGTTGCCGACATCCGTGGCAGCGCGGTCGTGGTTTTGGCCGAAAAGGCGTTTGCCACCGATGACGTCGACGTGCGCCAAGTCGAGCGTGAACTCGCGGCGGCTGAAGATGCAATGGCTGCCGAAAAGGACGACGAGGCCCGCCGCCATCTGGGCATCGCGATCGACCAGATGAAGGCCATTTTGACGGCTCGCCAAAAGGGCTGACGCTCTGAGGCCAACTGGCGCGCGAGCAGCGGGGGCTTGGAGTTGCGGGGCTAGGAGCGAGGTTGATCCGTGCGCCTCATCGAGCATCCCGAACGGTATAAAGTCGGCACCCGAGTGCTGTTCCTCAAGTCGCGTCACAAGGACGGTATAACGAACGAGCGGCAATTGACACGCGTGACCCATTCGGTTGGCGCGTTAGATGCGGCGCTTGGTGAACTCGCCGCGCTTTCCACCGACGGGGAGCGCATCTATGGGTCGGCTGGCGCCCGCGATTTATCCAAGGCCGTCCGTCTGTTCAAGGAGCGGCAACTCGCCGCCGAGTACGACGCGGACCCCGGCGCTTTTTATCGCGATCTGGAAGACCGGTGGGCGTCGGCTCTGATGGCGCCGACGAGCCAACGCGACAAGTTATGGCTGTTCGACTGCGATGCGCCAGACGAGGCGGCGGTCGTCACGTCTGATCTGGCGCGCATCGGCATCCGGGGCGAGGCGCTTTATCAATATGCCAGCAAAACTGGCACGCACATGATCGTCGAGCCATTCGACCGAACGCTGCTCTCAGAGCTTGCAGCTGCGCGGATCCACGCTAACCCGCTGATGCTGTGGGGCTTTTGAAGTGCCGTGATGCTGGCACTCAATGCTGGCACTCCCGTGAGGTGCGTATGGCACCGACCCGTGCAAGTCGGCCGATGCCACCCGCGCAGGTGATTTATTTCGCCGCCGATTTTGCGAGCCGGGCCAAGTTGATGAACTCGGCGCGGTAGCCGAACGGGTCGGCGCCTTTTGCTGATTGCGCCAGCGCGACGACGTCGTCGTAGCTGTATTTGCCCGCCACGAGTGGCGACCCGCGCAACAGCTGCCCGAAGCCAGCCACCGCAACTGAAAACCGAACGTCGTCGGAGGCGGTATCGAGGGTGCGCTTTTCCTGCGCTGTCGTCAGTGGCAAGGACAATAACTTCGAGGCGTCCTCGTTTGGCAACTTGTAGCGCAACTTGAAGAAGCCGTACTCGGGCGTTGACGGAGCCGCTCTCGAAGGTCCGGGCTGTTCGGCTTTATCCGGCGTCGCATAGCGCAGCGGATCGGCCGACGGCGGCTGCCCGACCGGCGTGATCTCGTAGATGGCCGTCACCGTGTGGCCCGAGCCGACATCACCGGCGTCGACGTTGTCATTGTTGAAGTCCTCGCGCTTCAGCGCGCGCGTCTCGTAGCCGATCAGGCGGTATTCGGAGACGACCGCGGGGTTGAACTCGACCTGGATCTTGACGTCCTTGGCGATCGTAAAGAGCGTTGAAGATGCTTCCTCGACGAGCAACTTGCGCGCCTCGTTGAGCGTATCGACGTAGGCTGCCGTGCCGTTGCCGTTCTGGGCTAGCGCCTGCATGGTCGCGTCGTTGTAGTTGCCCTGGCCGACGCCGAGGATCGACAGGAAGATCCCCTTGTCGCGCTTGCGCTCGATAAATCCTTTGAGCTGGCCACGGTCGGTAATGCCGACGTTGAAGTCGCCGTCGGTCGCCAGGATGATGCGGTTGACGCCGGCTTTGTCGAAGTTAGCTTCGGCCAGCGCATAGGCATCCTCGATGCCCTTGGCGCCTGCCGTCGAGCCGCCCGCGCCGAGCCGGTCGATCACGCTCAGGATCTCTGACTTGTTTGCGATCTTCGTCGGCTTAAGCGCGATGCCGCTGCCGGACGCATATGTGACGATGCCGACCGTGTCGTCTGGCTGCAGTTCGTCGACCAGCATGCGGAAGGCGTTCTTGACCAGCGGGAGACGGTCCTGCGACGCCATCGAGCCGGAAACGTCGATCAAGAACACGAGGTTGGCGCGCGGGCGTTCGGCGGCACGCAACGCGTAGCCCTTGAGTCCGATGTGGACAAGCTTACGGGCGGCGTTCCACGGCGCGGGCGTGATGGTGATCGACGGCTGGAACGGTAGTGCGGCTGCCTCGGGCGTTGCGTAGTCGTAGGGGAAATAGTTGATCAACTCCTCGACGCGGACAGCGTCCTTGGGTGGCAGGCTTCCGGCATTCAGCGCGCGGCGCACGAATGCGTAGCTCGCCGTATCGACGTCGAGCGAGAACGTCGATACCGGGTCGCTCGCGACCTGTTTGACGGGATTTTCAGAGAACGCCTCGTGTTGATCGCGGTATTCTTGCGGAGCGGCAATCACAGGTTCTGGCCGAGCCGTCGGCGCGTAGCCAGCGACGCGCCCTGCAAGTCCCGGAGCAAGTTGCTCGGTCATCTTCCGACTATTTCTGCTGAATTCCTGCGCGTTCGCATCCGGTTTCGAGGCTTCGGCCTTTCCCAGGGCGTTTAACAAGCTGGATGATGAGGCGGTAGCGGATGGCGATGCCGGGGCAGCTTTGAATTCGGCTGACAGCCGCTCGCGATCCATGGTTCGGCTGCTATCACCCCGGTCGCTCTTCTCGACAGCCGACGGCGCGATACGCGTCGCCGGTTCCATTGCTGCAACAGGCGGCGACGGCTTTGTTTGCGTTGCGAGGGGAGCGGCGGCCGCGACGGCCGGAGACTTGTCCTGCGCCCCAAGCTCGATCTTCGCAACGGGACGCTGCTCCTGAGCGCGGGGTGCGTCTTTTTCTTTTGTCTGTTTCGGCTCGGGCAGCTGCGCCAGCTCGGTCCCACGACCAACCGAGCCTGGCTCAGGCTGGTTCCGCCCGGCATCACGCGGGCCCATATAGAGCACAACAGGCACCGCCATGACCGCCGTGGCGAGGCATGCCGCCAGCGGGCAGTTGATTTTAATCGTCGACATGAAGGATCTCCTGGTCCCTGAATGGGGCGCGGAGGATGGACGGTTGGCAGCGGCTGTTCCTTGGGTGGTCGCTGCCGATTTTTCGAACGCGACAAGCGCGGCTTCAATCGCACGCTCACGTGCGCCCCCGCCCGGCTTGGGGACCGGTAGCGACTTCAGCTTTTCGAGATCGGAGTTGGTCATGGTCAACCGGCGGCCTCGAGTTTGATTTTCAGACGGCGTCGCGCCTCGTGCAGATGCCAGGATACGGTTTTCTCGGTACAGCCCATCAGCACTGCCGCCTCCTGGTGGGACAGGTCTTCGCCATAAACGAACATCACGGCCGCCCTCTGCTGATCGGGCAGCGCGCGAACAGCGGCCCACAACTCGGCGCCAATGACCGCGTCCTCCTGACACGCTGGGACAGCTGCATCGGCGAGCTGCATCATTTCAGACGGGGCGAACGTCAGGATCCTTTGGCGGGCGCGCGCCCGGTCGGCGGCGGTGGTGAACGTTATGCGGTATAGCCACGTGGTGAACTGCGCTTCGCCTCGGAACGCGCGGATCGCGACGGCGACCTTCACGCAGACGTCTTGCGCGATGTCCTCGGCTTCTGCGCGAGACCCGGCCCAGCGCCACGCAAACCGATGGATGCGATCGTAGTGGCGCTCTAACAACACCGCGAGCGCCGCCCGGTTACCCGCCGCCGCATCATCCGCTAACGCCTCGTCGGACCTGTCCACTGACGCATCGTCCCCGGTCACTGCGCCGTCTTTCAACGTTCGACGCGGACGGCGACGCAATCCTTGGGGCCAATTGCGATTATTTTTGGTGGAGGATCTGCAACCGCTCCGCATCCGCTAGCACCGCGCGGTAGACGTCGCGCTTGAACGGCACGATCTGGTCGATCAGTTCGGACATGGGTGCCCAGCGCCATGCATCGAATTCGGCGCTGTGGCCGGGAGGGGCTAGGTCGATTTCGGTTTCGTCGCCGGTGAAGCGCAGCGCGAACCAGCGCTGCTTTTGCCCGCGATACTTGCCGCCCCAGACCTTTCCGATCAGCTCCGGTGGCAGGTCGTAGGTATAGGGGCCGCCGATCTCGGCAATCATGGTGACCGAACGCATCCCGGTTTCTTCAGCGACCTCGCGGAACACGGCAACGGCGGCGTCTTCACCCTCGTCGACGCCGCCTTGCGGCATCTGCCACCAGGTGCCGCGACCTTCCGCATCGCCCGGCGCGTCGATGCGGCGGCCGACCCAGACCAGACCCTCGGCGTTGAGGATCATCGCGCCGACGCAAGGCCGGTAGCCGATCGGCGGAGAAACAGATTCGCGGGCAGGGGTATGTGATGCGGTCATCGGCGGCGTCCCTCAAACAAAACGGGCACCCTGAAGGATGCCCGCACGCTGTGTCATTTGTTTCGGCGCTACGGTCGCATTCAGTTCGGGACCGGCTTCTTGGCCTCGCCAGCGGGCATATCGTCCGACGGCTTCAGGTCGATGACCTTGGCTTGGGTAATGGTGCCACGGATCAAGCCGAGCGCATACTGGAGCTGGGTGTCCTTTTCCGGCTCCTTAGGCACGTAGGCCGACGATCCCGACTCTTCTTTCTTTTCCTTGTCTTTCGCGTCTTTGACGTCTTTGCCGTCTTTGTTCTTCAAGTGGCGCGGTAGGCTGGCCTCGCCCCGGCCCTTCTCATAGACAGCGACTTTGGCCTTCAACTCTTCCGGCAGTTCGGGCTCGACGACGATATCGGGATCGATGCCCTTGGCCTGGATCGACCGGTTCGACGGCGTGTAGTAGCGCGCGGTCGTGAGGCGGATCGCGCCGTTGGTGCCGAGCGGGATGATCGTCTGCACTGAGCCCTTACCGAACGAACGTGTCCCGACGACGGTCGCCCGCTTGTGGTCTTGGAGCGCACCAGCGACGATTTCGGAGGCCGACGCCGAACCGCCATTGATCAGGACGATGACGCGCTTGCCTTCGGTGATGTCGCCCGGCTGAGCTTGCGCGCGCTGTGTTTCCTCACCATTGCGGCCCTTGGTCAGGACGATTGCGCCCTTCTCGAGGAAGTCGTCTGACATCGCGACCGCTTGATCGAGCAAGCCACCGGGGTTGTTGCGCAGGTCGATGATGTAGCCCTTGAGGTCTTTGCCCATCGACTTCTTCAATTGCTCGACCGACCGGACAAGGCTGGCGTGGGTCTGTTCGTTGAAGGTCGAGACCTTGACATAGGCAACTTCGCCTTCGGCGCGGGCCTTGACCGGATTGATCTTGATCACGTCGCGCGTGACTTTGAGATCAAACGGATCTTCCTTGCCCTTGCGGATGATCGTCAGGCTGATTGGCGTGTTGACCGGGCCGCGCATCTTTTCGACCGCCTGCTCGAGCGTCAGTCCGTTGATCGAATCGTTGTCGAGGTGGGTGATCAGGTCGTTGGCCATGACGCCAGCCTTGTAGGCCGGCGTGTCATCAATTGGCGAGACGACCTTGATAACTCCGTTCTCCATGGTGACTTCGATACCTAGGCCACCGAACTCGCCGCGGGTCTGGACCTGCATGTCGCGGAAGCTTTTGGCCGACATGTAGGACGAGTGCGGGTCGAGCGCCGTCAACATGCCGTTGATGGCCGACTCGATCAGCTGGCTATCTTCGGGTTTTTCAACGTAGTCGGCGCGGACACGCTCAAGCACGTCGCCGAACAGATCGAGTTGGCGGTAGAGCTCGGAGTTGGGCGAGGGCGTGGCCGAATGAGCGCGGGTGAGGTTGAACACTGTCGTCGCGCCCGCCAGCGCGGTCATCGACAGGAACGACCAAAACGCGATGTCTGTCTTGCGCATCATCCTTGTACCTTTCGATGACCCTCAACCCACCAAGGGTCAGGGTCTATGGGCTTGCCGTCTTTTCTGAACTCTATGTAGAGAACAGGAGCATTTGACTGTCCGTCCTGGACATTTTTGGCTTGGGGTCGGCCCGCCATCGTTCCAACCGGTTCTGCGGCCAGCACGAATTGCCCGGGTTGCACGTCCATTTGCGACATTCCGGCCAACAGGACATGATAACCATTGCCCGCGTTGATGATCAAGAGTTGCCCGTAGCTGCGGAATTCGCCAGCGTAGACAACCCATCCATCACAGGGCGACGTGACCTGACCGCCTGGGCGCGTTTCGATGACCATGCCTTTGGATTGGCCACCGTATTGGGTTTTGTCGCCGTAAGCGAGGACGCGTTTGCCCTGAGCGGGCATCGGCAATTTTGCCCGGGCCAAGGCGAACGGAATTGCCGGTTGCAAGCGGTTGGCTGAGCCCGCACCGAGGGCAGACTTGGGCGCCAATTCGACGATCGTCGGCTTGATGGCAGACGGTGGAGGCGGATTCAGCGCCGCGACTTCGCGCGGCTTGTCGGCTGGCGAAATCTGAGGCTTCGTGCTCCCGGCGGGCGATGCGGCAGCGACGGTTACGGTTGTTTCAGTGACGGTCTTGTTTGCCTCGGCGTCGTAAGCCCCAAGCCCGGTGTTGGCGGCGACGGCTCGGTCCAGCTTGGTGATGAGGTCGTTCAGGTCGCCGACGCCGCGCGACAGATCTGCAGCGGCTTTGCGAACCTGTTCGAGTTCGCCCTGGCGCTCGGCGAGAGATTTCTTCTTGGTCTCCATCAGGCCAGCGAGACGGGTGCGCGCATCCGACAGGCGCTGCGTTTCCGTCTTCAGGAGATCACGCTCGGCAGCGATCGCCTGCTTGACGGCGATCAGGTCGCCGAGCTTCTGGGCGAGTTCGGTCGCATCTTTACGTAACTCCGGAAAGGCCGACGCGACCAGCATGGCGCTACGCACCATCTGGAGGGCATCGTTGCGCTGCGTGTAGAGGACCGGCGGCGGATTGCGCCCCATGCGCTGGAGCGCGGCCATCAACTTTGTGATCTTGTCACGGTTCTTATCGAGTGTCTGCCGGACCGAGCCTTCCTGACGCTCGAGGCCGGTCAACTTTTCCTCGGTCGCCGTCAGGCGGCCTTCGCTCTTTTGGATCAGCGCCGCTGTCTCTTGCAGCTTGGCGTTAACCTTCTCGCGCTCTTCGGCCAAGCTGGCGACGTCCGACTGGATGAACTTGGCGCGCTTCTCGACTTCGTCGAGTTCGGTGCGACGCAGCTCCAACTTACGGCGAGCCTCCTCGGCAGCGGCGTCGGATTTCGTCGCGTCTTGGGCGTCGGCGACCGTCGCAGGCAACAGCGCTACAGCCAAAAGCGCAAATCCGCACAGTGCCGCCCTCGCGATTGGAGGCCCACAAGATCCCGATATCGTTGGCCTAGTCATCCAGCGGCTTCCCCGTGGCGTTGTGTCTAGCGTTCGACCCCGGCGCGCTCGCGGCTCGGACGGTCGATCCAGAGACGTTGCTGGTAGCCATACGACAACGCCCACGCTGATTCGTCTCAGGCAGAAATACGGCAAATCTATCGCGACTGTGGACCAGTTGCGGTTAATGTCTCGTCATGACGATCCGTCTCGTTTTCGAAGCGTGCCCGAAAATTTAAGCAAATCCACCCGCTCCAACCGTTGAGACCATGACCGCTAGCTCCCTCGCCTATTACGCGACGTTCGTCGCGACCCTTGCCGTCGCCATTGTTCTGTTTTTCGGTCTGCGCTCGATGCTCAAGGGCAACGACGCCAATCTCAGCCAGCGGCTGATGCGATGGCGGGTCGGTTTGCAGTTCATAGCCGTCATCGTCATCATGTTGTTTGTCTATTTGACCCGAGGGAGCGCCTAACATGGTCGTGCTGAACCGCATTTATACCCGGACTGGTGACAACGGCACCACGGCACTCGGCAACGGAGAGCGGGTGCCGAAAACATCGCTGCGCATCTCCGCCTATGGCACGATCGACGAGGCGAATTCGACGATCGGCCTAGCCCGCATTCATCTGGCGCAAGACATCGCGGCAGCAGGCGGCGAGGTCGCGGCTGCGCCTGGAAAGCCAGACCTGAAGAGGGTCGATGCCATGCTTCTCGCGATCCAGAACGATCTGTTCGATCTCGGTGCCGACCTGTGCGTGCCGGATCGGGGCGAGCCGCTCAGCTACGAGCCGCTTCGGATGACGGCTGGTCAAGTGGCACGCCTCGAAGCCGAGATCGACTGGATGAACACTAGCCTCAAGCCGCTGAATTCGTTCGTTTTGCCCGGTGGCACTGCGGCTGCAACGGTGCTCCATATCGGGCGGACCGTGTGCCGTCGCGCCGAGCGGATCATGGTCGAGCTGGCGCAAATGCCTGGCGAGCCCGTGAGCGGCGCAGCGCTTCAGTATGTCAACCGTCTGTCTGATCACCTGTTCGTGGTCAGCCGCTACGTCAACGATCTTGGCGATGGCGACGTCTTGTGGGTGCCGGGCAAGAACCGCTGAGTTGCGTCGGTTGACGTTTGCGTTGGCTAATTGACGGATGCGTCAGTATTATTGTTGCAACGTTGACGTCGGCGCGGGCCAAATCTAGGCTTCTCGCAGATGCGAAACCTCAGTTGGGCGCGCGCACGCTGGTTATCAGCGACGCCGCGCTCAAAGGCTTTATCGCGAACGGAGTGCTGCCTGTGAAAATCCTCGTGCCGGTCAAACGCGTTGTCGATTACAACGTCAAGATACGCGTCAAGCCCGATGGGTCGGGCATCGAGCTCGCCAACGTCAAGATGTCGATGAACCCGTTCGACGAGATCGCGGTCGAGGAAGCGGTCCGGCTGCGCGAGAAGAACGTCGCAACCGAGGTTGTCGTGGTGTCGATCGGCCCGGCCAAGGCGCAAGAGACGCTACGGAGCGCGCTGGCGTTCGGGGCTGACCGCGCCATTCTCGTCGAAACGGCCGACGACCACCCCATCGAGCCTCTCGCGGTCGCCAAGCTGCTTAAAGCGATCGTGGCTGCCGAAGAGCCGCGCATGGTGGTGATGGGCAAACAGGCCATCGACGATGACTGCAACCAGACCGGCCAGATGCTCGCTGCACTGCTGGGGTGGCCGCAGGGTACGTTCGCGTCGAAGGTGGTGGTTGACGGCGCGTGCGTGCACGTTACGCGCGAGGTCGATGGCGGGCTTGAAACCGTGAAGCTGAACTTGCCGGCGATTGTAACGACCGACTTGCGCCTCAACGAGCCGCGCTATCCTTCGCTGCCCAACATCATGAAGGCCAAGAAGAAGCCGCTCGATGTCAAGAAACCGAGCGACTACGGGGTCGACATGACCCCCCGCTTGGTGATCGTCAAAACAGCCGAACCCGCACAGCGCGCGGCCGGCATCAAGGTCGGCAGCGTTGCGGAACTGGTGAGCAAACTCAAAACCGAGGCAGGGGTTCTGTAATGGCCGTACTTCTCGTCGCCGATCATACCAACGGCGCCCTCGGCAGCGCTACGGCGAAAGCCGTCACAGCGGCCAAGTTGATATCGCCCGAAGTCCACGTGCTGGTCGCCGGGTATGGCTGTCAGCCCGCCGCCGAGCAGGCCGCAGCGCTCTCAGGCGTGACCAAGGTGCACGTGGCGGATGCGCCGCACTATCAGCATCAACTGGCCGAAGAGGTCGCACCGTTGATCGTCTCGCTGATGGGCGCGTTCGACGCTGCCATCGCGGCCGGGACGACGGGCGGCAAAAACATTATGCCGCGCGTCGCCGCGCTGCTCGACGTGATGCAAGTTTCAGATATCTCCAAGGTGCTCGGCCCCGACACGTTCGAGCGGCCAATCTATGCCGGAAACGCGATCCAAACCGTCAAGTCAACGGATGTTAAAAAGGTCATCACCGTTCGGACGGCCGCCTTCGCTGCGGCAGGTGATGGTGGGGCAGCACCGATCGAGGCAGTTGCCAACCTGCCGCCAGCCTTCGGGTTCTCTGCCTTTGAAAGCGCCGAACTCAGCGCGTCCGACCGCCCCGAGCTGACGTCGGCCAAAATCGTCGTGTCGGGAGGACGCGGCATCGGCAACGGCGAGAACTTCAACACCTACATCGCGCCGGTCGCCGATTCACTCGGCGCGGCTATGGGTGCCTCGCGCGCGGCCGTCGACGCGGGCTTTGCGCCAAACGACTGGCAAGTCGGCCAGACCGGCAAGGTGGTTGCCCCTGAGCTTTACATTGCTGTCGGTATTTCTGGCGCGATCCAGCACCTTGCCGGCATGAAGGACAGCAAGGTGATCGTGGCGATCAACAAAGACGGCGATGCGCCGATCTTTCAGGTGGCAGACTACGGCCTCGTCGCCGATCTCTTCACCGCGCTACCAGAACTCGACGCTGAACTGAAACGCGTAGGCCGCTAAATATTCGGGCTCACGATCGGAAATCTGGCCTCAGCGTTTCCACAAAAGCCCCCGTTCGCAAACGCACAGGATACGCGACATGGACGCTAAGGTCATTGACCATCCCCACAAGGCAACGGCGAGAGCTGGTGGTGGAGGACTGCCGGTGAAGCTGGTCGGCATCATCGGGGCTGGCCAGATGGGTTCGGGCATCGCCCATGTCACCGCCATAGCTGGCTACGATGTGCTCGTGTCAGACCTCAAGCGCGAGGCGTTCGAAACAAGCCTCGGGCTGATCGAGCGAAACATGGGACGGCAGGTCAAGAAAGGGTTGCTCGCGTCCGATACGGCCAAGACAGCGATCGGCAGAATCGCGTTTGCGCCGAACTACGAGGCGCTGGGGACGTGCGATCTCGTGATCGAAGCGGCGACCGAGGACGAGGCCGTCAAGCGGCGCATTTTCCAAGATCTTTGTCCGAAGCTCAAACCGGCCGCGATGGTTGCGTCCAACACGTCGTCGATCTCGATCACACGGCTCGCGTCGACAACCGACCGGCCCGAACGTTTCATCGGCATGCACTTCATGAATCCGGTGCCACTGATGGAACTCGTCGAGTTGATCCGCGGCATCGCGACAGAAGAGGAGACGTTCGGCGCGGCGCGGACGTTCGTCGAGAGCCTCGGTAAGTCGATCGCGGTGTCTGAGGATTTTCCTGCCTTTATCGTCAACCGCATTCTGCTGCCGATGATCAACGAGGCGGTCTACACGCTCTATGAGGGCGTCGGCAACGTCGAGGCGATCGACAAGGCCATGAAGCTCGGTGCGAACCATCCCATGGGTCCGCTCGAGCTTGCCGATTTCATCGGGCTCGATACCTGCCTCTCCGTCATGCAGGTGCTCCACGACGGCCTGTCGGACAGCAAGTACCGGCCGTGCCCGCTGCTTGTAAAATACGTCGAAGCCGGGTGGCTCGGCCGCAAGACGCAACGCGGATTTTACGATTACCGTGGCGAGACGCCGGTTCCAACGCGCTAGAGCCTCTTGGGCGGCACGCGCCGAAGCGACCGCATTCGGCTATGATCGGGCTCCGATTCGAAAGCCCCGGCCCGCCATGCCAATACCGCCCAAGCGCGACGATGCACCCAGGTCCGATGCCAATTCGGATGCCCATGCTTCCAGTGTGGATGCTTCAGGAGCCGATGCGTCCAATTCGGACGCTCCCGTTTCGGCCGACCTCGCTGAGGCCGTTGCGGCGTGGATCGAGCACCTCCAGCATCATCGTGGCGTCGCGGACCTTACGATCGTCGCCTACGAGCGCGATCTCCGGCAGTTCGCCGTGTTTCTCCACCGGACCCTGCGTCGCCCGCCAGCGCTCGGCGACATCGGCGCGGTCGATGTCAGGACGTTTCGCAGCTTTCTAGCCGCCCGCCGCCGCGAGGGTACGGGCAGTCGGTCTCTGGCGCGGACGATGAGTGCGCTCAGGTCGTATTACGACTGGCTCGAGACGTCGGGGCGCCTCACCAACCGCAAGGTCTTGCTCGTCGCGACGCCGCGCGTGCCACACGGCGTTCCAAAGCCGTTGACCGTCGAAAAGGCGTCCGAACTCATCGATGCGGTGCGTGACCTCAAGGCCGATTGGGTCGCGGCGCGGGATACGGCTGTGCTGATGTTGCTTTACGGCGGAGGTTTACGCATTTCGGAAGCGCTGCGACTGACCTATGCCGAGCGCCCGACTGCCGAGCGGGATGTTCTGCGAATCACTGGCAAGGGTGGCAAAGAACGGATCGTGTCGGCGCTGCCGGCGACGCTCAAGGCCGTGCAGCGATATCTGGCCCTGTGCCCGTATCCCCATCAGGCGAACACGCCGCTGTTCCTCGGCGAGAAGGGCGGCCCGCTATCGCCACGGCTGGTGCAGCTTCGGATCGAGCGGCTGCGGGAAGAGTTGACGCTGCCGGAGACGGCTACCCCGCATGCGCTGCGCCATTCGTTTGCGACGCATCTTCTGTCGGCGGGAGCGGATTTGCGGCAGATCCAGGAATTGCTCGGTCACGCGTCGCTATCGACGACGCAGGTGTATACCGAGGTCGACCGGGACCGGCTGCTCAAGGTCTACGATGCAGCACACCCTCGCCAATCGCGAGAGGCGGACTGACCCATGCTCTCAAGCAAAGCGGCTCGCGATGTAGGCTCCTGCCGCTGCCGATAGGCCGGTCAGGATCGCGCCCCACGCCATGTCGAGGAGCGACATCGGCAAAGACCAGTTTTTCAGGGTCGCGAGGTTGGTGAGGTCATAGGTCGCGTAACAGAAAAACCCGAACATCAGGCCGAGCATCAGAGCTTTCATGGTCCCGCCGGCGGCGAGGGCCGGCATCACCGCGAAGTACACCACGCCAGCGGCATAGATCAGGTAAAAGGCGATCACGGCTGGGACGTTGAACGTGTCGGCCATCAGATGGCCGATCTGCGACCGGTAATAACTATTTGCGACGTAGCCGAGCCAAATGATGTCGACCACGACGAAAACGATCAGCGTGGCACTATAGGCGACTATTACGGTCATGACCGGTGTGTCCTGGTTGGCGCTACGGCTTTACTACCGAACATAACGGGCGGGTGTCGTTGACAGACCGGTTATTCTGGCAACGGACAACGCAAAAACGGCCACCGGTATTCCTCGGGCAGCCGCTATCGACGCCTCATCGCGACGGATGACGGATTACTTTGGCTGGCTGACGCCGGTTTGCGCGCGAAGTTCCTCGGCACGCTTCTTGATCTGCTCGAGCGAAGGCTTCTCGCGATCAATCCAGGCCTTGAGGTCTTCTGCAGCCTTTTTCTGCTCCGGTGTCGCCTGTTTGTTGACGAGGCCAGGGTCGACCTTTGGTGCCGAGGACTGGGCAAGGCCAAACAGGTTGAAGCCGGCTTTTTTCGGTTGTGCGAGGTCCCACTTCGGGCCGCCGAAGATGATGCCCATGTACATCGTCGAAGCGATGTTTTCGCTCGTGCCGCGCGCGACGGCCGCCTCGTAAAACATCAAATGGGTGTCATCGCTGGAGCGGTTTCGCTTATCGCAATAATAGTCGTGGATCACAGCGGCGTCGCGATACGGGCCGTCGAGCGGTCCACCGACGACGGGCCACAGGGTCGGCGGGATCGATGCGCCATTGCTGATATAACCTGGCGACACATCCCAATGGACGCCTTTGCTGTCGACGAAGCCGAACGGCTCCAGCAATTTGATGTCGCGGAACGTATCTGCCGGACGCGATGGCGCGAGCAATTCGGCGCGGATGTTGCCTTTGAACGTGCTGGCAGCCCCGCCCGTTGTCGGCTTGCCGGTCATGGCCTGCTGGAGGTTCTGCGGCAGGTAGGCGGGCAATTTGCCGGTCAGATAGAGCCAGCCGCCGATGCCGACGCCGGCAACCAAAGTCAGCAGCAGTATGAGTATTCTCATGGGACGGCCTCACGGTGATCGAGTGGAGCGCTGACGCGAGGTGCGCCAATCCGTCTGAACGGCCCCTGAAAGCCCTACATATGACCGACCGGAACGCGCTCGTGATCTAGGAACAGTCTATGACAAGGTCAATACGCGGCAAGCGTCCAGCGCCTGTTTGCATTTGCTGCATGTCCCCATGATTGCCTGGGCCAAGGCCAGGGTCACATGTGCACAGCGCGCTTGTCCACGGCCATGGCGGCTTCCTTTACGGCCTCTGTCAACGTCGGGTGGGCGTGGCACGTGCGGGCGAGATCTTCGGCCGAGCCACCGAATTCCATGATGACGGAGGCCTCGCCGATCATTTCGCCAGCGTGCGGGCCGATGATGTGGACGCCCAGTACACGGTCGGTCGTGGCGTCGGCCAGCACTTTGACGAAGCCGTCGGTTGTCCGGTTGACCTTGGCGCGGCCATTGGCGAGGAACGGGAACTTCCCGACCTTGTAGACCACGCCAGCGGATTTGAGTTCTTCCTCGGTCTTCCCGACGCTTGCCACCTCGGGCGCGGTGTAGATCACGTTGGGGATCACATCGTAATTCACGTGGCCAGCTTGGCCGGCGAGAACCTCGGCCAACGCGACGCCCTCATCCTCGGCTTTGTGGGCGAGCATCGGCCCCGCGATCACGTCGCCGATGGCATAGATGCCCGGCACGTTGGTTTGGTAATGATTGTCGACCACGATCCGTTTGCGGTTGTCCATCGCGACGCCAGCTTCCGCGAGACCCAGACCGTCGGTATAGGGAACGCGTCCGATGGCAACCAGCACCACGTCGGCGGCCAGTGTCTCGGCCGCACCGCCAGCCGACGGCTCGACGGTAACCTTGGCGCCACCGAAGCCCGTTTCGACCTTTGTCACTTTGCTCGACAATTTGAACGCCAACCCTTGCTTGACCAGGATTTTCTGGAAGCTCGCGGCGACGTCGGTATCCATGCCGGGCAGGATGCGATCGAGGTATTCGACGACCGTGACCTCGGCGCCAAGCCGACGCCAGACCGAGCCGAGTTCAAGGCCGATCACGCCGGCGCCAACGATGAGCAGGCGGCGCGGTACGGAGGGCAACTCCAGCGCGCCGGTCGACGACACGACGACCTTCTCGTCGATCTCGACGCCGGGCAACTTGGCGACATCTGAGCCGGTTGCGATCACGATCGCAGCGGTATCGAGGATCTGCTTCGACCCGTCCGCCTTCGTCACCTCAACCTTGCCCGGGCCGACGATGCGACCCATGCCGTGGTGAGCATCGATTTTGTTCTTCTTGAGCAAGAACGCGACACCATCGACGTTGCCCTTGACGCCCTCGGCCTTGAACGCCTGCATCTTGTGCATGTCGAGCGTCGGCATCACGCCGATGCCCATGGCCGAGAAATGGTTGCCAGCGTCATCGTAGCACTCGGAGGCGTGCAGTAGAGCCTTCGATGGAATGCACCCGACGTTGAGGCAGGTCCCGCCATGGGTCGCGCGCTTCTCGACGATCGCTACCTTTTTGCCGAGCTGGCTCGCCCGGATCGCGCACACGTAGCCGCCCGGGCCAGAACCGATCACGATGACGTCGTAGGTCGCAGACATGCAAAACTCCGAATGTTCCAGCTCAGGAGAGAGCGCGGAATACGATGAACAGGATTGCTGCGGTCGCCAGCGACCAGATCGCCGAGCGCAACAGCGAAACTGGAAACAGATACGCTGGCACGTAGGCGATGCGGGCGGCCAAATACACCCATCCGGCAGTGATCACTGCGGCGTCGACTTTCTGCCCGAGATGGGCGGTGATCATCGCCAAACCAAACCACGGCAGGGTTTCGACGCAATTCGCGTAGGCTCGCCCCATCCGCTGCGTGTGCACCGAAAGGCCTACGGGCGGCTTATCACGCGGACCGCCCGTGTAGCCTACACCAACCTCGATGTTGGCGAGGATGGCGTACATGGCCAAGTGTGCGAACGCCAAAGCGATCGCATACATTACCATCTGGAGTTCTAGCGGCATGCGTCGTGCTCCGTGGAAAATGCGGGCATCGGCGTCAGACCTCCAGCATGAAGCGGTGCGGATCTTCGAGGCATTCCTTGACGCGGACGAGGAACGTGACCGCCTCTTTGCCGTCGACGATCCGGTGATCATAGCTGAGCGCCAGATACATCATCGGGCGCGCAACGACTTGGCCGTTGCGGACCACCGGGCGCTCTTCGATACGGTGCATGCCGAGGATGCCGGACTGTGGGGCGTTGAGGATCGGGGTCGACATCAGCGAGCCGTAGACGCCACCGTTGGTGATCGTAAACGTGCCGCCTTGCATGTCCTCGATGCTGAGCTTGCCGTCGCGGGCGCGCTTGCCGAATTCGCCGATCTTGGCCTCGATCGCGGCCAGAGACATCTGGTCGGCGTTGCGCACCACCGGCACGACGAGACCCTTCTCGGTGCCGACGGCCACGCCCATGTGGTAATAGTTCTTGTAGATCAGGTCGCCGCCATCGAGTTCGGCGTTGACGGCGGGGATCTCTTTCAGAGCTTGGATGCAGGCTTTGACGAACATCCCCATGAAGCCGAGCTTAACGCCGTGGCGCTTCTCGAACGCATCCTTGTACTGGGTGCGCAAGGCCATGACCGCGCCCATGTCGACATCGTTGAACGTCGTCAGCATGGCGGCCGTGTTCTGCGCGTCTTTGAGGCGGCGGGCGATGGTCTGGCGCAGGCGCGTCATCGGCACCCGTTGCTCGCGTTCGGCATCGGTCGCGGTGGAGGGAACGCGGAGCTGTTGGACGGGCACGGGTAGCGGGGCGGGGGCATAGGCGACGGGAGCAGCCACTGGCATCTGCGGAGCCGATTTGGTTGCCGCGACATCGGATTTCAAAACCTGACCGCGCCGGCCTGAGCCGTCGACATCGTCAGCTGAGAGGCCGCTTTCTGCCAGTGCCTTTCGCGCGGCCGGCGATGGTGGCATCGCACTGCCGCCATTTGCAACCGCTGGAGCCACCGCACCTACAGCCTGGGTGACCGCAGCTTGGCCAACGGGCGCCGCCGGGGCCGGGGCCGGGGCGGCAGCGGTTGGAGCTGCCACCGTCGCAGCGGCACCAGCGCGGATCTGGCCGAGCAACGCGCCGACGCCGACCGTCACACCCTTGGCTGCCGTGATCTCAGCCAAAATGCCCGATGACGGCGCGCGAACTTCGACCGCTACTTTGTCGGTTTCGAGTTCCGCGACGACCTCGTCGGCGGCGATGGTGTCGCCGACCTTCTTCAGCCAGTTGCCGACAGTTGCCTCACTGACGCTTTCGCCCATCGTCGGCACGCGGATTTCGGTCGACATGTCTCTTCCCTTCGGACGTTTGCAAATTGTGCTGTGGGTCAATTAGAATCGTAGGCTTGTCGGTTCAAGGGTCAGCCGGTCAACGCTTCGGTCACCAGCGTTGCTTGCTCTTGAAGATGGCGCGACAATTGCCCCGTTGCTGTTGATGCAGCCGCGGCGCGGCCAGCGTAGCGGGCACGCTTGGCCTTGGTGTTGGTGTGGCCCAAGACCCATTCGAGGTTCGGCTCGATGAACGTCCACGAGCCCATGTTCTTTGGCTCTTCCTGGCACCACACGATGTCCGCGTTGGGGAACCGCGACAGTTCCTGGATCAGCGTGCGGGCCGGGAACGGATAGAGCTGCTCGACGCGCAGCAGACACACGTCCGACAAGCCCTGCTTGTCGCGCGCTTCGATCAGGTCATAGTAGACCTTGCCGGTCGACAACACGACCCGCTTGATCTCGCCATCGGGTTTCAGCTTCAGCTCATAGTCGGGGCTGGTCTGGGCGTCGTCGAGCAGGACGCGATGGAATGACGTTCCCGTCACGAATTCGTCGAGACGCGAAATCACGCGCTTGTGGCGCAGCAACGACTTGGGCGTCATGATAATCAGCGGCTTGCGGAACTTGCGGTGAATCTGGCGGCGCAAGATATGGAAGTAGTTCGCTGGCGTCGTGCAATTGGCGATTTGCCAATTGTCCTCGGCCGAAAGCTGCAGGAAGCGTTCAAGCCGCGCCGAAGAATGCTCGGGCCCCTGGCCTTCGTAGCCGTGTGGCAACAGGCAAACGAGGCCCGACATGCGCAGCCATTTGCGCTCGCCAGAAGATAGGAACTGGTCGAAGATAACCTGGGCGCCGTTGGCGAAGTCGCCGAATTGGGCTTCCCAGCACGTCAACGCCATCGGCTCGGCCAGGGAGTAGCCGTATTCAAAGCCGAGGACGGCCTCTTCCGACAGCATCGAGTTGATGACTTCGAAGCGGGCTTGGTCCGGCGCGATGTGCTTCAGTGGCGTGTACCGGCGCTCGTCTTCCTGGTCGATCAGAACCGAGTGGCGCTGCGAGAACGTCCCGCGCTCGACGTCCTGGCCCGACAGGCGGATCGGATACCCTTCGGCGGCCAGCGTTCCAAAGGCCAAATGCTCACCCATCGCCCAATCGACACCCGTGCCGGTCTCGATCATCTCGCGGCGCTTGTCGAACAGGCGCGCGACCGTCTTGTGGGCGCTGAAGTCGGCTGGAATGGTCGTGATGGCCATGCCGACGCGTTTCAAACGGTCGATTTCGACGCCGGTGACGCCGCGGCGGGCCTCGTCGTCGGCCAGCGATAGGCCGGACCAGCGGCCGTCGAGCCAGTCGGCCTTGTTGGGGCGATAGCTGGCGCTTTCGGCGAACTCGCCGTCGAGATGGCCACGGAACCGGGCCTTCATTTCGTCGATTTCGGCGACCGTCATCACGCCCTCGTCGGCGAGACGCTTGCCATACATTTCGACGACGCCAGGATGTGACTTGATCGTTTTGTACATCTGCGGCTGCGTGAACGCTGGCTCGTCGCTCTCGTTATGGCCGTGGCGGCGATAGCAGAACATGTCGATGACGACGGGCTTCTGGAACCGCTGGCGGAACTCGGTTGCGATCTTGGCGACGTGAACCACGGCCTCGGGGTCGTCGCCGTTGACGTGAAAAATCGGCGCCTCGATCATCAGGGCAACGTCGGAGCAATATGGCGACGACCGCGAATAGCGCGGGTTCGTCGTGAAGCCGATCTGGTTGTTGATGACGAAATGGATCGAGCCGCCCGTGCGGTGGCCCTTCAGCCCCGATAAGCCGAAGCATTCGGCGACGACGCCTTGGCCAGCGAACGCGGCATCGCCGTGGATCAAGAGCGGCATCACTGCGGTTCGATCGTCGGGCTTACAGCCGTGCTGGTCCTGCTTTGCGCGGACTTTACCCAGTACGACGGGGTCGACGATCTCCAGGTGCGAGGGGTTGGCGGTCAGCGACAGGTGAACGGTGTTGCCGTCAAACATCCGGTCGGACGAGGCGCCGAGGTGATATTTCACGTCGCCGGAGCCCTCGACGTCGTCGGGCTTGAACGATCCGCCCTGGAACTCCTTGAAGATTGCGCGGTGCGGCTTGCTCATAACTTGGGCGAGCACGTTGAGGCGGCCGCGATGGGCCATGCCGAGGATGATTTCCCGGACGCCAAGCTGACCGCCGCGCTTGATGATCTGTTCCAGCGCGGGGACCATCGATTCACCGCCGTCGAGGCCGAAGCGCTTCGTACCGGTGTATTTGATATCGATGAACTTCTCGAACATCTCGGCTTCGATGAGCTTGTTGAGGATCGCTTTTTTGCCCTCGTTGGTGAAGCGGATGTCCTTTTCTTCGCCCTCGATACGCTCCTGGATCCAGGCCTTCTGCAGCGGGTTTGAAATGTGAGCATACTGGTAGCCGATCTGGCGGCAGTATGTGCGGCGCAGGATCTTCACGATCTGGCGCATGGTCGCCGTGTCGAGGCCGAGGACACGGTCGAGGAAAATCGGGCGGTCAAGGTCGGCATCAGTAAAGCCGTAGGTCTCGGGCTTCAGTTCCTTGTGGACTGGACGCGCATCGAGCTTGAGCGGATCGAGGTCCGCTACGAGGTGCCCCATCATGCGATAGGCGCGGATCAACATCAGTGCGCGGATACTGTCCTGGATGGCGCGCATCGAGGCCACCGGGGACATTTCGACGCCATAGGACTGGGCCTGTTCAGCGATGCGCGTACGGACGCGGCTCTCGACGCCGCCCCAGTCGCTGGTCAGGGCCGAAACGAGGTCGCCGTTCGATGCGAGATTTTCGAGCGGCGTGCCCCAAGACGGGTCTGCTGGCGCCGACATCGTCACGCGCTCTTCTTTCAAGCTTTCAAAGAAGTGCCGCCATTCGTCACCGACAGAACCCGGGTTGGCCTCGTACTGGGCCTGCATTTCCTCGATATAGGCGGCGTTGGTGCCCGAGAGGAACGAGGTTTGGAGGAACTGGGCGTTCTGCGCTTGTCGGGACATGGCTCTTCCTGTTGTGGCGCGGCCCTATCGATGTCTCGTACGAACGACGCCATCTATGGCGCGGCTTGCACGGCGCACAAGGCAGGCCGGCGTGAGGCGGTGAGGTGCGAGCACAGCCATGCAAACACGGCCGTGCTGCGGCGCACCGATCTGATGGTCATGTAATATACCTTTGTCGCATGTATAAGACCGCCAAAGGTGGGGTGGGGGCGATGACACGGTCCGCAACACGGCCTCGGAGAAAAAACCCGACATCTCGCAAAATCATTGCTCCGACAAACTGACCTCAAAGCACCACGAGGCTGTCGGGTGTGGCGCGTTTGACGGCAGACGCCGTGATCCGAGCATCTAGCGTTACAAAGCGCCCACCGTTGACGACGGCCGTACCGAGCAGCGTCACATCGGTGATCTGACGATGACCGAGCAGCCGCGTGGTATCGATCACCATGTCGTCGATCAAGCTGACCTGATGCCAAAATGCGTGATCGGTCGTCGCCACAAGGCGCCGCAAGAGCTCAACGGCCGTGCCGATCGTAACTGGGTTTGCATACCCCGGCTGGGAGAGGATGCGGACGAGACCATTTTGGGTCAGTCCACAACTCGCCCAGCCTGACCTGTTGTTCGATCTCCACCACGAGACGACGTCGCCGTGACGGACGTGGTCCTCATCGGTCAACGCGATCAGAGTGCTGACGTCGAGGAGCGCGCGCAAAACTCAGGTCCTCCGCATCCATCTCGTCTTCCAAGCGCCGCACGAGGTCAGTCGTGACGAGCCCGCCTCGGCTTTTCAGCACTACCCATTGATCTTCGAACGATACCGGCTCGAACTTGGCCTGCTCCTCCGAAAAACCCGGAGGGGCTTGAGCGCAAGATTGCCCAGAAAGCGCCTGCCGAAGGAGATCGGAGGCAAGGCGGCCTGCCGTGGTCCCTTGGCCGCCCGCGCGCTCTTTGAGCGCCGCGAGCACGTCCTCGTCAATGTCGAGTGTTGTTCTCATAGGCGGAGAATGGCATGAAACGGAGCGGGATGCAAGATGTGGGG
>JAWXCP010000107.1:0-12257 GCA_034408685.1 Hyphomicrobium aestuarii | reverse complement strand
GGCGATGCCCCGCGTTGTCGCCCGTTGTGTGTGCTTCGCCTCTCCCCGCATGCGGGGAGAGGCAGACGACCGATCGCATCGCGAGAGGTCGTCGGTGAGGGGCGGCCACGCATGCTGCTGCGGAGCTTGCCGCCGCCCCTCACTGCGGTCCAGCTCGCGCTTCGCGCCGACCCGTCCGCTGCCTCTCCCCGTGACGAACGGGGAGAGGCGGTACCCCGCATTGTCGCGCAGGCGAAGGGCGGGTCAGGGAAGCGTGATCGTATTTACAGAGCTAAGATTTTGTGCATACGAATAGTCTAGAGACACCGGACCACGCCCATGCCGCTAAACATCCGCGATCCGCGCGCTGCCGAGCTTGCCCGCGATCTGGCGCGGCGGCGCGGCACGACCATGACGGAGGCCATCATCACGGCGCTCGAAGCCGAGATCGAGCGGGAGCGCGTGCGTGAGCCGCTCGCCGCCCGGCTCGGCGCCATTGCCAATAGCCTCGTCGCGCAAGCTCGCCCTGGAGGCCGGGCAATGACGCGCGACGAGATCGACGCGCTGTGGCAGGACTGAGCCAGCCGTGTTCATCGACAGTTCCGCCCTGGTCGCACTGCTCGCCCGTGAGCCAGATCATCCGCGCATCGCTGCTGCGATCGAGCGGGCCGATGTCCGCCGGACGCTTCCCATCGTGCGCCTGGAGGCGGCCATGGTGTTGGCCACGCGTCTCAACCTCGAACCGGAGGTGACGGATGCCGCGATCTCGGCGACGTTCGCGGAAGCCGGGATCGTGGTCGAGCCGATCACCGATGGGGTGGCGCAGGCTGCCGTCATCGCCTTCGCTCGCTATGGCAAAGGCCGCGGCTCCCCCGCGCGGCTGAACTTGGCAGACTGCCTGATCTATGCCGCCGCTAAGGCCGCAGGTGCGCCGTTGCTCTATCTCGGTGACGACTTCAGCCACACGGATGTCGCAAGCGTGCTCGACGACCCGCGCCCGACCCGCGCGTAGCGATCCCGCCATGACGCATGCGGCGTTGCGATCTGCCGGTGAAAGTTCTACGTTTCGGAACGAACGTACCTGCACATTCGTTAAGCACACGAATGGCCCGCACGGCCCGTGTCCCGCTCCCACTGCCAAGGACCAAAATGGACAAGTCCCTGCTCACGCTTATGAAGTCTCAGGCTTTTGTCGGCGGGGCGTGGGTCGCGGCGAAGTCGGGCGCGACGTTCCCCGTTGTCGACAAGGCCTCGGGCGAGATCATCGCGCGGGTACCCAACATGGCCGCAGACGATGCGCGGGCCGCCGTGGCAGCTGCCGAAGCCGCATTCAAGCCGTGGTCGAAGACGCTGGCCAAGGAGCGCGCGCGGCTGTTGCGCCGCTGGTATGATCTGATCCTCGCGCACGCCGACGAACTCGCGCTGCTATTGACCAAGGAGCAAGGCAAGCCGCTCAGCGAGGCCCGCGGCGAGGTCACGTATGGTGCGGCGTTCGTCGAGTTCAACGCCGAGCAGGCCCGGCGCATCTACGGCGAGACGATCCCGAGCCATAAGCCCGACGCGCGGATCATGGTGACCAAGGAGCCGGTCGGCGTCATTGCTGCGATCACGCCGTGGAATTTCCCGGTCGCGATGATCACGCGCAAAGTGTCGCCCGCGCTTGCTGCTGGTTGCACGGCGGTGGTCAAACCCGCCGAGGACACGCCGTTGTGTGCGCTGGCTCTGGCGGAACTGGCCCTCCGCGCGGGCTTTCCGCCGGGCGTCTTCAACGTGATTACGACGAAGGACCCAGTCGCGGTCGGCGAGGTGCTGACCACCGACCCGCGCGTGCGTTTGATCACGTTCACGGGGTCGACCGAAGTCGGCAAGATCTTGATGCGGCAAGCCGCTGGCACCGTGAAAAAAGTCGCGCTGGAACTCGGCGGCAACGCGCCGCTCATCGTGTTCGACGACGCCGACCTCGACCGTGCGGTCGCTGGCGCCATGGCGTCGAAATTCCGCAACGCCGGGCAAACGTGCGTGTGCGCCAACCGCATCCTGGTCCAGGACGGCGTATACAAGGCGTTCGCCGCGCGCATGGTGGCCGCCGTCGCCGACCTGACGGTCGGCCCAGGGATCGACGCGGGGGTCACCATCGGCCCGTTGATCAATGCCGCCGCGATCGAAAAAGTCGAGGCCCACGTCGCCGATGCCGTGACCCGCGGCGCAACCGTACTGGCTGGTGGCGCGCGCCATGACCGCCCCGGAAATTTCTGGCAGCCGACGGTGTTGGCCAACGTCGCGCCCGGCATGCTGATCACGCGCGAGGAGACGTTCGGACCGGTCGCGCCGCTGATCCGATTTTCGTCCGAGGAGGAGGCAATCGCGATTGCCAACGACACGCCGTTCGGCTTGGCGGCCTATTTCTTCACCCGCGACCTCGCCCGCGCCTTCCGCGTATCCGAGGCGCTGGAATTCGGCATTATTGGTGTCAACGAGGGGCTGACCTCGACCGAGCTGGCCCCGTTCGGCGGCGTGAAGGAGAGCGGTCTTGGCCGCGAAGGTAGCCACCACGGCGTCGAGGAATTCCTCGAAATGAAATACAGCCTCATCGGCGGGTTGTGAGGGCTCTGCGCGACGCCCCCTAGCGCGGCAGCGATCACGATCTGAACCCGCCGTTAACCTGTCGGGTTTTTCATGTGTCGTTGGGCCATCGCGTGATAGCCTATTGCGACATTCAACCGTGACGGCGCCCCGCTAAGCGGTGGCGGCGGATCTGACGGTTGCTGTTCCAGACGGGCTGCCGCGCGTCGTCAATGCGGCCCATGCTTAAGAGGCCGAGCGTGTCTAAAGAGACCAAGCTATTTGAGAGCAAAGTTTCTGCCACCCGCCGCGCGATGTGGCTCGAACGCGTGTGGGTCCGGTTTTGGATCCCGCTCGCGCTGATCGGGGCCTTTCTCGCCGCCTCGTTTGCGGGCGTCTGGCCGCAGATCGGCCTGATCGCGCACGTCGCGCTGCTCGCCGCTTTTGCATTGGCTCTGGCCGGGGCTATTGCCTATGCGCTGCTCGCCGCCTACCCGTTCCGCGAAGACGCCGTCCGCCGCATCGAGCGTGCGTCGGGCGTGCCCCACCGGCCAGCGTCGTCTTACGAAGACACGGTATCGATGTTGCCAGCCTCTGTGGCCGGTGGCGACACATCGACGGGCCTGTTGTGGCAAGCTCACCGCGAGCGATTGGCCGCCCAACTTCGCAAGCTCGAGCCGTCACCGCCGCGCCCGGCGACCCACCGCTACGATCCATATGCTTTGCGTACGCTCGCCGTGATGGGTCTCGTGTTGTCGGCCGGGCTGCTGGGCGATGCCTCGCGCGACCGTGTGCTCGCCGCGTTCCATTTTGGTCCCCCGCCGCTTGCCAGTAACGCCCGCCTCGACGCATGGGCGACGCCGCCGCCATACACCGGCCGCGCGCCTTTGCTGATCGCCGATGGCCAACGTCCAGGTGTTTTGCTGAGCCCGGCCGAAGGTAAAGCCTTCGAGGTGCCGGAGCGGACGCAGCTCGTCGTGCGGGCAACAGGCACCGGCGGCGGAACACTTGCGGTCGACTTCAAAGCCGACGGAGCAAGCGCGACTGAGCGGATTGTCAGTGAGCCGCTCAAGGGCCTTGAAGGCGTCGCCGAACTGAAGATGGAGTTGCGTCAGTCTGGCACCATCACGGTGCCTGGGCAGAGCAAGCCGTGGCAGTTCACGGTCATCAAAGACACCCCGCCAAAGATTGCGTTGGTCAAGCCACCCGAGCCGACGCAGCGCGGCGGGATGAAGCTCACCTACAAACTTGAGGACGACTACGGGGTTCAGGCGGCCGAAGCCAAGTTCCGCCGCCTGCCGGACGAGAAGGCCGACGAGCGCACCGCCTGGGCGCGGCGCGATGTCCTGAAGGGCCCCCGCCCGCCACTCGAACGGGTGCCGAAGTATCCGCTCCGCCTGCCAGTGATGACGACTGCCAGCGCTCCGGGATCGGCACCAGCTCAGCTGAACTCAGCTACACCGAACGCCGCGACGTCAAGCCAAACGCCAGCCAAACCGGCCGATGCGGCGGCGTTGAAGGTCGGCGAAGCATTGACGTTCCTCGAACTCGGGTCGCACCCGTGGTGGGGCTTGCGCGTCGAGATGGTGCTGGAAGCCAAGGACGCGAGCGGTCAGACCGGCCGTTCGGAGACGGTCGAAATGGTCTTGCCGTCCCGGCGCTTCACCAAGCTCCTCGCGCGCGCCGTCGTCGAACAGCGCCGCCGTCTCGTCGTCGATCCCCGCTGGCGGCCGGAAGTCATCAAGGCGCTCAACGCGTTGATGCTGAAACCGGAGGGCCACCTCGACGCCCAGGCCTATCTCAACCTTCGTTCGGCCAACGCGCGGCTACAGGCCGACCGCTCCCGCGCCGCCTTGAAATCGACCATTGACCAGCTTTGGCACGTCGCGCTGCGGATTGAAGACGGCAACTTGTCGGATGCCGAACGCCGTCTCAAGGACGCGCAGGACAAGCTCGCCAAAGCGCTGGAAGACGGCGCGTCCGAAGCCGAACTCGAGCAACTCATGAAAGAGTTGCGTCAGGCGATGAACGATTATGTCGAGCAACTCGCCAAGCAGGCCGAGGAGGCGCCCGACGGCCAGGACGCCGAAGACCGCGAGCAACAGCAACTCGGCCAGAACGATCTCGAACGCATGATGCGGCAGATGGAGCAAGCGGCCAAATCAGGCGCACGCGATCAGGCCCAGCAGATGCTGTCGGAAATGCGCGACATGATGGATCGTCTGCAGGCCCGCCGCGCCACCCGCGAAGAACGCGAGGCACAGCGCGAAGGGCAGAAGAATATGGAAGAGCTCGGCAACATGATCGGCCAGCAGCAGCAGCTGATGGACGACACGTTCGGCGAGATGAAACAGCAGGGCGACAAGGGCCGCGATGGCCAACAGAACAAGCAGCGCGGTCAGGCCGGTAAGCAAGGCAAGCAGGGTGAGCGCGGCCAAGGTCAATCGCAACAGGGTGACCGTGGACGTGGCGAGAAAGGTAAGAGTGGGCAGGGTAAATCAGGCCAACAGCAAGGCGCTGGCGAAAACGGCGAAGCAGCGGAGTCGGGTCAGGCCGGCTCGCAGCAGGGCGAGGGCGGCCTGCGCGATCGCCAGAAGCAGCTTGCTGAGCGCATGGAAAAGCTGAAACGCGAACTCCAGAAGCGCGGCTCGTCTGGCAATAAGGAAATGGACGCCGCCGCCGAGGCCATGGACGACGCCGAGCGCTCGCTTGAACAGGGCTCCCTCGACGACGCCACGCAGCACCAAGCTGACGCACTGGACAAGATGCGCGAAGGCGCCGAGCAGATGCAGCAGGAAATGGCCAAGAACGGCCGCTCGCGGTATGGCGAAAACGGCGAGACCCCGCGCGATCCGCTCGGGCGGCCGCAACGTGCCCAAGGCCCCGACGCCGGAACCTCGGTCAAGGTGCCAAAAGAGTTCGAGATGCAACGCGCGCGCGAAATCCTAGAGGAACTCCGCCGCCGTAGCGGGGAGGCGACGCGCCCACCCGTCGAGCTCGACTATCTCGGTCGGCTGCTCAAGCGGTTCTGACGGTCGGCGCGACCCACTCGGCGGCCACGCTGGCATCGGCCTCATGCGGTGCATGCTGGGCGCGAGCGGCCGCATAAGTCGCCTCGTCGGCAAGGCGCGATAGTGCCCAAACGGCTGCGGCGCGCACCAGGGGAGACGCATCTGCCAGCAGCCGTTCGACGGCCGGCAGCAGGCTGCGATCGGCCGAATTGCCAGCTGCAATCAGCGCATTGCGCACGACGCGATCTCGACCGGTGCGCTTGACCGGCGTGCCGGCGTAACGCGCCCGGAACGCGGTATCATCAAGCGCCAGTAACGCGGCGATCGGCGGATTGTCGGTGGCCTCGCGCGTCGCAAACTGCATCTCGCTCGAGGCGCTTGCAAACTTGTTCCATGGGCACACCGCAAGGCAATCGTCGCAGCCGAACACGCGGTTGCCGATCGCCGATCGCATGTCGCGTGGAATGTGGCCCTTGTGCTCGATCGTCAGGTAGGCGATGCAGCGCCGCGCATCGAGTTGGTATGGGGCTGGAAACGCTGCAGTCGGGCAGACGTCAAGGCAGCGGCGGCACGTTCCGCAATGGTCGACCTCGGGCACATCGGGCGGCAGTTCGGCCGTCGTCAGGATCGCTGCAAGAAACAGCCATGAGCCATGCGGACGCGAGACAAGGTTCGTATGCTTGCCCTGCCAACCGAGACCGGCCGCCGCCGCCAGCGGCTTTTCCATCAGCGGCGCGGTATCGACGAACACCTTGACTTCAGTGCCCGACATCGTCGCGAACCGCCCGCCGATATCCTTCAGCTTAGCCTTCAGCACGTCGTGGTAATCGCGGCCTTTGGCGTACACCGAAATCGCAGCCTGTGACCGTCGAGATAGGATCGCCAGCGGGTCGTCAGCTGGCGCATACGACAACCCGAGCATGATGATCGAACGCACGTCGGGCCAAAGAACGCGAGGGTCCGCGCGGCGGTCCGACGTTGTCGCCAACCACGCCATGTCGCCGTGCCGTCCTTGCGCCAGGAACGCGGCTAAGCGTTCACCAGCTTCCCGCGGCAGGCTATCTGGGGCCGCGACGCCAAACGCATCAAACCCGCTCTCGCGCGCCATATCTGACAGCGCGGCCTTGAGTTGCGCGGGCGTCGCCAGTGGGTCGGTATCAGCCATAGATGACATCAAAAATCGAGATTGGCATAGTGACCTGCAGCCGGAAAGCCGGCAAGGCGGTCGGCAAGGACTGTGCGCATCGACGGCCGCGACTTCACCCGCATGTACCAGGTTTTCGCGCGCGGATGGTCGTCCCAGGCGATCTCACCGAGATAGTCGGCGACCGAGAGATGGGCAGCACCTGCGATGTCGGCAAAGCTGAAGTCGTCACCCGCCAGCCAGCGACGCTGGTCGGCCAGGAATGAAACGTAGCGCAAATGGTAGCGCATGTTGGCGCGAACCGCGCGCAGGATATCGGCGTCCGGCGCATGCGGGCCACCGTTCGCCAGCAGCCGGGCGTAGACCTTTTCGTTGAGGAGATCGCGCGTCACTTCCCGGTCGAGCTTGCGATGGAACCAGTCGACGAGGCGGCGCACCTCGGCGCGATCCTCGATCCGTCCTGGAAACAATGCAAAAGCTGGGCGTTGCGCGGCCTCGGGCGGCAACGCCAAAGCGGACGTCGATTGGCGCTGAAGCGGGCCGCCGGCGCGCGCTGCCTCATCGAGATACTCCGCAATCGACAACGCCCCACACAGGAGCAGGCCGTCTGGCCCCTGCAACACGGGCAGTTCGCCAGCCGGGTTCAGGGCCAGAAATTCGGGACGCCCCTCGAACGGCCGCTCCTCGACGAACGCGGATTCGAGGCCAAGTTCGGCCAAAGCGATGCGGATCGATCGCGAAAATGGGCACAGCCGGAAATGGACGAGAGTCAGCATCGTGGTGACGGTTCCAATCGCGCGACAATTCGATTGATCTGACAAAGCGTGTCAGCTTGATCAATTTTAAGGCCGCGGACGATTTCGCGGACGATCCGTCACGACCCGCCTTTCACCACCCATCCTTTGACGAAATTTTCGGCCGTCCAGACTTTCCAATAGGCGTCGAGTTGCTCGAGGCTGGATGAGACGCGGATCTCGCGCTCGATCGGTGTCTTTCGGTTGGGGCTGTAGTCGGTCAGCAGCAGCACGTAGGCTGGATGCTCCGCCGATACCTGATCTTTATTCGTCTTCCATAGTAACAACTTGCGCACCATGGTCCGGCCCTTGACGTCCTTGGTCGCAACGGCGCGCCGCAACACCTCTGATTTTGGCAGTCGCGCCGCATCGGCGCCGCCGCGCGGTTCGGGGATCTCGGCGATTGCCGCCAGTTGGGCGACCCCCGCCTCGCTTGTCGTAGCGGATTTGTCGCCGCGGAAGCGTTCGAATTGCGGCGAAATGATACTGACCAGCGGCAGGCGACGCACCCCGCTCCACCGGCCATGCGCGGCGTCCCATTCGAGCATCATCTTGTCTATCGGCTCACCGGTCGACGACACCGAGATCACATCGAGACAGCTGATCTCGGCGACCCGGCCCGGCCGGAGCATCGTGTAGGCGACGCGGTCGGAGTTGACCTCGATATAGGCGCTGTCGGCGACTTCGGCCGATAGCTCTCGCAGGAGGCTCACCCGCTGAACATCTGAAAACCCGCCGCCGGTCCGTCCGCACAAATGGAACGTGCCGTCCTCACGCACAGCCGCCAGCAGCAGCGAGTGCAGCATGCCGGAGCGGTCCTCGGTACCTTCGGAAAAGCCCACGACGGCAAGATCGAGCGTGTGGCGCGGCTTGATTTTGAACCAGCCGCGCTTGCCGCCAATTGCGACGATGCCCTCATCACCGTCTTCTTCGACCCACGCTTTATAGCGGGCAAACACCTCAGCTTCGTTGCCCGCGACCGTCTCGACCGGATGGACCAGCGTGCCGCCCGCCAGCACCGCGCGCAGCCTCTCGATCGCAGCCGACGGCGTCTCGGTCATGTCTGCGCCGTCGATGTCGTAGATCGCAAAGGCAGCGAACCGCAGCGACGCCACATCGGCGGCCGTCTCGGGTGCGCGGGCAATACGCGTCACATCGTGCACGCGCGCCCGCTTGCCATCGGGCCGCGCGACGTAGAGTTCGCCACCGAGAATGGCCGACGTGACGCCAGCCTTTGTCAATAACTTTGACGCTTCGATATGAAACGGCGCGTTGGCCCGGATCGTACCCCACGGGTTGATCGTCACGACCTCGCCGTTGCGGAACGCCAGACAGGTGAACTCCCCGTCGACTTTACGGCTGATCAGATAATCGTCGGGCAGAATTTTGCCCGTCATCGTCGCATGGTCGAGCGCGACCATGACTTGCCGCAGGCGCGAACGGCGGGCTTTGGCAACGGCCAGCAGCGTCAGGTCGCGGAGGGCTGCAACGGTGCCGGTGCGATACCCTCCGGCACGCTCGGTCATCATCGACAGGTCGGCGAGGGTCATGGCTGGAGGCTCATGGACTGACCATGTTCTGACGGTTCGAAACACTTGGCCCGTTGGACGGCGGCCGACCGTGAGATACAAGTATACAATCAAAGTCATCAGTCGTTAAAAGTATACCAGAATGGACGCCGCGTTCGGTGCCGCCGTTATTCGGCGGGCGTCAAGGGCCGCATCGTGCGTCGAAACAGGCGGTCATACAACCGGCCGACAAAGCGCTGGGCGCGGTCGAGCAGCAAATAGATCGCCGGTGTCGTGTAAAGCGTCAGGATCTGCGAGATAATCAGCCCGCCGATAATGGCGACGCCAAGCGGCCGACGCAACTCGGAGCCTGGTCCTTCGGCGACGACCAGCGGCACCGCGCCAAGCAGGCTTGCCAGCGTTGTCATGAGGATCGGCCGGAAGCGCTCGATCGCGGCCTCGCGGATCGCCTGTTCGGGGGCGAGCCCGCGCTCGCGTTCGGCGTGGATCGCGAAGTCGACCAGCATGATCCCGTTTTTCTTGACGATGCCGATCAACAGGATGATCCCGATCACGGCGATGACCGAGATTTCGAGCCCGGTCGCCCACAGCGCCAGGAGGGCGCCGAGGCCAGCCGACGGAAGCGTCGACAGGATCGTCAGGGGGTGAATGTAGCTCTCGTAGAGAATGCCGAGCACGATGTAGACCGAGATCAGTGCAGCGGCGATCAGGATTGGCTGTGCTGCCGAATTCTGGGCAAACGACTTGGCATCGCCGGCGGGCTCGGCAACCACGCTGGCCGGTAAGCGCAGCTCGGCGATGGTTTTCGAGATCGCTTTCGCGGCATCGTCGAATTTCACATCGGGGGCGAGGCCATAGCTGAAGGTCGCCGACGGGAACGGCCCAGTGTGATTGACCGCAAGGGGGGTCAATCCGCGCGTCATCGACACGAGATTGGCGAGCGGCACCTGGACGCCGTTGGTGCCCGGCACATAGAGCCGCAAAATGTCGTCGACCTCACGCTGGAAGCGCGCGTCGACTTCCAGAATGACTTTGTATTGGTTGCGCGCCTGATAGATCGTCGCGATTTGCCGTTGGGCGAACGCACTGTTGAGGACATCGTTGATCGCCGAAAGCGAGACGCCGAGCCGCGCGGCTGCCAACCGGTCGACGGCGATGTCGACCTGCAGGCCGCCCTTGTTGCGGTCACTTGAAACGTCGGCGAGTTGGGGCAGTTTCCGCAACGCCTCCGTGACGCGCGTCATCGCATCGTTGAGTTCATCGAGCGATTGGCTCCACAGCGTGTACTGGAACTCGGACTTGGTTTGCCGGCCGCCGACGCGGACATCCCGCGCGCCGAACATGAACACCTGAATGCCATCGAGTTTGGCAAGTTTTGGCCGCAGCCGCGCGATCACCTGATCCGTGGTCTTGCGGTCGCGCTCAGCCAGCGGCTTCAGGTTAATGAACATCCGCCCTTCGTTCTGAGAGCCGCCGAACGGACCAGTTGCACCGAGCGAACTGCCGACGCCTTCGACCGCCGGGTCTGACAAAACGACATCGACCGCGGCTTGTTGACGGCGGACCATGGCCTCGAAGGAAATGTCGGCAGACGCTTCCGTACGGCCGAAGACGAAGCCAGTGTCGTCCTGCGGGAACAGGCCTTTGGGCAGCGTGATGAACAATTGCACGGTCGCATAAACGCAAGCGACGAGGACGGCGAGCATCACGAACGGTCGGCGGATCGCCCCACCCAGCGTCGCCGAGTAACCCGAGATGACGGCGCCGAGCGCGCGCTCGAATACGCGGTCGAACCAATGGTCTTGTTTGGGGGCACTTTTAATCAGATGCGCACAGATCACAGGTGTGACCGACAGCGATACCACGGTCGACACGAGGATTGCGTAAAGCAGCGTCCACGAAAACTCTTGCAACATGCGGCCGATGACGCCGCCCTGCAGCAAGAGCGGAATGAAAGCGGCCGCCAGCGACACGCTGATCGAGACAACGGTAAAGCCGATCTCGCGGGCGCCTTGCAGCGCCGCTTGCATCGGCTCCATGCCGTCTTCGAGTTTGCTGGTGACGTTCTCGATCATCACGATGGCATCATCGACGACGAATCCGACGGCGACGATGATCGCCAGAAGCGAGATGTTATTGATCGAGAAGCCCGACGCCCACATCAGGGCGAATGTGCCAGCCAGCGACAGTGGAACGGTGATGCCAGCCGCGAGCGTTGGCGTGCCTCGACGAAGGAAGACGAACACGACCGCCATCACGAGGATGATCGTAATCATCAACGTGTATTCCATCTCGTGAACGCTGGCCCGCAGCGTCAGCGTCCGGTCTGTCAGCACGTTGATGTCGAGACCGGCGGGAATCCAACGCTTGATCTCCGGCAAAAGCGCCTTGATGCCATCGACGGTGTCGAGCACGTTCGCGTCCGGCTGCTTGGTGATGATCAGCAGAACGGCGGGCGTCCGGTTGAATGTCGCCAAGGCCTTCGAGTTGCGCGATTTCAGTTCGATCGTCGCCACATCCTGGAGGCGGACGACGTTGCCGCCCGACGCCTTGATGATTAAAGGTCCGTATTGCTCGGGCGTTTTCAACTGGTCGTTGGTGCCGATTGTCAGCGTTTGGTTGTCGCCGTCGATGGAGCCGAGTGGAGAAATCGCGGTGGCGTTGAGCAAGGCCGTGCGCACGTCGTTGATCGACAAGCCCATGGCCGCCGACCGGCTCGGGTCGAGCGCGATGCGGATGGCCGGCTGGTCGGCACCCGAAACTTGCACGTCGGCTACGCCGGGAATTTGCGCAATGCGCGGCGCAATCACGGTGTCGGCGCTGTCGTAGATCGCGCTCGGCGGCAGGTTCGCAGACGTGATCGCGAGGATGAGGATTGGCGCGGCGCTGGGGTTCAGCTTGCGGAAGGTTGGCGCCGTTGGCAGGTCTGCTGGCAGATCGGTCGCCGCTGCGTTGAGCGCGGCTTGGACATCGCGGGCCGCACCATCGATTTGCCGCGACAGGTCGAATTGGATCGTGATGCCAGTCGAGCCGAAGTTGCTCGTCGAGGTCATTTCGGTGACGCCAGCGATCTCGCCAAGCCGACGCTCGATCGGCGAGGCGACCGTCGTTGCCATCACCTCGGGGTCGGCGCCCGGGCGGGACGCCTGGACGCGGATCGTCGGGAATTCGATCGCGGGCAGGCTCGACACCGGCATCGAGAAAAAGGCCGCAATGCCGACGATCACGAGCCCGATCG
>JAWXCP010000106.1:0-2643 GCA_034408685.1 Hyphomicrobium aestuarii | reverse complement strand
GAACGTCATCATCATTTCGGGCACGCTCTCGGTGGTGACCTTTCTGCATGAGTGGGGGCACGTCCGTGGCATGAATGAGCGGAAGGCATGCCGATGGTCCGTCAACCTGTTTCGCCGCGTGTTTCCGAAAAGCTGGGCGAGGGTCACGTTTGACGGGCACATGGTTCGGCAGGCGCGGTCGTCTGATGCATCGTAAGCCCTCACGCGGTTCGTGCGTCCGAGCCAGTTGAGATTGACCGAACTCTTTACATGAGCGCCGATAGACCAAGGCGAACCAGAATTATCGCGGGCTGCCGGCTGCGGCACGCTCCCGCCAAGCACGGTAAGCGGCGCGGTGAAAGCCGCTGGCAGCAGGCTTGTAGCGAGATCGGGCTCGCAGCAGAAGCGGCGGCTGTTGGCCCTGCAAGAAGCGCACCGCCACCCGCAACTGATAGTCAGGAATCTTGTCCCGTGACCGCAGTTCCTTGCTCACCCCCAGCAGCAGATCGATGAAGTCCAGCGGCACGTCGATCTCGGCGGCAACGGTCACCAGCGCATCAAAGACACACTGCGGGCAACGAAACGGTTGCGAGTTCGTTCGGTATTCCACCAAGAACATCCCATTCTTTGTGGTTTCCACGGCGTAGGACTCGATGGCTTCGCCACGGCGGGTGCGCCGCTCTGGTGCTGTTGATCGGCTCTGGCTCGACATCCCCTTAATCACTGGGAGCAGGGCGAGAATCTCGACAAACAGGTTACGGGAATCCCGACTTTCCTGGGCGCCGCGCTCGGCAAGCTGGCTAATCCGTGTCAGGGCTTCCGGGAACGAGGGTGTCGGCGTGGTTCGAGGCATCGGCACGCCAGCTTAGCAGTCATCGGCGGCCACGCAAAACTAAATTCTATTACTGCGACAAAATCTGTAGCTTTATTAATGTCGGTGTGGTATATGTTCTTTTCGAGATCGGGGCGACCGCAGCCGGAACGCCGGCGAAGTCGTGTCCCGAGGATGGTGGAGCGACGTTTTCGGAAACAACAGGTAGCCAACGTCTTTTTGGGAGTATCTATGTCCGCACAAGCAATTGGTGCAATTCGCATCTCATCTCCCGGCCTCCGAAAGCGTGTCCGTTGGCGCGGCGCTTTCGGCGTGCTGGCCGAACTAATCGCCAACGCGCTCGATGAGAAGGTGAGCCTCGTGGACGTGACGTTCGAGAAGGTTCGTGGCAGCAGGTATCGGATCGAGGTTGAGGACGACAGCCCCGATGGCTTCCGCGATCTTTCCGAGTCGTACGTCATGTACGCGGACTCCTACAAAATGGACAACCCAAGTCAGCGCGGTCGATTCAATGTCGGCGAGAAGGTTGCCATCGTTCTCTGTGGGCCCCACGATGACGTAACCATCTCATCGACTACCGGCACGGTCGTGTTTCCCAAGGGTGACAAGGAGGTGCGCCATTTGCGTCAAACGCGGGAGGCAGGCACGCGCTTCGAGGGATACATGCGACTGAATCTGGGCGAGTACGATGAAACGCTTGCCAAACTCCAGACGCTGATCATCCCGCCGGCCATCACCGTGACGATCAACGGAACGGCGCTGCCGCACCGCAAGAAGATCGCGTCCTTTGAGACGGTGTTGCCGACAATCGCCGTCAGCAAGCATGTGGAGGACGAAGGGGCGCTCATCAAGACCGAGCGCAAAACGCGGGTCGATGTGTATGCGCCACTGGCTGGCGAACGTGCCATGATCTACGAGATGGGCATCCCGGTGGTCGGCCCGGTTGGTGACCTGTTCCATGCTGATGTGCAACAGAAGGTTCCGCTGGGAATTGATCGCAATAGTGTCCCGCCCAAGTTTCATCGTTGTCTGCTCGCTGCTGTCCTCAACGTTACTCACCACCGCTTGAACCCGGATCAAGCGGCCAGCATCAGTGTCACCAACGCGCTGCCTGAGGCTGCGCCGGCGGCGGTACGGTCGGTGATGGAAACTCGCTTCGGACCTCGACGCTTTGTGACTGATTTCAACCGCGAGGCGACCGGGGAACTTACGGCTGAGGGCTATACTGCCGTTGCCCCAGGTACGTTTTCCGCTGCAGAATGGCAGGCGATCAAGACCGCCGGGGCGATTCAGAGTGGTAGTCATCTCCGACCTAAGTTGAAAACCGCGCCGATCCCTTGGCCGCCAGACCAAATTACTACTGCGATGCGAAAATTCCAGACGTTTGCGGAGTTCCTGTGCAACAAGCTGCTGGACAAGAAGATCGGCACGTTCGATTTCCTGAACAATCCAACTGCTTCGACGTGCGCGGACTGCGAGATGATCGACGCGCAAACAATTGCGCTGCGATGGAATGTCGGACATTCGTCCATCGGCCCAAATTGGTTCAGCGACACGCCAGCAGCAGATATGGGAAACCTTGACCTGCTGATCCATGAGCTGGGTCATCATCAGGGTGATCAGGACTGCACGCGTGAGTTCGTCAATCACGTAACGAAGATCGCCGCGAAGCTGGCTGTCCTGATGCTCACGACGCCCGAGCTGTTCGCAGCGTTCGCTTAGTCGCGCCGACCCTCCCGGCCTGCCTCTTAACACTCGAAATGTCTGCGATTGCAGACATCGGGGCGCTGCTCGTGCGTAGCCTGGTCGTTAAGTGCCAAAGTGCCACGATT
>JAWXCP010000105.1:0-2658 GCA_034408685.1 Hyphomicrobium aestuarii | reverse complement strand
GTTTCGATGCGCCCATGCGCGCCGGTCCTTATGCGCCCATGCGCGCCGGTCCTTATGCGCCCATGCGCGCCGGTCCTTATGCGCCCATGCGCGCCGGTCCTTATGCGCCCATGCGCGCCCGGACCGATCCCGGCGTATTCGCCATAGCGCCAGTAGATCAGATTGTGGCGGCTCTCCTCGCCCGGTGCGGCGTGGTTCGAGATTTCATACATCGGCAGGCCGCGTGCCGCTGTCATCTCCTGCGTCGTCTCATACAGTGCCAGCGCGGCGTCAGGATCGGGGACCACGATCTTGCCGGCCGCATGTAGCGCGGCGAACGGCGTCTCCGGCTCGATCGCGAGCTGGTAGAGCGACAGGTGCGAGCCAGCGATGGCGAACGCGTCGGTCAATTCGGCGCGCCAATCGGCCACGGTTTGGCCGGGGCGGGCGTAGATCAGGTCGAACGTGAACCTGTCGAACGTGCGGGCGGCGATCGCGATGGCGGCTTTGGCCTCGTCGGCCGAGTGCATCCGGCCAAGCGCCTTGAGTTCGGCATCACGCAACGACTGTACGCCGAGCGACACGCGATTGACGCCGCTCGCGCGGTAGTCGGCAAATCGCCCCGCTTCGACGCTAGTCGGGTTGGCTTCGAGCGTGATTTCGGCGTCAGGGGCGATTGTGTAATGCCTTGCGATTTCATCCAGAATGCCAGCGACGGTGGCTGGCTCCATCAACGATGGCGTGCCGCCGCCAAAGAAGATGCTGGCGACCTCGCGCGGGCCGGTAAGGCTGGCAATGTGTGCGATCTCTGCGCGGTAGGCCGCGAGATATGCGACCTGGTCGACGCCGCCGAAGCGGACGTGACTGTTGAAGTCGCAGTATGGGCATTTGGCGGCGCAGAACGGCCAGTGGACGTAAACGCCGAAACCGGGATCGGATGAGGCTACCGAAGCTTGGATCATGATCGCAGATATGGCGGCAAACGGGGCCTGGGAACAGACCGAAACCGCGATGGATCTTTTCGGCCGCAGCCCATTTCAGAGGTCGCTACGACATCGTGTGGTATCGCGGCAACCAATCTTGGGCTACCGGCTGCCGTGGTCTTATTTGACCGGTGTTCATAGCTCGTGCGTGTCAGCAGGGATGGGTTGCGATGTTTATTCGAGCAGGTGCGTGGCTCGGCCTCGCGGTGATCGCGCTGACGACCGTGATTTATCAGCCCGTGCAGCCCCAGGCTCAGGCTCAGGTTCAGGCTCAAGCTGCGCCGCCAGCAATAACGGCGGCCGACGACAACACGCGCAAGCTCAACCTCGTCAGCCAACTTGCGATGCTGTCGCAGTATCTGCCGCGATCGCTGTGCTTCGGTTTGATCCGCCAACATGCGACGCAATCCAGCGAACTAGGCTTTGCGAGCGAGTTGTTCAACCAGACGCTCGACGATCTGCGCAAAGGAAGCGACATCCAGGAGATCTTGCCCGTCACCGAGCCCGATATCGTCGCTGCCCTCGACCGCACCGCGCTGATTTGGAAGGATTTCGCTGCCGCCGTTGCGGCGCGGGATGCCGCGGCTGCCGTCAAGCTCGACCCCGACCTGTTAGCAGCCGCGCAATCGGCACTGCAGTTGCTGGAGGCCCGTAATAAAGCCACCGGCGTGAAGCCCGGCATCGCGGCAGTACTCCGCTTCGGCGGCGTTCAGCGCATGCTGACGCAGAAAGCATCGAAAGAATTCTGCCTCGTTGCAGCCGACCGCGATGCTGACGCCAACAAACAGCGACTGGCCGCCACGGTGGCGCAGATCGATGATGCCTTGCGGTTGCTGCTCAACGTCGATGGTCCAGATACCGGAGAGATTGCCGACCAATTCGCCACGGTCGAAAAGCGGTGGGCCGGTCTGCGCGCCGTATTGCTGCGGGCTACTGCAGGCACCAGCCCGACGCCAGAGGATGTCAACGCAGTTGCGCGCAGCAACGTCGCCGTGATGACGGCATTCAGCCGGTTGGTCGAAATTTACGAGCTGGCTGAGTGATGTGGGTTGGCGACGCGAGATGCTGCGAGGGTTCAGGAAAAAGTTATCCGCCCGTTGGGGCTAGGCGATACTCGGCCTGTCCCGTCGCAACAGGGGCGCTAGCAGGCTGCTGAAAAACCCACCAGTGGACGTGATGGGGCGAATATGATTCCGGTTGGGCCTTTGGCAGGAGGCTCAGGGTATGCGCGGATCAGATGACCAGAACGGCTCGTTGTTCAGCTACGTGAACCTCGAAGAGCGCATCCCGGCGCGGCATCCGTTGCGCAAGATCGCGGGTGTCGTGAATGCGGCGCTCGCCATGCTGGACGCTGATTTCGACCAGCTTTATGCCGGCGAGGCCGCCCCTCGATCGCGCCCGAGCGGCTGTTGCGGGCGAGCCTTATCCAGATCCTGTTCTCGATCCGCTCCGAGCGCCAGCTGATGGAGCAGCTGCAGTACAATCTGCTGTTTCGCTGGTTCGTCGGGCTCGGCATCGACGAACCCGTGTGGGTGCCGACGGTGTTTTCCAAGAACCGCGACCGGCTCTTGAACACCGGCATCGCGCGAAAGTTTCTGGCAGCGATCCTGGCACATGAGAAGGTCGCGCCGCTGCTGTCGGACGATCACTTCTCGGTCGACGGCACGCTGGTGGAGGCGTGGGCCTCGTTCAAGAG
>JAWXCP010000104.1:0-15904 GCA_034408685.1 Hyphomicrobium aestuarii | reverse complement strand
TCTGATCCGTGCGACCAACCCTGCGCCGGGGGCGTGGGCGACGATCAACGGACACACCGTCGATATCTACGACAGCGGCCGCGTCGAAGCCACCGGCGCGCCGGGCGAGGTCCTGGCAATCACAGCTGACGGCATGACCGTTGCAGCCGGCGACGGCGCCGTACTCATCAAGCGCGTTCGTGCCGGTAAGGCTCCCAAGGCGTCGGCTGCGGAATTCGCAGCTTCCGCTGGTATCGCCGTCGGAGCTCGGTTCGAACCGTTCAAGGTGGCCGAGAAGGCGTGACGGGTTGTCGGCTCGCCGCACTACTTGCACGAACTACTTGATCGGCAGCGCGCTCAGCGATGCAGGGTCGACTGTTTGGTCGCTGGCCAAGCCGCCATGCTGGCTCAGCATGTAGGCGATAACGTCGATCTTCTGCGCGTCGGTGATACGCGCCGGGTTGTCGAACGGCATCAGTATTTGAATGTATTCGAACAAGCCCTGCGCGGTAACAAATTTGCCGATCTGGGTTCCAGGCCCCCAGATCGGCGTTTGGTATCCCTCGCCCCGCTTTCCGTCCGCTCCGTGACACGTGGAGCAGGTCTCGGCATACAGTGCGGCGCCCCTTGCAACCTGTGTTTGGCCCAAGGCGTCGCTCGCAAGTCCGAGCGACAGACAGATCACGGTCGTCGCTAGAGAGGGTGCAGATAACATCTTAGCATCCAGTTTTTCAACGTCATCCCCACGGGTGTCCGTGAGGGCTGCTTTCGGGAACCAGCATTAGGTCTTAGACGACTTCGACCTTGAACTTAGGGATCGACCAGTTGGCCATTCCAAGCGTGTTGAGCGGTATAGTTTCGGGTTGAGTGACCCCGCTCACGTCGGTTGTGCGCGTTTCGATGACGTGAGCGCCTGCTGGTGCATCCCACGGGAACTCGAAGCGAACCCAAGTATACTTGCCGAGGTTGGGCTGGCGTAATGTGGCCTGCTGCCAGGCTCCACCATCAATTCGGTACTCGACATGTTTCACGCCATGTTGGGGTGCCCAGGCGTAGCCGCGCATTGTCTGTTTGCCGGCCGCGAGCTTCGGCACCTCGCCCTTTTTCAGCGGGTAGTTGGCCGGAAGCGATGCTGACTTCTCGATCACCAGAGGTACCGTGATGATCGACTTCGGCGGCATCCAGGTAACCATCGGCCCCTTGATGTCGGCCTGTGTGATGCCGCCGAGGAATTCGTCGTCGGCAGCGTTCCCGGGTGCTTGATAGGTCGGTCCGATATAGCATTCGCCCTTGGTGTTGAGCCGGGTCCATATGCGCTTGTCGGACACACGGATTTCGGTGAGCCACTTGATTGACGCGGTGCCGCCAAATCCTGGCACAACGAGCCGCACGGGCGCGCCGTGGTCGGCAATCAGGGGGTTGCCGTTCATTGCGTAACAGACGCCCATATCGTTCTGCAGGCCGAGCACGTCGGCCATCGCCATCGGGCGACCCATGTCGGCTCCGTCGACGCCCGACCAGAACATCACGGTCTTGGCGCCCGGCTTGATGCCCGCGCGAGCAAAGATCTCAGACATCGGCACATACTGCCATTCGGCCTGCCCGATGGCACCGAGGACCCAGTTACCGCCGCCGACTTCTTGCGGTGTGAACCCGCCCTGCTCCCAGAATAAAGTGCGGCCGTTGCCGTGGCACTCCATCGTCGAAATGATCGACTTCGATGGCATCTTCAAAAGCTCGGCGTAGGTGATCTCGAACGGACGTTCGACGGAGGACCCGTGGACCTTGAGTTTCCAGTTCTCCGGCGCGAGGATAGGTTTTTGTTCGACAAGCGGCGTCGGATAATGGTTGCGAACATAAAATTCTTCGACCGGCGTCATGAAGGTCGAGAAGTTCCAGTAGTTTCCTGATCGAACGGTCGCGCCGATGTTCAAAACGCGGCTGTCGTCTTTCAGTAGCGGTTTGCGAGCCGGAGCGGCGGGAGCTGCCGTTGGCGCTGCGGCGGGCGCTGCAGCAGGTGAGCTGGGGGCTTGGGCGTGAGCGGCGGTAGCAGCAGCCCCGACGCCGAATGCGGCGGCTGATACGAATAACGATCGGCGGTCAATATTGGTGCCAGACTTCAAGACGTCCCGAGCAAGCGCGTCGTCGCGCTGCTGATGCTTCGCGTCAGACATAGTTTCCTCCAGGGTGATTTTGCCTCGGCCCGGTTGCGATCGGGTTGTGAATAGGCGGGTATCGATCCCACTTGAGGAGCGTTATAGTTCATGGACGTTCAAACTGTCGCGGAAATTAGTTGCTGCATTGCGACATGCTCCGGGCGTCGTCTAGATGGAGATCGCACGGAGAACGCCTCACTTCTCCCAAGGGGATTTCCAGTTGGGTGGCTGTTTCGTGCCGTCGGAGAAGGCGGAAAAGACGTGGTCGGGCGCGCTGGTGTTGTGGCGTGATGGCACGAGGCGGCCGGTCCAGATGTCGGTGGCTGCCTTGGCGCCGGTGAAGCCCATTACGTTGTCTTCGCGCCAAGATTTCCCGCTGGCCTCCAATATGGCGGTGCGGGCAACGTCATTGTTGAACTCGGTCACATACATTGAGCGCATGGCGGCGAACGGTCGGCTGCCGATCGCCGACCGGGCGGCGGCATCGAAGGTGACGTCGAGTTGTTGGCGATCGCGGTCGAGTTTCGAGATCTGTAACGTTGCAGACCCTCCGCGTTTGAATGACAGCGTGAACGTCTTGGTTTTCGGATCGAACACGATTTGTGACAGGTCGACGATCGGGCGGGTCGCGGCGCGAGTTTTGCCATCCGGCGTGCTTGCGGCCTCCGGTGCCGGCACATCTTCGACCGGGCCGACGAGGAATGAACTGCCATACGCGCTCCAGCCGAGGTGTTTTGGCGGCAGCGGGCGAGCGCGCCAGTAGCCGTCGGGAGGATAGACGACAAGCACTTCCTCGGCGCGTTCGTCACGGCGGACCCAGATTTGCACGACGTGAAAGTTCGCGACGCTTCTGTCACCGACCTTGAACGGGACATTCGCGTCGCGCCAGAAGCCGCCGAAATTGTATCCCGTGACCCAGAGTTCCACGTCCTCGTAGATCGTGGTTTTCACCGGTGGCTTGGGCTCTGACCGCTTACCAGCGTCTGCGGTGGTGCCGGGGTCGGCCTTGATATCGCAAGCAGTCCAGTCCGCTGCAAAGCTGTCGCGTTGTAGGGTGTCGATATAGGCGGGGTGAGCGGCTTCGATGCGGAATTGCGTGACAGTGGGGCCTTTGAAGCGCAGCGTGACGTTGTCCTTTTCGGCACACAGTTGGGCCTCCGAGGTGTTCTCGACCTCCACGCCGAGCATGCCTATGCTGGCGGCGATCGCGGGGCGGTGCGTGACAGATGCGATGGCCGCGATAACCACAGCGGCAAGCATCAAAAGAGGCGAGCGGAATTTTGGGCGGATCATCGGATGGATCATCGGGCCTCCAGAATGGCGTAGACGTCACCCGAGTTGGCGTCGTGCGGTAACGCGGCGATCGTGCGGCGCATGTCGGCAGCGGTGATAACGTCGCGCGTTGCGAGCACCTGGCTTTCGCCCAATGCGAGATTGAACCGATACGGGCCGAGCGCAGCGATCCGGTCGAGGCAGAGATAGGCGACGTCGCGCTGGATGGTCGTGAACTCGAACGACAAAGCCGGGATGGGGGTCGATAACCCGGCGATAACGTCGGCCTCGAATCCTTCAACGTCGATCTTGACGAAAGCTGGACGGCCATGGGTGGCGATCAGCGCATCGAGGGTGGTCACCGGGACCTCGATGGTCTGGTCCCAGACTTGGCCCTCCCAGCCGCCGGCACCGTCGGCTGCCCGGACGAAGTCCGCCGAAGCGGTGGTGACGGTCGGGTTCTTCGAATTGATGTGCAAGGTCAGGGCGCCCGGTGCGGGACCGCATGCGGCCTCGACGAGTGTCACGCCCGGGTCGTCGCGGTAAATGTGGCGGATCACACGCGCACAATCGGGTTGCGGCTCGAGGGCGACAACGCGCGCGCCACTGCGGCGGAACGAGCTGATGCGGTCGCCAACGTGGGAGCCGATGTCGAAGGCAAGATCGCCCGGCTTCACGAAGCGCGCATAGAGGACATCCATAGCCGCATCTCGAGCCGGATCGCCATAATAGACCTCGAGCGACCGCCGCAGGCCGCTGAGCGCTGGATCGGCCGCGAGTGCGGCGATGTTTGGAGGGAGGTGCAGCGAGCGTGGCGCGGGGTTGGGCAAAGCGGTCTCGATTTTGGGTCGAAGGGTACGGTCGGCGGTTCGGCACCCGGTCCGGATCAAGGTCTGGACGGGCATCGGCGCCGGACGCCTACGGTGCTGGACGGCTACGGTGCGATTGGGTCGCATTTATAGCGTGGCGGGGACGTGTGGGGAAAAGTTTGGCGCCACCGTGAAAAATGACGTCCGCCAAAGCGAAATAATAAGCAGTAGTTGAGGGTTAGGTGTCGCCTGCGTGGTCTTTTCAACGGGGGTAGGTTGCCAGTTGAGAGGCCGTCTGGCAACGTGCGCGGCATGCGGTTTGCGGTGCGTCACGGATGGTGGCTTTGATTGGACCAACGATTTCTGCGGCTTTCAGAACAGTTTCTATTGCGAATTGTTGCGATCGCAGGTATCGGACACTATCGACTTTGGCCGGACGATCGGGCCTATACGCTTCGGCACCGCCGGCTGCGTGTGCCATTAACCCCCCAAAAATCGATACGTGACGGGGTGCGCCCAGCGCGTACTCGCAACTAGAAGCGACGATAGGACGACTAATGGAAACCGGTACTGTCAAGTTCTACAACGATCAAAAGGGTTACGGCTTCATCGCGCCGGACAAGGGCGGCAAGGACGTATTCGTCCATGCGACAGCTCTCGAGCGCGCTGGCATGCGCGGATTGGCGGAGGGCCAAAAGGTTGCCTTCGACACCGCCGAAGACCGCCGCACTGGTAAGGTCGCTGTAGCGAACATCCAGCCTGCCTGATCTCAAGTTTGCCGCGCCCCCAATCCATCGGGGGCGCGGTACTGGAGTAGATTTTTTGTGTTTTTGGCGGCCATTGCGTTGCGCGCGAACGTGTCCTGGCCCGACCAATGAGCCTGATCAGTTCGGCCTGAACGGCACAGGTTAACCGGCACGGTTCAAACGACACAGGTCAACCAGCACAGGTCAACCGATACAGGCCAACCGGCACAGGTCAACCGGCACGGTTCGGAATTGGCTCATGATCCCTTCAGCTGGTGATGCCGCTCTGTCGCCCTGTCAATCTTGCGGCGCCTGCTGCAGTTGCGACCCGTCGTGGCCGCGCTTTTCGACCGAGCCTGACGAAGCCCTCGATCTCATACCATTAGCGTTGGTCGACCCGTCCCTATCGCGCATGGCGTGGACAGGAACGCGCTGCGCCGCGCTGTCCGGCGTCGTCGGCGAGGCGACAGCCTGCACAATCTATGACATCCGCCCCGCCGTGTGCCGCGCCTGCGAGCCAGGCGACGACGCCTGCACGATCGCGCGGCAGAAGCATGGAATGCCGCCAATTTCCGCTTCGATATGACATGAAGCCGAGGGCGTGACGCTCAACTCTTGGTAGTTGGCTGTGACCATTGTTCATTCCCATCTGATTGGCGACTGAGCAGTAAGTCGTACTCCTGTCGCGATTTATTAACCAGAAATCGCTCCGAACATGAATTGTGTTCATTCAACTGTTGACTAGTGAACTCAGTTCACGCATAGCTTGGCAGGTGAACAATCTTCACCGCCGTTGACGGGCCCGATCGGGCTGCGCGTGACGGTTCAACAGGCAATGCCAGGGCCGTGACGATGACCCATTCATCTCTGCTGATTCTATCGCTGGCCTGCTCGTTTGCGGCCTATCCGGCGTACGCCTACGCCATCAAGCGCCAGGGCAGTCGACCGACACGGCCGACGTGGATCATGATCCTCGTTTCCGATCTGATGCTGTTCGGCTTCATGCTGATCGAGTCGCGGTGGGACTGGCTGCTGCTAGGGTTTACGGCTGGAAATGTGATGATGTTGGTGCTGATGGCAGCAGCCGATCTGAAAGCGCATCGGACTGACGCTACCGCCAACCGTGACCGTTGGGCGATCATGCTGCTCGGCCAGGATCGTTGGACGGGTAAGGATATCGCTTCGGTCACCGTGGCTTTGGCAGCACTGGCTCTGTATGCCGTCACCGGCAGTGGCATTACGTCGATCTGTTTTTGCCTCGCGGGCAAGATTGCCGCTTCCGTGCCGATGTGGATCAATCTGTGGAAAGAGCCGACGCGCGAGGCAGTGCTGCCATGGGGCCTGTGGCTCGTTGGCGGGATGCTGTATGTTGCAGCAATCCCGAGCTCAGACTGGAGCGTCGTCTCACTTGCGACACCGGTCGCGTTCGTTGTTCTCGAAGCCATCGTCCTGGCGCTGCTTTGCCGCCGATTTCTGCGACCTGCTCGCGTTACACGCTCCGCTCAAGAGTTTCGCAAAGCCGCCTGACCATCCGTCCAACACGCCTCATGAAACGTTCGAGGAACCGTCCATGTCCCTGACCTTGAAACAGCATGCGTTCTTGACGCTGACGAGCCTCAGCGCTGCCCATTACGCGATCGATATCAAGGGCTCGCTGCCCAGGAACCTCCCACCGTGTCTGTTCTTGGTGTTGAACCACACGTCGCTGTCTGATCCCTTTTTGGTGGCCCGCGCGATCGGGCTGCAGGGCCATCACGCGCGGTTCGTCAGCCACGTTGCGATGTATGAAAAGAACAAGTGGATCATGGACCAAATGGGCGCGCTGCCGATCCCATCGACGTTCGACGGCAAGGGCGACTGGACGCAAGAAAAGATCCGGCGCGCCATCGACCGGATCCACGACGCGGTGGCCGCCGGTGAAAACGTGGCGGTCTATCCATCGGGCCAACTCAAAGCGGGCGAACGCGAGCAACTTGGCGGCAAGTCGCTGACGTTCGATATTCTTCGGCGGTATCCCGATACGCCCGTGGTGATCGTCGAACTGCGGGGGCTGATGTACTCGCTGACCAGCCGGTGGTTTACCGGTGGCGTGCAGTCGCCGTCCAAGGACCATATGCGCGAGATCGTGATGCGCGCGCCGGTGCGCTTCGTGACCGAGCGAGTCCCGGTCGAGGTGACGTTCCATCCAGCACAGGTGCTGCCGCAGTTCGCTACAGCGCGCGCGCTCAACGAGCATCTCGAGCGCATTGTCAACGCCCGGCCTGACTTCGGCCCGGCTTGGCGCCAGGCGCTGCGCACCGAGACCGATATCGCACGCTATCGTTTTGCGCGGACAGCGGAAGAAACCGCGAGCACGCCGCTCGATCCCGCTGTCGCGGCCAAGGTCGTCAACCACCTCGCTAGCCTGCCAGAAGTGCGCGTGCAGGGGATCGCCGCCGACCAGATCGGGCCGGACATGAACCTGATCGCCAACCTCGGGCTCGATTCGCTAGCCGAGGTGTCGTTACGAGTTTGGGCGGAAGACACGTTCACGGTGTCGATCGATCCCGCAGTACAGATCATGTCGGTGCGCGACCTAATCGTCGCGTGCCAGGGCGCGCTGGCGGAGGTGGCCTCGCCCGACACCGTTCTGGCCGCGCCGAAAGGCTGGGTCGAGAGCGGGCGCAAGCACGCCGCCATGCCACCCGGCGAGACGATCCCCGAAGCGGCGATCGCGCAGGCCTATCGGCAAGGCCTCGATAGTGTGTTCACCTACGATGCCACCGCGACGCATTTCATCGTCAAGTCCAAGAAGAAACCGCTCGTCACCTATCGCGATCTGTTGAAGCGCGCGATTATCGTCGCCCGCGTGCTCCAGCGCGAATTGCCCAACGAAAAGCGTATCGCCTGCTTGCTGCCAGCAACTCCGGGCGCCTCGGTGTTTTCGCTCGGCGTGCTGTTGGCTGGCAAAGAACTCGTGCCGCTCAATTGGACGAACGGTCCAGCCGCGCTCGACGCCTCGATCATGACGGCTGGCGTAAACATCGTGTTCACATCCGAGCTGTTTTTAGAAAAAGCGGCTGTTGCACTGTCGCCGTTGGCGATCTCGAAGATCCTGCTTGCCGAGGACTTCCGCAAGAAGGCAGGCGCTGGCGATCTGATTGCTGCGATGCGCCTGATCGGCCAGCCGCCGGGCGCGATCCTTGCCGCCTTCGGCAACACCAAAACGGCTGCAGATGTTGCCGTGATCCTGTTCACATCGGGATCGGAATCTGTACCCAAGGGCGTGCCGCTGACACACCGCAACATTATGACCAACGTCGAAGGCGCGCTCGAAGTGATTGGCGGCAAGCCAGACGACGTGCTGTTCGCCTTCCTGCCGCCGTTCCACTCCTTCGGCCTCGTGCAATTGCAGATGATGGGGCTGCTGGTCGGCGTGAAGATGGTGTTCTCGCCCGACCCGAAGAAGTTCAAACAGTTGGCCCGGTTGGTCGATACGTTCAATGTTACCTTGCTGGCCGGTACGCCCGACTTTTTGGCCGGGATCCTCGATGCGGCGAAGGGTCAGGAGCATCGCGTGAAATCCGTCCGCGCATGGCTGTCTGGCGCGCAGAAGGCGCCAGCCGAACTCCGCGCGCGGATCGCGGCGCTGGGCGGGTTCCTACTCGAGGGTTACGGCATCACCGAGACGGCGCCCTTGCTGACGGTCAACCGACCAGGCGAACCAGTCGTCGGCGTGGGCAAGCCAATCAAAGGCACGCGCGTTGCGATCGTCGACATCGAGACAGCGAGTGTCCGCAAGGCGCCAGGAGAAGAAGGGCTGATCCTAGCGTCGGGGCCGGGCATATTTGGCGGCTATATCGGCGCGACGAGCAACCCGTTCGTGATGCTCGACGGCGAGCGCTGGTACAACACGGGCGACCTTGGCCATCTCGACGCTGATGGCAACTTGACAATCTCTGGCCGGTTGAAGCGGTTCTTGAAGGCCTTCGGCGAAATGGTCAACCTGACCGCGATCGAGGATGTGCTGGCGTCGGTCTATCCGGCGGGCGAGGCCGGGCCACGGGTTGCGGTGACGGGTTTGGAGGTTCCGGGCAAGCGCGCGTTTATCGTGCTCCATACGACCGAGACCGCGATCACGACTGAGGCCGTCAACAAGGCGATCAAAGCTGCCGGGCTGACCAACTTGTCGTTTATCGACCACATCGAGCGGGTGTCCGAGATCCCGCTACTCGGTTCCGGCAAGACCAACCACCGCGCGTTGCGCGAGGCACAGGCGATCCTCGATAGCCGGTCGATAGATGGTGCGCGGGCTTTGGTCGCAGCTGGCTAATGGGGCCGTTGCTACGGTGCAAGCCACGTCGACGACAGCGTCCCCTCGCGCCACGTGAAGCGGGCCCGGCGATGGCCCGCGTGGGCGAGATACAGCCACTCGATGCTGTCGACGGCAAATGATACGGCGATGAAGTGCTCGAACCCGTCCGGCAGGGGGGCAGCTTCAATCGCGCCGGTCGCGAGTGCTGCCCCGGGTGCCACCGCTTGCCGATAGCCGACGCGGCTGCGGTCAGGCGTGGCAGCCCAGGCCTGCTCGGCGAGCGCGTCGCCCGCGCCGAAGTGGAGCGTGGCCCGTCCCGACAGCCGCAACTGGATTTTGTGGCCAGCATCGTAGCCGATGATTGCCATCTGCGGGTTTGCCGTGATCTCGTCGGCCTTTTCGCTCCGGCAGTCGGTGTGGAACCGGAGTGTCCGTGCGCCGACGTCGACCGCGCGGAGCACCACCGTGCGGACCTTCGGCGCACGGTCAAGGCCGACGGTCGCCACCATCGGCGTATGGAACGCCGAGCGCCGGTCGCCGACGCCGCGAGCCAGCATCCGCCACGCCTCGGTCAGCGTGCCGTCGAGGTCATCGTAAAACGACGGGATGGGTGGCGTCGTGCGGGGTGAAGACGGGATCGGTGAAGGGCGGCTGGCCGTTTCACCGCGATCGTGCTGTGTCATGGGTGTGGTTCCGGCAAGTCGTCGGGCGTACGCGTTGTTACGGATGGCACGACCGGTAAGACCAGATCGACCGCTTGTTGGAACGTGGCGCAAGGGAGGCTGCCTGCAGTGCAAGCCCACAGGGGGAGTTCTAAGACGCCGCTTACCTGAAGCTACCTGAACCAGATCGCGCTGGACAGGGGGAGGATGGGTTGCTATCGAGCGCGCTCTCGGTCACGCCTTCGGCGCGGCCGCTTGGGTGCGTAGCTCAGTCGGTAGAGCAGCTGACTCTTAATCAGCTTGTCGTTGGTTCGATCCCAACCGCACCCACCAAAATCCTTAAGCTCTACCCGATCAGTCGCCTGACAGGTCACGCTCGGCGGTTTGCAGACATTGCGAGGCCGAGCGCGATCATCAGCGTTATCATCGCGGTCCCGCCATACGAGATCAGCGGCAGCGGCACGCCGACCACCGGCACCAGCCCGGTCACCATGGCGATGTTGATCGTGACATAGACGGTCAGCATGAGCGCGGTTCCAGCAATTGTAAGCCCCGCGAATGCACGATCGGCCTTCAGCGCCATCACAAATAAGATGACAATAACCGTCGCGTAGAGTGCCAGCACCGTGACCGCGCCGACAAAGCCCCATTCCTCGGCAATCGCGACGAAAACAAAGTCGGTCATTTTTTCCGGCACGAAGTCGAGTTGGCTTTGCGTTCCCTGCAAATAGCCCTGGCCGTCAAGTCCTCCGTTCCCGAGCGCGATGCGGGCCTGCGCGATATGATAGCCAGCACCGAGCGGATCGCGCGAAGGGTCGAGGAACGTCTCGATGCGGCGGCGCTGGTAGTCGTGCAACAGGGCGGGCGCGAAGGGAATTGCGGCAGCCATCAGCGCCAAGCCCCCGCCGAACCACCACAACGAAACGCCAGCCAGGAACATGATGCCGAGCCCAACACCGGTCAGCAGGATCGCACTTCCAAGATCGGGTTGGCGCACCGTCAAGAGTGCCGGCACAGCGATGATCGTCAGCGCGAAGAGCACCCATTGCGGACGCGACGCGCGCCGGCTGTTTTCCAGCACCGCGTAGAATTGCGCCAATGCCAGCACCAGCGCGACTTTCATGATCTCGACGGGTTGCACCGAGACGCCAGCGACCTTGAGCCATCGTTTGGCACCGAGCGCATCGACGCCGACGATCGGTACGGCCGCCAGCAGGCCGAGCGCCACGATGTAGAAAGCGCCAGCCGTCGAGCGCCACAGCCTCGACGGCACCATCGCGAGCCCAATGGCCAGGGCGAGCGCTGCCAGATAACGCAGAGCGTGCCGGCCAGCCCATGGGTCGACCGAGCCCCCGGCGACCGAATAGAGCGTCACGCATCCGATGCCGGCAAGCAAAGTCGCAACGGCGATAAGCAGCCACGGAAACTGGATCAACCGGTCGAGCAGGTCGGCTTTGGGGCGGTCGTAGAACATTGCAGGCGCGCTCGCACTCCCGATCATAAGTCGAAGTCGATCTCTGAATTGGCGTTGGAAATATCATCCCTCTTTGGGCAGCGGTGCAGTCTTGGAGCGCAGTTGAACCGTCGCGGTATCGTGGGCGATCAGCAGGCGAACCAACTCGGCAAACACGGGGGCAGCCGCCGTGCCACCGCTGCCTGCATGCTCGAGCACGAGTGCAATGGCAAACCGGGGCGCGTCAGCTGGCGCGTAACCGACAAATAGCGCGTGATCGCGCTGGGTGCGGGCCAGCGGTTTTGTCCGGTCGCGGTCGGCGGATGCTTTTGAGACTTGCGAGGTACCGGTCTTGCCTGCAACGCGCATCTTGCCACCAACGAGCGTGGGTCCATCGCCCGGATCGGCGGCTTGACCGGTGCCGCCCGGCTCGTTTACGACGGCGGACAGCGCACGCCGCAGCGCGACCAGATGGGTCTCGGACACGGCCAACGGGGCATGCTCTGGCAAAGGGTCACGGCTGTCCCGTGCAACGATGGTCGGTATCACCTTGCGGCCGGACGCAATGCGAGCGGTCATAACTGCGAGTTGCAACGGCGTTGTTAGAACATAGCCTTGGCCGATCCCGGCGAGAATCGTCTCGCCGAGCAGCCACCCGGTCCGCGATGATGGCGACGACCGCGACGCCCGCGAGCGCTTCCAGGCTGGCGTCGGGATGAGACCGGCCCGCTGGGGTGCGATGCCGGCGTCCGCATAGACCTGACCGAGGCCGAGTTCGATCGCCATGCGCGCGATCGCGTCAATCCCGGTTCGGCGCGCGGCTTCGTAAAAATAGCAGTCGCAGCTCTCACGCAGGGCTCTGTGCAAGTCTGTTGCGACGTGACCCCGGCGGTTCCAACAGCGGTAGGTATGACCAGCGTAGGTGACTTCGCCCCAGCACTCGATTTTTTCCCCAAGCGTGACACGGCCCGCTTCGAGAGCTGCCAGCGCGGTGACCATCTTGAAGGTCGAGCCCGGCGGATAGTGGCCCGTGGTGGCCCGATTGACGAGCGGCCTTGCAGGATCGGCCGTGTAAGCGCGCCATTGAGGGCCGGCCGCCCGCGCGGCGGACGCATCGAAGCTCGGTGTCGAGACCATCGCCAGGATCGCGCCGCTGGCGATATCGAGGACGACGGCGGCGCCACTTGGTGGACCGTCAAGCGCTCCCCCTCGTCCCGCTGTCGCGAACGTGGCTGTCACGGCCTCCTGCAGAGCAAGGTCGATCGTTAGCGTGACATCGCGACCCGATATCGCCGCGCGCTCATCGAGGCGGCGGACGTGGCGGCCACGGGCATCGATCTCGTAGACGGTGCGGCCAGCGACGCCGCTCAAGTCGGTTTCTGCGCCAGCTTCCACACCGGTCTTACCGATCCGCGCACCGGGGTCTTTGAGGTGCGGTCCATCGTCTAGGGACAAGCGGTCGACCGCGCCGACGTGGCCGACGATATGGGCCAGCGCGAACTGGGCCGAGACGCTCAGTTCGGGATAGACCCGCTGGTGGCGCGGCTCGACGAGGACATTGGCCGCCCCGATGCTTGAAAGTTGGAGGGCTGCGATATCGCCGAACGATAATCCATCCGCGAGGATCACTGGCAATGGGTTGGTTTGGCGTAATGCTGTCATCAGACGCGCTTCGAGTTCCGCGCCCTCGACGCCGAAGCGCGGGCTGAGTTCGGCTGCAATGCGGGCCACATCGGGGCGTGTCGTTCCGCGTTGCGGATAGAGCACGATGCGGAACAGCTCCCGGTTTGTGGCCAGAAGTCGACCTCGCGCGTCGATAATTCGCCCGCGCACGGGTGGGATCCAGATCGTTCGTGACCGGTTGCTCTCTGCCAGTGCGCCGTGTTGCGAGCCGTTCAACACCTGGAGATCGTACAGCCGAGCGGCGAGCCCGCCAAACACCGCAGCGTTGCCCATTCCAACGACCACCGCGCGCCGCGTGAAGACAGCGGCGTCGTCGGGCGCCGTAGCGGGCTGGGAAAGCAGCCAGCGCTGGCGCGTCGGGCCAACTACCGCCATGTCGGTGCCCCGCCATCCGATCGGCCGATAACGGGATCTTTGACGGGGCCTTTGACGAGGGCACGCAGAAGCCGAACGGATGTCGCAAAAATCGCGGCCAAAACGCCGCCGGTGATCGTGATAAGGGTGAGCGTAAAAAGTATCGTTGCCGCACCCAGCCCAGCCAATCGGATCGCATCCCAGGCCGCGAGGCCAGCGTCCCTCGCTACGACGTGAAGCTCGCTCGTCATGGAACCAAGATGACCAATCGAGAACGCGACGACGATGACCGCGTTGACCGCAGCCGCCATTGCAACGAGCCCGGCCAGACCGCAGGCCTTGCGCGATACCGATCCTGAACCGGCGAGGCGTGGGGCGAGTGCTGCGGCGAGGGCGTATACCAAGGCCCATTGTCCAAGCGGGCCGCCCGATACGCAATCGACAACAAGCCCCGCAGCGCACGTTACCACCAGATGATGGAGTGTGAGTGTCGGGCGTGCAGCCAAGCCGATCAGCACCACGGGCAGCAGGCCCGCAGCCGCAGCCGCCACGCCGCCAGCGGGCCACACCTGCGCTGCGATCAGGCTGGCGCCAAACAGCGCGGCGATGCGGCCGAGGTTCGAGATGGTCGCAATCACGGTCGTGCCACTCCAGCCGCAATCGAACGCAGTGACAACATCGCCGACCCGGTTCTAGCGCCGGCTTCCGCTAAGCGAGGGGACGGCTTGCCGATCTCGCTCTGCCGACCCGGTAGATCGACCTGGTCGAATACCGCCCCATCGATCATCATTACGCCAGCAACGGGTTCGTACGCCGCTTCGCTATCGATGCTGACGCGGGTTGCCGCGTTCGTCGACGCCCCGTCCTCGGGGGCAAAAACGCGCCCGATCATAAGCCCGCGCGGGAATACGCCGCCGATCCCCGACGTCACGACAGGATCGCCAGCACGCGGCGCTGGACCCTGACCGATCAGCTCCAGCGTTGCGCCGCCAGCGCCATTTCCGACCAACAACGCGCGTGTTTCGCCAGCACCAACCATTACCGGCACTCGGCTCAATCGGTCGGCAAGCCGTACGACGACAGCCGTTGCAGCGTGAACATGGTGGACGCGGCCAAGCAATCGGTTGCCCATCACGACGGGATAGCCAGGGCGAATTCCATCGTCACGGCCAGCAGCGATAAGCACACGGCTCGACGCCCCAGTCGCGGACCCGCCAATCACGAAGACAGACTTCAAGTTATAGGCGCGGTTACCGGCCAGCGGCACCAACGCGCGCAGCCCCGAATTCTCACGTTTCAAGTCTGCGATCTCGCGTTGCAAGTCTGCAATGTGTGCCGTCATGCCGCCGTTCTCCGATGGGCTGACGTGGCGCCGATCGCGCGCGTCGCGAGCAAAAAGGCGACCGGTGGTGGTGGCGATGAGCCCGATCGCGCTGGACATCGTCCCGGCCGTCACGGTCAGCACCGAGCGGAACGGCGCGACCACGGCTTCGCGCAGCGGTTCAACCGCCGAGGGGTTTGCCTTGCTCATCAGCAACAGCCCGAGCGTCGCTATGATGACGGACCGTGTCAGGAACCCGAACGCGCGTGTGGGTGCGCCAACCGCCGTGACGGAGCGACGGTACCAAAAGCGGGACGATCCGGCGTTGTCGCGGCTCATCGTCGAGGACCCTCATCCGGCACGTTCGCCCGGCACGTTCGCCCGGCGCTCCCGTTGTCATTCCCAGCCACGGATCATATCAACCGGCGGCGCCAGACTTACGGCCGGATCAGCAGATGCTCGTAGGCCATCAGATCTTGCAGGATTTTTTCCGATCCGCGAACCACGCACTGCAGGGGGGCTTCGGGTATGATGAATTTCACGCCGCAGCGGCGCTCGAGTTCGACGTCGAGCTTGTCGAGCAGCGCGCCACCGCCGGTGATGCGCACGCCATGTTCGCAAATATCGTGGGCGAGTTCGGGCGGCAGTTCTTCGAGCGCGCGCTGGACGAACTCCGCGATCCGCTCGATAGGGTCGGAAAGCGCCTCGGCAATGTGCTGCGGCGACAACACGATCGTCTTGGGCCGCCCCTGTTTCACGTCTCGGCCCATGATGTGGATTTCCGCAGCCCTGCCGTTGGGGATCTGGCTGGCGGTACCTGCCTCGATCTTGATTTTTTCGGCATTGGATTCGCCGATCAGCAGCTGATGCTCCTTGCGCACATAGCGGATGATAGCCTCGTCGAACGCGTTGCCGGCAATCTTGATCGACCGCGCCAGGACGATACCGCCCAGCGACAGCACCGCGAGATCGGCCGTCCCGCCGCCGATATCGAGCACCATCGAGCCCGTCGGCTCGTCGACGGGCAACCCGGCTCCAATTGCGGCTGCAACCGGCTCTTCGATCAGAAAGACTTGGCGTGCCCCGGCCGATAGCGCGGTTTCATAGACGGCCCGGCGCTCGACCGGGGTGGCGCCGGCTGGGACCGAAATCAATATACGCGGGCGGCGGAACCC
>JAWXCP010000014.1:0-4138 GCA_034408685.1 Hyphomicrobium aestuarii | reverse complement strand
GCAACATACTGCTCGCCCTGCTGCTGATCACGCTGCCGTGGCTGTCGCCGCTGCGTAGCGACGTCGCTTACATGCTTCGTAAAGCGTGGCCGGGAAGTTTTCTCGCACGGGCAACCGCAGTGGCGAGCGGCCGACCAGCAGGACGATACAGCCGCATCTCGGTCAGTGATATTATGGCGCTGATGTCGGTCGCGATTGCGATCACAGCCATCGCCACGTCATGGCTTGTGCAGCCCGCAGACGGACCGCAACGCCAACTGCCGCTCGTCGTGCTTGCCGCGTTGGCGGTCCCGATTTTGCTCCTGATTGCCTTCGACCTGCGCTACCGCGTGCTCCCCGACATGCTGACGCTCCCGACCGCCGCGCTCGGTCTGCTCGCTGCGGCATTGACCTCAGATCACACCGGGCTAGATCAGACCGGGCTAGATCACATCGGGCTCGATCACACCGGGCTCGACTGGCAGACGGCGGCGATCGGTTGTTTTGGGGCTGGGACCATGTTGTGGCTCGTGCAACACGGGTTCCGATGGCTGCGCGGGATCGACGGGCTCGGCGGTGGCGATGTCAAGCTTGCCGCTGCCATGGGGGCGTGGCTTGGTCCCGTTGGGTGCGCCTATGCGATCGCGGTTGCTGCCCTCAGCGCGCTTGTCATCGAGGTGACAATAAGCCTCATCCGCCATGGCCGGGTCGATCCAGCACGCCGCATCCCGTTCGGAGCCTATCTGTGTGGCGCATTCTGGCTCGCGCTGTGCGCTGGTATCGCTGGCTAACCCTCAGCCGTGGCATCCCCGCAACGGCAGCCAAGCCTTGTCGCAACGTGCTACGTCAAGCTGGCACGGGCAGGCGAACCACGCGTACACCGCCGACGTTGCTATCTTTACCTATGCACAAGCCAATGGCACAGGCGATCTGCGTTCGATCGCTGGCTCGATCTGGTTTTGGAGAGACCGATGACAAACGATCCCGCAATGGCGGGTTATCTGGCGATTGCCGTGTTTGCGGGTCTGACATTCGCTGCGGCCTCGTCGGGTGCGGTTTTCGGGCCGGGGCCATGGTATTTTTCACTGACCAAGCCGTGGTGGACGCCGCCACCTTGGGTTTTTCCCGTGGTGTGGACGATCCTCTACATCATGATCGCGGCCGTCGGGTACTTGGTCTGGAAGGAGCAGGGGCTCGGCTTGCTGGTCGCTGCGTGGCTGGTCCAGCTCGGGTTCAACGGCGCGTGGTCGTGGATCATGTTCGGGCAGAAGAACATTTCCCTCGCGCTATGGGACGCTGCGGCGATGTGGATCTCGATCACGGCGTTCATCGTGTTGGCCTGGCCGGTCAGCCAGACCGCCGCGCTGCTGTTTGCGCCGTATCTCGTGTGGGTGACGATCGCGTTCTATCTCAACTACGAGGTGTTGCGTCTCAACCCCAACGTCTAGGAGCCCGCCCAGGTCGCTATCTGGACGGGCTCCTAGTGCGATAACTCCCAACTGACGCCGCGACTACTTCGGGAAGCGGATCAAGATCTCGGTTTGCACGAGCCACGGGAAGTAGGACTTCAATGCCAATCCCGACCCGTACAGTATCGCGGCGAGCAGGATCAACGCGGGGATGGCCGCCAGCACCGCCTTGATGAAGAACGCCATCAACGAGAAGAACGGCACGTTGAACCGCGTTACCACGGCCGGATAGGCATCGGTTGCCTCGGCGTAATCCGAGGCGGCGTAACTTTGAGCCTCAGGCTGACGGTAAGCGCTATTGTGCGAGGGCGAGCCGGCCGCCAGCTGCTCGCGTTGCGCCCGTTCGCGCGACTCCCGTTCGCGCCGCAGCGTGCGGGGCAGGTCGTCCACGCTGTCGGTCAGCGGCGGATACTTGCCGTCGTTCATCGTCGCGTCTCCAATAATATCTTGAGCCGCCTTAGCGGCGAAACTTTCAGCGCCGCTGCCGATCGCTGCGGATGTGCCGACAGCAACCCAATCCACACTGCCATGGTATTGAGCCTATCCAGCGGCGACAGCTATTGTTATTTTGCGCCGTCAATTTGACGGGCTTCCCACAGGACTGTTGCGACATGATCGACTTGAAGAGCCTCATCCGAACGATCCCGGACTATCCCAAACCCGGCATCATGTTCCGCGACGTCACCACTCTGATGGGCCACGCCGAGGGCTTTGCCGCCACCATCGAGGCGCTGACGGCACCGTTCCGTGGCCGCGTCGACGCCGTCGCTGGCATCGAAGCGCGCGGGTTTATCTTTGGCGGCGCGGCGGCCGAGAAGCTCGGCGTGGGCTTTGTGCCGGTGCGCAAAAAGGGCAAATTGCCGTGGACGACGGTCGGTCAGCAGTACACGCTGGAGTATGGCGTCGACACCATCGAGGTGCATTTGGACGCCGTGACTAAGGGTCAGCGCATTCTCATCGTGGACGACCTGATTGCCACCGGCGGGACGGCGGAAGCAGCCATCAAGCTCATTACACGGGTCGGCGGGACGATCGCAGGCGCGGCCTTCGTCGTCGACCTGCCCGAGCTCGGCGGCGCTAAGCTGCTGCGCGCGCACGGCGTCGAAACCCACGCGCTGATGGCGTTCGATGGACATTGACCGGACAGCGCACGCGTGACGCGACAGCGCCAGCGCCAGCGACCGCACCATCGACCGCGCCATTGACCGCGCCTGAGTGGCAACAGGCTGGCGCAATCGGCCGCGTGCGGCTTGCTTCAGATGCAATCGTCACCAAGTATCGGCAGGCAACAAGTGTCGTAGCGGCGAGCCGCGGCGAGAGTTTCAGGGCGTATAGGGGCGTACCATGGCAGCCGAAACATCTCCGTTAGACGCCCAGCCTGAAATCCCCCTCGCCGACCTCGTCGAACTCGTGCGCGACTGGCGCACAGACCCGACCCGGTTGGTCGCCTGTCCAGCTTGCCTTGCCCCGGGTCTCGATATAACCGACCGCTCGGCACGGCCGTACCGCGAATGGTATGCGCTGACGTGCACGCCGTGCGGCTTCAACCGAACCGTCGGTATATCGCTCGCTGCGCCTATTCCTGGCGCGTGAGGGTGTGAGAATTCGATGGCTCATCGGGACTTCGCCTGCCGAGTATTTCATGCTAGCCGTGTGTTGCAACCAGCAGTGCAACGGTTCTAGTCATGGCTTTAGACCGCATCACCCACAGCCCAGGCGTCATGGCCGGAAGGGCCCGTATCCGCAGGATGCGCGTGACCGTTGGCATGGTGGTCGGTCAAATCGGTGCAGGCCGCAGTATCGAACAGATTTTGGCCGACTTTCCGTACCTTGAGCGCGAAGACGTGCTGCAATCTCTGCAATACGCAGCACGTTTAACGGAAGCGCGCGATCTCGTCATCGACGCAGCTTGATTGTTGGACATGAACCTAGCGCCCGGCTGGGTGCCATTTCTGGCGAATGCCGGACACACGGCGTTCCATTGGTCCGAAATTGGCGTCGTCGACGCGCAAGATCACGAAATCATGGCCTATGCGCGTGACAACGATTGCTGCGTGCTTACGCACGACCTCGACTTCGGTACGATCCTGGCACTCACACAGTGGGATCGTCCCAGCGTTATTAAGATCAGAGCTGCCGACACCAGCCCAGAAATAATCGGACTTGCCTGCCTTCGCGCGATCGTCCAGTCGAAAGCCGAGATCGAGGCTGGCGCCCTACTGACGGTCGAGCCGAACCGGATGCGAGTTCGCTTATTGCCATTTCGCCCGGCTTGAACGCCGCCTCCGAGGAGACAGCACCCATGCCCTGGCGGCCCGATACCTTAGCCGAGGTGGCCCGCCGGGTTAACGCCGGTGAACGTGAATGCATGGCCCTGCCGGAGTTCCTCGCGGCACCGCCTCGATGATCAGCCGGTTTCCCTCTTTCCGGATTAGCGCCGTGTCCCCCGGGAGTTCAAACTCCCGCGGGATGCGAACCGCTTGACTGCGGCCGTTTGTGAAAAGCTTGACGGTTCGGCCTGACATCGGTGCCTCTTTACCTCAAGCACATGAAATAGCATATGCCGCCGCGATCCGCTATCAGGCTTGGCGGACATGCCTCTCCCCTTAGTTCCGGCGCAGTCAGCGGGTATGTGATCTCCAACAAGGAGATAGCCCATGACGCAGTTGCTGCCGGACGATCTGTGGCGT
>JAWXCP010000103.1:0-37947 GCA_034408685.1 Hyphomicrobium aestuarii | reverse complement strand
CGATGCCAGATCGCGCGAGGTCGTCTCGCCAACGTGGCGGATACCAAGTGCGAACAGGAACCGTTGCAAGGGGATGGTCCGGCGCGCTTCAATGGCAGCGAACAGGTTGTCGGCCGACTTTTTGCCAAAGCCTTTTTGGTCTGCGAGCTTCTTCTGGCTGCGCGCATCACGCGTGCGCAACGTGAAGATGTCGGCTGGCCGCATGATGCGCCCTTCGGCATAAAACAGCTCGATGCGCTCATCGCCGAGGCCCTCGATGTCGAAGGCATTGCGCGAGACGAAGTGCTTCAACCGCTCCTTGGCCTGCGCCGGACAGATCAGGCCGCCGGTGCAACGCCGCACGACGTCTTCTTCTCCGGTGGCTGGATCGCGTCCACGTTCGGCTGGCGACCCGCACACCGGGCAGCTACGCGGGAAGATGTATTCTATACTGTGTGCGGGACGCTTGTCCTCGATCACACGCACGACCTGCGGGATCACATCGCCCGCCCGCTGGACAACCACCGTATCGCCCACGCGAATATCTTTGCGCGCGATCTCATCTTCGTTGTGCAGCGTCGCGTTCGACACGACGACACCGCCAACGGTGATCGGCTTCAACTTGGCGACCGGCGTCAGCGACCCGGTTCGTCCGACTTGGATCTCGATCTGCTCGAGAACCGTCGTCGCCTGCTCGGCTGGAAACTTGTGCGCGATCGCCCATCGCGGCGAGCGCGAAACGAACCCGAGCCGCGTCTGTTGGCTGAGGCTGTTCACTTTGTAGACCACGCCGTCGATGTCGTAGCCAAGGCCCGACCTGCGCTCGCCAATCTCGCGATAAAACGCCAGCACCTCGTCGGCCGAACCGCACACGCGCGTCAGCGCGTTGGTCGGCAATCCCCACGCCCGGTAGGCCTCGATCATCCCGAATTGCGTCTCGGCTGGCAGGCTTGAGGCTTCGCCCCAACCATAGGCAAAAAACCGCAACGGTCGCGCGGCCGTCACCTTGGAATCGAGCTGGCGCAGGGAGCCTGCGGCCGCATTGCGCGGGTTGGCGAACGAACGCTCGCCAGCTGCCTCTTGCGCCGCGTTGAGCGCGGCAAACTCGGCATGCCCCATATAGATTTCGCCGCGCACGTCGATCACATCTGGAACCGCGGGATGGCCGCGGCCGCCTTTCGCAATCAACGTCTGCGGGACATCACCAATCGTCATGACATTGGCCGTGACGTTCTCGCCCTCCGCGCCGTCCCCGCGAGTCGCTGCCGTCACCAGCTGACCTCGCTCGTAGCGCAGCGAAATCGACAGGCCGTCGATTTTCGGCTCTGCCGTAACCGCAACCTCGCCTCCGCCCAAAAATCTTTGGATACGATCGATGAACTCGCGCACGTCCTCATCTGCGAACGCGTTGCCAAGCGACAGCATTGGCACGGCATGGCGAACCTTGCCGAAACCATCGGCCGGTGCGGCACCAACCCGAATTGAGGGGCTGTCGGCACGCACCAGTTGCGGAAACCGCGCCTCGATCGCGCCAAGCCGTATCCGGAGCGCGTCGTAATTGGCGTCCGACACCTCGGGCGCATCCTGCTGATAATAAAGAGTGTCGTGCCGCGCGATCTGCGCCGCGAGGCGCGCAAGTTCGACAGCCGCCGCGTCCTCGCTGAGGTCGGCGACCGCAGGCAAGCTATCGAGGCTGGTATCGGATGTGTCATGGCTCTGGCTCATGACGGCTGATTTACCACCAGCACCGGGAATTCGAAACCAGCGAGCCCGACTTTCTCTGCTGCAGTTTCGCTCCGGAGCAACGACCGGGATAACTTCTCCACATCGCCGTCAGCCCTCGGAATAACGCACGGCACGATAACGATAATAGCCCGGCCAGCCCTGCGGTTACCGACATCCCGGATGGGTCCACGCCGGCCTGCGACACCTGTTGAAAACCAGTGGACCGACCGTTGGCAGGAAACACCCGCACGATGTCGAGCCGCGCCCGGCCTGCAGAAGTCGGCTAGGTTTTCGGCTTGTTGCGTCCTCATGTGCTGTCGCCTTTTCGCGTAACGCCGTCCGCTCGCCGGACCACCGGGCTGTTTGCTCGACCGGTACCGAATGTTGAGCGGTGGTGAGCCGTTATGATGCCTCGCACCTCGAACGCGTCCGGTCACCGGACCACCCAGGTGCCGGGTCTGTTGGGGGAAGCATGTCCGTTACACTGCCAGCATCTTGGCAACACACATTTTGGCCGCGCGCAGCAGCGTGGGCACGCGCCATGCCATGCGCTATGGCCGCCTCATGCGCCCTGCTGCTTATGGCGGCAATGGCGCCGCCAGCGACGGCTGACGGCGGCATCGACAGTTCGTCGATGTTGCGCATCGCAACTACCGTCGAACTGCCCGTATCGCGCAAGCTCACGTTGGGCCTTAACCGCGGCATCATCATCGAATTGCCGACAGATGTGCAGGACGTGGTCATCTCGAGCCCAGGGCTCGTCGAAGCGACTGTACTAACGGCACGCCGGATCTCTCTTGCCGCTCGCACGGTCGGCGAGGGCAATGTCTTTTTCCTCGGCAAGGACGGCCGCCGGCTGGTCACACTCGACCTCGTCGTGAACCGCGACGTGAAAGACTTGGCCGACACCTTACGGCAGCATCTGCCCGGCTCGAAGTTGAAGCTCCAAGGTTCGGGCGACGGCGTTATTATTTCCGGCACGGTCGCTAAACCGGAAGACGCATCCCGGGCCGAGCAACTCGCCAAGATGCACTTGAAGGGCGCCACTATCGTCAACTTGATCGCGACACACGAAAAGGAGCAGGTACTCCTCAAAGTGACGGTCGCCGAGGTCAACCGCGATGCCGTCCGGCGGCTCGGGGTGAACCTGCCCGAGGCGATCGTCAAGGCTGGCGATGTCACGTTCGCCAAGGTGATCCAGAACAGTTTTCCGGTCACCGCTGCGGTCGCTCCGCAAGCGATCTTTAACCCGCCGTTCCTTGGAGCGCCCGGAGGTCCGTTTCCTCCAACCGTGTTTTCTGGAACGGCATTGCAAGGCTCCGCCGATCTCGGCAACGGCAAGCGCATCACCAGCATCATCGAAGCCTTCGAGCGCGTTGGCCTCGCCCGAACGCTGGCCGAACCGACGTTGACGGCGATCTCTGGCCAAACCGCAAAATTCCATGCCGGCGGCGAGTTCCCGATCCCCGTTTCGCAGGAAAACAATACCATCAGCGTCGAGTGGAAACCGTTCGGTGTCCAGATCTCGTTCACACCTTCCGTGCTGTCGGAGGGCCGCATCGGCCTCAAGATCGCCGCCGAAGTCAGCGAACTGTCGAGCGAGGGCGCTGTTGCCATCGGCTCGATCTCGATCCGGGCTATTTCGCTGCGCAAAGCGGAGACAACCGTCGAGATGCCGAGCGGATCCTCGCTGGCGATCGCCGGGCTACTCTCTGACCAAGTGCGACAGAGCGTCGAGGGTGTGCCGGAGCTCCGCAGCCTGCCGATCCTCGGCGCGCTGTTCCGCAGCAAGGACTACCAAGACCGCAAGAGCGAACTGCTGATCATGGTCACACCGATCATCGTGCGCCCGACCGACCCTCGGGAATTCAGCAAGCCGGGCGACGGCCTTGCCGCGCCGAGCGACCTCAAAGGCCAGTTCTACGGCAGTCTCAACCGCATCTACGGCCCGACGAAGCAGCTCGCTGGTGGAGCTAGCACCAAAGATGCCGGGTTCATCGTCGAATATCCCGACTATGGAGGCCGGAAATGAGACGCCCACGAGCTATCGCAGTTGCCCTGGCCACTGTTACCGCCGTAGCGGCCGCTGGCTGCGACCTTCCGCGCCTGCCCGATGCCGTCCACCCGGAGGTTACCGATTACACCAAGCGGCACCCCATCGTCGTCACGCCACAGATCGAATCGGTCGACATCGCGGTCGCCCGTAGCGGACCCGCGCGCGACCAAGCGTACATGGAAACGACGCGCTTCCTCCGCGATTACAAGCGTGCCACCAGCGGCCCACTGTACATATCGCTGCCGGGGCATGACCACGGCGCGTCGATCCTCGTTCGCACGGCCGTGCAGCGCGAGGGTATTCCAACCGAGCGCGTCAAATGGAACACCAAGGGGGCGCTTGGTTCCGTTACGTTATCCTATGACCGTATTGCTGCCGTCGGTCCGGTCTGCGGAAACTGGCAGGAAGACGTGACGCGCAACCCCGACCGCGTTGCCTACCCCGACTTCGGCTGCTCCCAGCAGCGCGCGATCGCCGCGATGGCCGCCAACCCGACGGATCTGGCGTATCCAGCCCGAGAAACCCCGCGCTACGGGGCTGAGCGTCCCGGTGCCCCGAAAGCCAACAAGGGTGCAGGAGCCAGTCCGGCTGCGGCCGGTGGCAGCGACCCTGGCGGTGGCGGTGGCACGCCGACGCCTGCCTCAGCGACGCCGCCTTAACCCATCATCTAGCTGCTCGGTCTGCGAAGACGTCGAGTAGCGAGGCCTCAAGCAGGACAAACACGAAAAGCTAGAAACGGGTCGCCGGATCGAAATGCGACTGGTCTAACCGACCCCATGAAACCAACCCTACAGCATCCGCCCAAGGCACAGCCAAGTCGCGCTGACAGCGCCCGCGCAAGTCCCGCCGACGCCACATCGGCAGCCACGGGCATGTCCACGGGCATATCCACGGCCGCGTCCACGGGTGCTGGCGACTACGATACCGTGCGCCGCGCGATCCATTATCTAACAGAGCATACTCGGACCCAACCTGAACTTGCCGACCTCGCAATCCACCTCGGCCTATCCCCCGCCCACGTGCAGCGGCTGTTCAAGCGGTGGTGCGGCCTGTCACCGAAAGAGTTCACGCAAGCACTGACCCTCGACCATGCGCGGCGCCTGCTCGACGGCGCAGCCACCGTCCTCGACACCGCCCACGAGGTCGGACTGTCCGGTGGCTCGCGCTTGCACGATTTGTTCATCAGCCATGTCGCTGTGACGCCGGGCGAGGTCAGCCGTCGCGGCGCCGGCCTAGACCTCGTCTACGGCTGGCACGACACGCCGTTCGGCGACGCTTTGGCTGCCATGTCACCGCGCGGATTGGCAGGCCTCGTCTTTCTCGACGAGGAACGCGCCAATGCCCGACATGCCACGCTCGAAGACATGCAGCGCCGCTGGCCAGCGGCGACATGGCGGCACGATCCATCGGCCTCAGTGCGCGAGGTCGAAGCTCTGTTTGCCACAACGACCCAGGGCGCGACTGTGCCGATCGTCATGATCGGCACCGACTTCGAAATCCGGGTCTGGCAGCTGTTGACCCGGATTCCGGCCGGCCGCGCGGTCAGCTACGCCGACATCGCATCACGGGTTTGCACCGTGCGTGCCTCACGCGCGGTCGGCGCCGCGATCGGCCGTAATCCGCTGGCCTTCGTGGTCCCGTGCCATCGCGTCCGGCGCACGGATGGCGGCCTTGGCGGCTACCACTGGAACGTCACGCGAAAGCGAGCGCTGATCGGCTGGGAAGCCCGCTTCACCGTGGAAACCTGATCGGATCTCAGACCTTGCCGCCAGCCCGGCTGGAGCACCGTGAAACGCCGTTTTGCTTGATCACGATATCGGCTGAAAAATTTCCCGCTCCCGCAACCGGCACCGATCCCAGTGACGACTTCCCGCCACCGCCGCTGAACTCGCCGCTTTGGTCGGTGTCGCCACCCCCGCCGCTGACAGAAATCCTGTACGATCCGTTGAACCCGGCAGGCGCGCTGACGTACCCTTCGACCACAGTCGCCCCGCCGCGCTTGACGGCCCTGACCTCGCAGGCGACGCCGCTTTGCGCCTCGGCCGGGAGCGGCTCTACGGCCGGCGTCAGACCGGCAACGGTCATGATGGCGATGATAGCGAGAAAGGTCGAACGGGCGAACATGGCGGCGTCCTCAGTCTGAAGCGTGTGCAATCCCGGCCGGGTCCAGTTCGGCCGATGCTGCTCTAGCAGACACCCGGCAGGCCATACTAGCCGTATAGGCAATTGCCGTTGAACCCCGTCTGAACCCTCCGTTCAGACGGGGTTTATGGGCAACAATAGGTTAACGGCAGGCGCCCGCATGGCAGGCCTTGCGCTCACGCCAATGGCAGCTCGATTTCGAGGCGCAGACCACTTACTTGATCAATGGCTTGATCAATGGCTTTATCACGGGCTTGACCTGTCACCTGCCGCGCAAACTCACCTAGAATAGCCATCTCCCCCATCCGATTGGGCCGAAGTTCGATAGACCCACCAAGAGCCAGCACCCGATCCCGCATGCCGGTGAGGCCGAACCCTGGCGTCACTGCAACACGAAGAGCCTGACCGCGTGATGCGTCCGCCGGTATATCGAGGCCCAGTTTATCTAGGCCCAGTTTATCTAGGCCCAGTGTTCCAGGCCCGTTGTCGGCCACCGCCACGACAACCCTGTCCGCACCCTTCGGCGCGACGGTGACCTCGATCGCGCTTGCACCCGCGTGGCGGAACGCGTTCGTCAGCCCCTCCTGGATGACCCGGTAAACCGTCAGCTCCATCGGACCCGGCAATAGATCAGGCGGCACGTGGATCGACGTTTCGATCACGACCTCCGGATTGCTCTCGCGCCAGCGCGCAACGAGCCCCTCGATCGCACGTTCAAGGCCGATCTCGGCAAGCGCTGGTGGCCTGAGCCGATGCAGGACACGGCGGTTGGCCTGCTGGACCGCCTCGATCTGGTCGAGCAGGTTGCGGCAGGCCCGCGCCCGTCGCACCGCAGCCGCGTCGCTGGCGCCTTGCGCTCTCGTCGCATCCTGCCCTTTCGCCTCCTGCCCCCTGGCCATTTCGGCATCGTTGAGCAGCGTCGTCGCGTTTGCCCGGATTGCAAACAGGTATGGTCCAAACTCGTCGTGCAGCTCGGCCGCCATTTCCCGCCGCTCCTGGTCCTCGATCGTCACAAGCTCCTGCGCGAGCCGCCGGTTTTCGGCGCGCGCCCGCTCCAGCGACGCGGCAAGATCATTGACCTTTGCGGTGATCTCGCGGAACTCCGGCGGCCCCTGCTTGGACAGCGCGATTGCAAAATCGCCCTGCTCCAAGCCGGATAGGGCTGTGCTCAGTTGTCCGATCGGTCGCAGCGTTTCCCGCACCACCAGTCGGGTAATGACGAACATCGCCAGAATAACCAGCCCGCCACCAATCAGCGTGTCGCGCATCGTTGCGACGATTTCATCGAGTTCGTCGTCGGGCTCGGCTTCGATCAGCATCCAGCCACTCGTCTGCCCGCCAATCTGTACGGGCACGCTCTGCGGCGCCACTGCGACACCTGCGAATCGCGCCAACCACCGCCCGGGCCTCGTCTGCGCCGCGTGGTCCGGCGCTGCGGCCGCCTCCACTCCTGGCTGTCCCTGAAGTGTCACCTTGACGTGGCGCAATGCAGAAAGCCGCTCAACCAAGCGCGCCAGTTCCCGCTGTGGGTTATCCGTAGCCTTGATTTCCGCCAGTCCCCTGTCGACCGCGTCCCGCGCGAGGTTGACCATACTCTCATTCTCGGCCTTGATACGCGGGCCAGCCGACAGCACGATCAAGGCGACATTCGCCGCCAGCGCGGCCAACAATAGCGCGCCGATGAGCAGGTTGAGCCGCGTTTCGATCGTCAGCATCGACATCTCATGTTAAGCCGGACTTGGACCTATCGAGGGAGACTTTGGCTTGAAACTTTTGATTGTCGATGATCACCCCATCGTCGTCTCCGGCGTCAAGGCGCTATTGGACAGTGACGCCGACATCGAAATCATGGAAGCCAACAGCGCCGAGGCAGCCGAACGCGTCGTTGCGCAAACGCCGCCCGACGTCGCCATCGTCGACGTCAACTTGCCTGGCTCATCTGGTTTTGCCTTGTCACGATGGTTGCTGGAACGCAATGCGGCGGCCAAAGTGATCATGTTCTCGATGAACGACGATCCAGTGTTCGTCGCCCAGGCCATCGAGATCGGCGCCAAGGGCTATATCAGCAAGAATGACGACCCCGCGCGCATGGTCGACGCGATACGGGCCGTCGCCAACGGCGGTACGACTTGGCCGGACGGGGCCACCGAGCGGATCGCCTATCTCGGCGGCGGCTCGAAGCCCCGCACCGCGGTCGATCGTGGCGGTGAAACCACCACGGTCCCGGTCTCGACCCGGGAGCATGAGATTCTGCGCCATCTGGCCAAGGGCCGCAGCCTGTCGGAAATCGCAGACCTCGTTGGCGTGTCCTATAAAACCATCGCCCAAAGCTGCGTTCAGATGCGCGCCCGCTTCGGCGCTCGCACCCAGATGGAATTGGTCCGCATCGCCGTCGAGCGGAAGCTCGTGTGAAAGGCGAACGGAAGCTCGTGTGAAATCCGAGCGGAAGCTCGTGAGTGGCGAATTTAAGCGGTACTCAGAACCTTAGAGCGGCAAGGGTCAGACGTGGGTTAGTTGGGCAGCTACCTCACGTACCAAATGCCTGACCCCGCGTGCGTCCAGGCATCTAAAATTTCCCATGTTCTGGAAACCCACTTGATCTAGTAAGCTGGATCGAACGAGCTGGCTATCTTTTTTGCATGAGCTGTTGACTTTAATGGCAACACTGTTAGAGTCATTAGAACGCGGCGAGATTGCGAAGATCGACGCCCAGCTAGCACCCCGAGAGCAAGAGTTGAGGTGTGCCTACGCTTCGCCAAAGTTACAGAAATGGCTGAGCGGACAGCTGCCCAATTTGGGATCGACGTGGAAAATCGACCAGACCCCCATGGAGCAGTTGGACGCATACCTTGCTGTCTACGCAAGTGGCGCTATACTGACGTTTGGTCATTCCTTCAATCCGATCCGCCATGTTGCAGGCGGCGTCTGGGAACTAAAAACAGCGGACTTGCGTGTATTTGGGTGGTTCCCAAAAAAAGATCATTTTATTGGACACGCTGCAAACCTTGCTCAGGCAATAAAGGACGGAAATTTATATAATGGCTACGCTGGTGAGGTTGCGTACTTTCGAGATCGGCTTGATCTAAATGATCCGAAGTTTATCCCAGGAGACAATCCTAATGACGTCATTTCGGCTTACCGTTTCCCCTAGTCGACGCGTTGCCGGCCGCTTTACTTTGAGTGTTCGCCGAGAACTCCTTCGAGCGCTTTCCGTGGAACATAAAAAGCGGGGACTAAGTCAGGCAGATATTGCTCGGGAAATTGGGGTTCATCGCTCCGTGATCAATCGAGAGTTGCGCGGCCATCAAGACTTAACGCTAGGGCGAGTAGCTGAGCTCGCTTATGCGCTTGGTAAACAGCCATGCTTCACCCTGCAAGATCAGTCTGCGGAGGCGGGTTGCAATGTCTCCGAGCCGCGCGTCTTCAAGCACAATCCAACCAGTACCAGGATTGAGGCGACAACTAGCGCGGGGACCAAACTGTAATGGCGTCACACTCCGGCCTCGCGTTGTTTTGTGAAAGTGCGCGTGAGGAGGTCGAAGGTACAATTTCGCTCATTGGCATCATTCCCGACAATGTAAACGTTCCTGCGTTTCCTGGAACGTTCGCGAGGCTTGTGGTGTATGTGCGCCTCAACTTCTCAGTCGACTATAAACTTAGCGCGCCCGTTTCGGTCACGATTGAGGCGCCTCACGGAGACACAATTTCGCAAAGCATGGTGCCAGCAGACCTGTTTTCACGGGCTCGTGATGAGGCTATCGATCGAGGCTCGCCCATAATTGGGATTATCTTGACGTTCAGGATGGATAATGTCCCAATTAGAAGTCCCGGCTTGTTGATAGCGAGGGCTACTTTTGGAGATGAGTCGATTATCTGTGGGGCACTTGCAATTAAAGGTGTGCCCAGCACCTGATCTATTTCCATCTGCTTTGGCGAACCAATCACGCAATGTCTGCTTGTCCGAGGCCAACCGCAGATCTTACGAGGCATCGCCCCCGGCAGCGTCGCTGCCAACATCCCCGCCGATCGCCCGCACCACGACGACCGTGGCATTGTCCTGGTGCGGCTCGCGAAGATTGTCGATCTCCCGGATGAGCGCGCCCGCGACGGCGTCAGAGCCGTCGGTTGCGTAGGCCGAAACCAGCCGTTCGATTTCGGGCAACTCCAGCGATTGCAAGCCATCGCTTGCGAGGATCACATAGTCGTCGGCCTCGAGCCGCAGCGGCTTCTTCGAAATGTCCACAAGGTCGATTTCCTCCCCCGTAACGGCCGAGCGCAGCATGTGCCGTCGCGGATCTTTTCGCGCCTGTGCCGCAGTAATCTTGCCCTCCGCCGCCAAGCGGTCGAGATCGGGCGCGAGCGAATGGTCTTCATTCAGCATCGCGATTTCGCCGCGCCGCCACAGGTACAGCGGGCTGTCGCCGACACTCACCCAGTTGATACCGCCGCTCACGAATTCGACGCCGATAACGGTCGAGCCCATGCCCGACAGGAGCGGGTTCTTTCTGACCTGTGCAGCGACCGACTCATTGGCCGCCATCAGCGCCAAAAGCAGGCCGTCGATCGTCTCGCCAGCGTGCCTGGAAACGGTTTTGAGAAAATGTTCGCACACGAGGCGGCTGGCGAGCGCCCCGCCGGCGTGCCCTCCCATGCCATCCGCAAGCACAGCAACCACGCGCCCTTGCGAAGCGCTCGCGGTTGTTTCCCCGCCTCCGCTCCCCCCGTTGGTACCCCCTCCACTGGCCGATGGAGACGCGTCGGCCCCCGGCCACAGAACGGCGGTATCTTCCTGATATTCGCGGGCGCCGCGGGTGGCACGGAGCGCACAATCGAAGGTCTGCATGGAGCCGTGTTCTGTGCCGTGTGTTCTAGGCCGTGACTGACGAGATGACGCGTTGCGAACGGTATTTGTAGTTTGGACAGTTACGCCGTTCGCAATCACGGCTCAAGCCAATGCTTGGCGATCAGTATGAAGACCCGCCGCCGATTGCCCCGATCGAGGGGGCATTCAAAGCTGACCGGGACAGGCACTCAGTCTTTGCTCTCGGATATTTCCGACCAATCGAATTCCGGTCCGCAGAACGGCATGAATACGAGTTGGGTGCGGCCCATCGTAATCACATCCATCGCCTTGATCTCGACCGCCGTCGTCGGCCGCGTATTGTTGAGCGACACGATGTTCGTCTTGCTCATGTTCGGCACCAGCAGGAAGCTGCGGTCGTTGCTGTCATAGCGCAGATAGGCCTGCTCCTCGGCCGAGATCGCCTCGTCGTCGAAATCAAGCGGGATACGGTTCTGCGTCGAGCGCCCGATGGTGTTGTTCCCCTCAAATACCGGCCGGTAACTACCAAGACCGGGACCACCGACGATCACCAGCCATCCAACGACGGGATCGGTGATGAACTGTCCGCGTTTCATGGCTTGACGGCCGCGCACCAGCTGGGTGCGGGCGGGACCATCGTCTACGGCCGGTATGGCGGCGGCGGGAGTGGCTGCAGGCTCGGGGGTTTTCGGCATGCGGATGATCCGGGTGGTGTTCGTACCGTCGAATTGCATGTTCATATCTTGCAGTTTGAGCGAGGTCACGCCGCGCGCTTCACGGGCAGCCTCGGCGGCGCTGAGCGGCTTTGCAGGCACTGGCGTTGCTTCGGCGTCCGATCCGACATCGGCTTGGTGCAAATCGGGCGATGTCCCGTCTGTCGCCGCGCCTCCCGCAGCATTGTCTGTCGCCGCAGCAACGGCACGCTTTGCAGCGAGCGCGGTGTCATCGCGGCTGGCGGCGGCCAACGCGTCCTTGAGCGAGCCGAGAAATCCACCAGGGCCCCCTGAGGAACCCCCTGGCTTGGCCGGTTTACCCGGGTTACCCGGGCCTGGCGTGTCCGACATTATCCCCCTCCGCGTGGCTCGGCTGGCGAGTATCTGCTGTGTTGCGTCAGTATCATGGCTGCAGCTATGCCACATCGGAAATATTCAGCTCCGGTTCGGCGGCTGAGCATCTGCCACATTCGCAGCCCTATTCCTGGGGCAATTCTGATACGACCGCACAGGATTCGCGATTGCTGTGAACGACGGCCCAAAAACGGGCTGTTAGAATTTGACTGCCAGACGAGCTGGGGAGCTATGACCAATCTCATCGCGCTAGCGACGGGAACTTTGCTGACAGGCGACTATCGCATCGAGCGTGTGCTCGGCGCGGGCGGCTTCGGCGTGACCTATCTCGCCAAAGAATTGGCGCTGACGCGCGCCGTCACGATCAAAGAATATTTCCCCTCTGACTTCGCCGCACGCCAGAACGGCATCGATGCCTTGCCGCGCTCGTCAGATTGCGCCGGTGATTTTCAATGGGGTCTCGACCGATTTATCGAGGAAGCGCAAACGCTCGCCAAACTCGACCACCCCAATATCGTTCGCGTTTATCGCTATTTTCGCGCCAACAGCACCGCCTACATGGTGCTCCAGTTCGAAGAGGGCAAAAGCTTCAAGTCCTGGCTGAAGGACCTCGGCCGCGCGCCCCGCCAGGGTGAACTCGACCAGATCGTCAGCCCCCTGCTCGACGCGCTCGAGTTTGTCCATAAATCCGACTATCTCCACCGCGACGTCGCCCCCGACAACATCATCATCCGCAACGACGGCGCCCCGGTACTGATCGATTTCGGCTCCGCACGCAGCGACATCATCGCCCACTCCCGCACGGTCAGCGCGCTGGTGAAACCCGGCTACAGCCCCTACGAGCAGTACGCCGAAACCAGCCGCCAACAGGGCCCGTGGACCGACATCTACGCGCTGGCCGCCACGCTCTATCACGCGATCACCGGACGCCGCCCGCCCGACAGCCCGTCGCGTATGATCAAAGACGAATACGTCCCCGCACGCGAGGCCGCTGTCGGGGCCTACCGGTCGGGTTTCCTGCGCGCAATCGACAAGGCGCTGGTGCTCCAGGTCGAACAGCGGCCAAGGTCGATCGCGGCATGGCGCGGCGACTTGCTCGCGCCCGATCCGGTCAAGCAAAGCTGGTTCTCCCGCGGTCGCGGCGCGCGCAAAGACCAGGCGCTCGAAATTGCAGGCGCCGGTGCTCCGATCCAAATCGCAGCCGCTGGGTCGTTGTCACCGCCGTTGCCCGACGCACCGGGTGTCCAGGGCGGCCTTCTCGACTTTGTCGACAAGCTCAAGAGCCCGATTGATCGCCTGACACCGACAAACCCGGCAGCAGCACATGCGAAGGCCGAGCCGCCGCCGCTTCCCCCGTTGGCGGAAAGCCCAGCCGATGCCGCAGCCAAAGCGGCCGCCGCAAAGCGTAAGCCAAAGACCGCTACCGCAGCCAAAGTTGTCAAAGCCGTTGCCGCAAAAGCCGCGAGCAACAAACTCGCCGCTGGAAAAGCCTCTGCAAAAACCAGCGGCAAGCCCGCAGCAAAAGCCTCATCAAAGGCCGTCGAGAAAGCTGCGCTCAAAAAGCCGACCGAAGCTGCCGCCGTCGAACCTGCAAACAAAAAAACGGCGATCGACCGTGGCGCTCCGGCTCGCCCGCAGCCGGTCCGCATGACACGCAGGTCTGGCAGCTTCGGCACCGCGATGAAAGTTGCTGCAGCTGCTGGTATCGCTGGCCTCGGCCTCGCCTATCACGACACGATCGCCCGGTTCGTCCAAACCCCGGCCGCGACTTCATCCCCGCGCACCGCCAATGCCACGGCAACACCACCCCAAGCTGAGCCCGCGTTGCAGCTGCGCGAAATCCGCGCGCACACAGCCGACATTACAGGCCTCGCGTTCTCCGAGGACGGCCGCACGATTGTCTCCGCAGGTCGCGACGCCAGCCTAAAAGTCTGGAACGCCGCCTCAGGCGCGCTGCAAAAATCGCTGACGCTCGACAACCGCCTCGTATCGTCCCTGGCGCTCGCTGGCCGCCGCGTCCTGACCGGCCACGGCGACGGCACGATCGCGCTCTACGATCTCGACAAGGGCGAGCGGATCGCCGCCTACAAGCGCAACGACGCCGAGGTTTGGTCGGTCGCTTTCCTCGGCAGCGGGGATCGCTTCGCCGCCGCGAGCCACGACTACGAAACCGCGATCTGGGATACGCGCGCGGCTACGGCTGCTCAGTTCAAACTCGACGGCCACACGAGTGCTGCCCAGGCCGTCGCCTACTCCGTTCACGGCCCGTGGATTGCGACAGGAAGCGCCGACAAGACTGTTCGCCTGTATGATGCCGATACCCACGACCTGATCCGAATTTACAAAGGCTCGAAGGACTTCGTCACAGCGCTCGCGTTCGCGCCCGACGGCAAGTCACTCGCAATTGCAAGCCTCGACGGCGACATTCGCATCTATGCCTCGGCGTCGAGCCGCCAGCGTTTCCATCTGCAGGGCCACAAAGGCAAAGTCAGCGCGGTGGCGTATTCGGCCAACGGCGACTGGTTGGCATCGGCGGGCGAAGACGGGGTCGTCAGGGTGTGGAACGCCCGCCGGGGCCGCACGTGGCGCTCGCTCACCGGCCACAGTGGCGGCGCGACGGCCGTTGCGTTCTCGCCCGACAATTCAAAGTTGGCAACCGCTGGCGTCGATGGCGTCGTGAGGGTGTACACCATCCCATCAGGCGCGAAAGATTGACCCCAACCGGTGGAAGAGAAAAGACGCACGCCATCTGACCAAGACCGTTCGATGAAACGTGTCCTGGCAAGACGGCGCGCGTTCTCGATTACACGTCGGCCGCGACCCGAACCGAGATCATCTTGTCGGGCTCGCGCACGGGTTCACCGCGCTTGATTTTGTCGACATTGTCCATGCCTTCGATGACATTGCCCCAAACCGTATACTGCCCGTCAAGAAAGCTTGCCTCGTCGAAGCAGATGAAGAACTGGCTGTTGGCCGAATTCGGGCTCGACGCCCGCGCCATAGACGCCGTCCCACGCACGTGCGGTTCGCGGCTGAACTCGGCCTTGAGGTCTGGATACTTCGAGTTGCCGGTGCCGCTACCTTTGGGGCAACCGGTCTGCGCCATGAAGCCGTCGATCACGCGATGGAATACGATGCCGTCGTAGAAATTCTCGCGCGCGAGCTTCTTGATGTGCGCAACGTGGCCCGGGGCCAAGTCGGGCCGCATCGCGATCACGACGCGACCTTTGGTCGTCTCGATGATCAGCGTGTTCTCGGGGTCGGTGATGTCCGCCATGTCGTGTCCTACTCTGCGTTGAAAGACGTCAAAATCGCTACGCTGACGTGCAGCGCTCAAGGCTTCTTGGCGGGTGTTCCTGCGCCATCGGACGCCAGATACATTTTGACGATCGTATCGGGGTCGGAGGGTGGCTCGCCCTTCTTGATCTGGTCGACGTACTGCATGCCCGACGTGACCTTGCCCCACACGGTATACTTGCCGCGCAAAGGATCGCAGCCGAAGTCGGTGAAGCAGATGAAGAACTGGCTGTCCGCGCTGTTGGGATCGGCTGTGCGCGCCGCGCCGATCGTGCCGCGGCGGTACGGCTCTGGGGTGAATTCGGCTTTGACGTTGCCGAGCTTCGAGCCACCGCCACCAGTTCCCGTCGGGTCGCCGGTCTGCGCCATGAACTCGTTGATCACGCGGTGAAACTTGAGGCCATTGTAGAACCCCTGCTTGGTTAGGGTCTTGACCCGCTCGACATGGCCCGGCGCGAGGTCCGGCCGCATCTGGATCGTGACCTTCCCGTACTTAAGCTCCAAAATCAGCGTGTTGGCCGGATCGGCAGGCGGCGCTGGCGTCTGTGCGACGGCAACGGTTGTGAAACCGGCAACAACGACAGCAGCGGCGACGGCGAGGGCACTCTGGAAGCGCATCGTGGACGATCTCTCTTTTTAGGGGTCTCTAGCGGCGCTGATCATCGCGGGTCAACACGGCACACGACAGCCTTGGCCCGCCTGCGTAATCGCGGCGGGTTATGGCGAATTGACGGCCCGACTGCAACGCCCCGATCGCGCGCAGACCGTCGCATTGGGCCTAAAGCCATGGCGACTACCGCCCACGGACAGACCGGCCCTTCAGCTTTTGGGCCACGGCCTTGGACACGAACGGCGACGGATCGCCGCCCATCGTGGCCACTGCGCGCACGAGATTGGCCGCGATGTGCCGCACGCGCGGGCTGGCTGCAACGAACACCGTCTCGATGGCAGGCTCCATCTCGCCGTTCATGCCAGCCATCTGCATCTCGTAGTCAAAATCCGTTCCGTCCCGCAATCCGCGAAAGATAACGATCGCGCCCGCTGCCCGCGCCGCGTCGATCGCAAGACCAGCGAATTCGCCGATCTCGATGACGGTTCCCGTCGCCTTGGCGATTGCAGCCGTTTCAGCCTCCAGCATTGCGATCCGCTCAGGGACAGAAAAGAGCGGCGCCTTGCCAGGATTGACTCCGATGCCGATGATCAGCCGGTCGACAAGCCGCGCCGACCGCGCGATCACATCGGAGTGCCCAAGCGTAACCGGGTCGAACGAGCCCGAATAAAATCCGGTGCGGAGCGTGTTGGCGGGGGCAGCCATGGCGGACCTCTGTCTGACGCGAAGTAGCGGGAGCTATCGCAAGCCGGTGCTAACGCATGTGGTGCATACCACCGTCATACCCAACGCCGAACGCGCTGACGATACATGTCGTACTCCGACCCGAACCGGCGTTGAAGATACGCCTCCTCACGCACGATCGCCAATCGTTGCAGTGCAATCACGACAAGTGGCGTGACCAGCAACAGGCCGGCCGAACGCGTAGCGAAACCCAGGCCGACGAAAATCAGCACCACGCCGAGGTACATCGGGTTGCGCGTGAACCGGTAGACGCCAGTCGTTGCCAGCCGCACCGCTTGCCCCGTCGGATCGACAACGGTCCCGATCTGCTTGAACGTCACGATGCCCGCCATCGCCATTAGCAAACCGAGCCCGGCCAAGCCCCATCCCGCAAACTGCAGCGACGGCAGTTGCGGCAACGGCCACGCCGCCACGGTTCGATCGAGGACGAACGCTGCCACACCCGCCACCACATAAATCAGCGGCGGCCAATGGATGGCATTGGGTCGGTCATTGCCAGACGTAGTCATTTGAAAACTCCATCTTGCGGCGACCACGATGCGCCCCACATTCGCACCATCAGTGAAACCACCAGGAGACACTACCATGGACCGTCGCAGAACCTTGCTGCTCGCTGCCGCCGCCGCCATCGCGGTTCCAGGTCTCGCACTTGCCCATCATGGGTGGGGCGGGTTCGACAAAGCTAAAGTGCTCGACCACACCGCCAACGTCGTTCGCTCAGCCTACGCCAATCCCCATGGCACGGTCATCATGCTGCGCGACGGCGCTGAGATTACCGTAGAACTGGCGCCCGTGTCCCGCATGGAAGCCCGTGGCCTCGCCGAAGGCGACATTGCGCCGGGCAAAGCCGTTCGCATCTACGGCTATCAAAACGTCGGCAATCCGGCGGTCTATCGCGCGGAATGGATCGAGCCGGCCGGCAAGAAACGCGTCGAACTCCGGTAGCTTTGCCAAGACCAACCAACCGATGATCTGCGACACGCCACCGTGCCCGTCATCCCACCGTCATGGCCCGCGCAGGCGGGCCACCCAGGCATGGGAGATACCAGCCGCGCGCATTAAACAAACGCGATCCAACGCCCGAGCGCGAGGACGGTCAGCCATAGCACGATGGAAACGCCCGCTTGAATGCGGGAGAAACTGTCGCCTTCGCCAATCACCCGGCACTCGAACACGATCGCATTCGATAAGGCGAGCAACAGCACGATCATTTTCGCCCAGAAAGCCCAGTTGGCAAAATACTCGGCCGGCTTAGACGACGCCAGTAGAATGCCCGTCGCAATCGCCACTACCACGCCAAAGCGCGCCGTCCATCGCAGCGTCGCAACCCCAGGTCCGTCGAGGGTACGGATCACGCCGACGATCGCCAAATCGGCCAGAATGATCGGGCCGAGCAGCAGCGCGATCCCGAGCACGTGGCCCGCCGATACAGCCGCATAGATTACCGCGGACCGCGCAACCCCGGTAACTTGGCCGATCGCAGCCAAGATCTCGACGAGGCTTGCACCCGCGCCAGCGGCAGCGAGCACCGACATCGCTGCCACCACGGGCATCTCACGCACGCCTCAGCACGGTCCTCAGTCTCATGTCGTCAGCCATCCATGACCGCGTCACCGTTATCGGTGCCATTTCCATTGCTATCGTCGCCGCCGACATCTGAGATGCGCTCGACGCTGACGACCTTTTCCGTACTGTCGGTCTTGAACACGCGCACGCCTTGTGTGTTGCGGCCAGCGATGCGGATGTCGTTGACCGGGCAGCGGATCAACTGCCCGGCGTCGGTCACGAGCATGATCTGGTCGGTCGGCTGGACGGGGAACGAGGCCATCAGCGGTCCGTTGCGATCATTGACGACCATCGCCACGATGCCCTTACCGCCGCGCCCGCTGGTCCGGTACTCGAACGACGACGAGCGCTTGCCAAAGCCCCGCTCCGACACGGTCAGCACGTACTGCTCGGACGCCGCCAATTCGGCAATCCGCTCGGCTGATAGCTCGACGGCCGGCACGGATTCGTCACCGTCGTCCGTCACCACCGCTTCGTCAGCCGCCCCATCCGGCCCTGCGGTTCCATCGGCGCCCGCCGCCCGGCGCTGCGCGATGGCATACTTAAGATACGCCGCGCGTTCGGCCGCACTCGCCGCAACGTGGGTCAACACCGCCATCGAGATGACGGTGTCGCCGTCCTCCAGCCGGATCGCGCGGACGCCATCACTGTCACGGCCCTTGAACAAGCGCACCTCCTCAGCGATCTCGAAGCGTACGCAGCGACCCTGCGCCGTCGTGAACAGCAGATCATCCCCCGGCCGCCCCAGCGCGACCTGAACGATGGCATCGCCATCGTCCAGCTTCATCGCGATTTTGCCGTTGCGGTTGATGCTCTCGAAGTCACTCAACGCATTTCGGCGCACGTTGCCCGACCGCGTAGCAAACAACAGTTCAAGCCCGGCGAATTCTGCCGGGTCCTCCGGCAACGCCAGGATCGACGTGATCCGCTCTTCAGGCTGCAACGGCAGCAGATTGACCAGCGCCTTACCCTGGCTCTGTGGCCCACCCGCTGGCAGCCGCCAGACTTTCATCCGGTAACACATGCCACGCGAGGAGAAGAACAGCACCGGCGTATGCGTCGACGCGCTGAACAGCTGCGTGACGAAGTCCTCGTCGCGCATCGTCACGCCGCTGCGGCCCTTGCCGCCCCGCCGCTGCGCCCGGTAGGTCGAAAGCGGCACGCGCTTGATATACCCGCGATGCGAGACCGTGACGACGCACTCCTCGCGCTGGATCAGGTCTTCGTCCTCGAGGTCGCCTTCGATATCGAGGATTTCGGTCCGCCTCGGCACGGAGAACTCTTCGCGAACGGCCAGCAACTCGCTCTTGATGATGTCGATGATGCGCCCGCGCGACGAAAGGATGTCGAGGAAATCCTTGATCTCGACGGCGATCTTGTTGAGCTCTTCCTCGATCTCCACCCGGCCGAGCTTGGTCAGGCGCGACAGCCGGAGGTCGAGGATCGCCTTAGCCTGCTCCTCGGACAGTCGATACGTGCCGTCGGCATTCAGCTTGTGGCGTGGGTCGGCAATCAGCTCGATCAGTGGCGCCATATCGCGGGCTGGCCAATCGCGCGCCATCAGCCGCTCTTTGGCTTCTGGCGTGCCATCCGACGTGCGAATGGTGGTAACGACCTCGTCGATATTGGCGACCGAGATGGCGAGGCCAACGAGAACATGCGCCCGCGCGCGCGCTTTGGACAGCAGGTACTTTGTCCGCCGGGTGACGACCTCTTCGCGGAACGCGTTGAACGCCTGCAGGAAGTCCTTGAGGTTGAGCTGCTCGGGGCGCCCACCGGTGAGCGCGACCATGTTGGCGCCGAACGTCACTTGCAGGTCAGTAAACCGCCACAGCTGGTTGATGACGACATCGGGCACCGCGTCGCGCTTCAACTCAATGACGACGCGCATGCCTTCGCGGTTGGTCTCGTCCCAGATATCGGCAACGCCCTCGAGCTTCTTCTCCCGGACGAGATCGGCCATCTTCTCGATCATCGTCTTCTTGTTCACCTGATACGGGATCGCGGTGACGATGACCGCCGTGCGGTCCTTGCGGATCTCCTCGATCTCGACGCGCGCGCGCACGATGATCGACCCACGGCCCTTGTGGTAGGCGTTCAGAATACCGCCTCGGCCAAGAATCGTCGCGCCAGTCGGAAAATCCGGACCCTGGATATACTGCGTAAGGTCATCGATCCCGAGTTCCGGATTATCGAGCAGCGCCATGGAGGCATCGATAACCTCACCCAGATTGTGCGGCGGGATGTTGGTGGCCATGCCGACGGCGATGCCGCCCGCGCCATTGACCAGAAGGTTTGGAAATTTTGCCGGCAGGACGATCGGCTCGCGTAAGCTGCCGTCGTAATTGTCCTTGAAGTCGACGGTCTCCTTATCGAGGTCGTCGAGCAGGAACTGCGCCACCTTCGCGAGGCGCGATTCCGTGTAGCGGTCGGCTGCCGGGGGATCGCCATCGACCGAGCCGAAGTTGCCCTGGCCGTCGACCAGCGGCAGGCTCATCGAGAAATCCTGCGCCATGCGCACCAGCGCGTCGTAGATCGCGAGGTTGCCGTGCGGGTGATATTTGCCCATCGCCTCGCCGACGACGCGGGCGCATTTCATGTACTTCTTGTTCCAGTCGAGCCCCAGTTCCTGCATCGCGAAGAGGATACGCCGATGCACCGGTTTCAAGCCGTCGCGCACGTCGGGCAGCGCCCGGCTGACGATGACGCTCATCGCGTATTCGAGATAGCTGCGGCTCATCTCGTCGGAGATCAGTACAGGACGGATGTCGCCTGGCGTTTTACCAGGATCCTTACCCGGGTCGCCTGGACCGCCGGGTGTCTTGCTGTCGTCGTTGGCCAAGGTCTAAGCTTCCTCGTTCGCAGCGGTACAATCAACGCCAAACGCGCTGAAAATACATCGGGTGCAGCTCAGGCCATGGAGAACCTGAGGCAATCGACCAGCGCCAGCAGTGATTGCTCCATGCTTAGCTGGTCGAAACTGCTGCGGCAACGCACTATCCCCAGTCCTGCCAAACCTCGACGTCTCGAGCGGCTTGCGTTCAAAATCGCCGACTAGGCGGCATCGCTTCGATGCCACAACGGCATTTCCTCAAAAAACAACGCTCAACTACTCAGCTGTGTGCCCAGACTGCAGCATTGTGCCGTCCGCGCGCGTCTTGAAAGGACCAAACTATGCACAAGTCCGCAATCGTCGCCGCCGCCATGATCTTCGCCGCCGCCCCTGCGACGGCAGCCCCCGAGTGTGGCAAAGTGGTCGATGAATTAAGCAAGGCGATATCTGGCCACCTCACCATGTCGCCTGAGCAAAAAGTCTCAGCCCTCCGCATGACCACGTCGGCCTATGACAGCTGCATGGTCGGAGACACCAAGACTTCGAACGCCACCCGCGACATGATCATGGCCCAGGTTCGCAAGCAGCTGGGCTCTCCGAACTGAGCACGGACACTGCCGCCAATCGGCGGATTGACCGCAGGTTGACCTCGGAGCCGTACGATGACTGCATGGTCGGGGTCGACAACGGCCAATGCTGCGCGAGAAACCCGCGCAAGAAATGATATTGGCTCGTATTCTTAGAAACTCGCTTAAAAAACTCGGACAACTCCCGCCGCGCTGACCGCTTTTAAAGCGCGACGGGACTTTCAACAAACGTCGGCCGTGATCACTTTGGCAGTAGCACCGAGTTTACGACGTGGATGACACCATTCGATTGGTTGACATCGGCGATCGTCACGGTGGACGTTCCGCCGCTCTCGTCAGTCAAAACCACTTTGTCACCTTTGATCCGCGCAACTAACGCGTCGCCGGAGACCGTCTTCAAGGTTGCTTTGCCATCGCCTGCCTTGATCTTCGTGACGAGATCGGCGGCGGAAACTTTGCCTGAAACGACATGCGCCGTCAGAATTTTGGTAAGTTTCGCCTTGTTCTCAGGCTTCACCAGGGTAGCGACGGTGCCCTTCGGCAGTTTGTCGAATGCGGCGTTGGTTGGCGCGAAAACGGTGAACGGCCCCGCACCAGATAGCGTCTCAACGAGCCCGGCAGCCTTCACTGCGGCGACGAGCGTCGTATGGTCCTTGGAATTGACGGCGTTTTCTATGATGTTCTTCGATGCGAACATTGGTGCGCCGCCTACGATCACCTCTTTCGCGACCGCCGAAGCGGGAGGCAATGTCACGCCGACAAGTGATAGGACACCAAATGCAATTGCGGACGTCGCGGATTTCAACTTCATGGAGGAACCTCGGTTGTCGTGGCAAACCCGCCGAACACGACGGGAGCGATTGGAAGAACGTGCCCGTATTCCAAAAGGTTTCGATTTGGTTGCCGCTCCGCACCCCCGCAAGTGCACTGCAAATGGCCGAAACTGGCCGAAGCGATCCAGAGTACTTCAATGCCGAACAAATCCCGCGTCTTGCTTGGCGAAATTGGTGCTGCCCACGGCATCCGCGGCGAGTTCGTCGTCCGTAGCTTTACGGCCGACCCCGCCGATATCGCCGCCTACGGGCGGCTGAACGCCGCTGATCGACGCGAACTGCCAGTCCTGCGGGTTGTGCGCGTCACTCAAAGAGGCGTCATTTGCCGTTTTGACGGCGTCTCCGACCGGACCACGGCCGAGACCTTGCGCGGCACCGAGCTGTGGGTCGATCGCGACCGCTTGCCGCCACCAGACCCCGATGACTATTACCACGCCGACCTGATCGGGTTATCGGCCGTGACGTCCGTTGGCGCACCATTGGGCACCATCGTGACTGTCGCCAATTTTGGTGCGGGCGACCTTTTGGAGATCAAGCCAAAAGCTGGCGGCCCAACGGAGTATATTCCGTTCACCCGCGCCTGCGTCCCAGACGTCGACATGGCCGCTCGCCGCGTAACCGTCGTCCCGCCGGAGATCATCGAAGGCGACGAGAATGGTCACGACGGCGCCGATCCCGAAGGCCTCGGCGCCAAATTGGCCGATATCGACCCTGATCAGTCGCCAGGATAACGGAACTTCGGCTGCCCCATGGGCAATCCCGTTGCCACGGCGTAAATGCCCGGCTTAGCGCCTCCGCGCGAGGCGGGTCGTCCCGCCCGTTGGGTGTCCCGTTGGGTGTCCCGTTGCGCAGCCTTGGTCTCATCCGCAAGGCGCGCCCGTCGCCTTTCGCCCGGAGCACCGTCGCGTCGCGCGGCCGATTTTGATCCAGATTTGGCGGTGCGTGCGCTCTCGGCGACCGTGAGCTCGGCGAGCTCCGCAGCGGCCGATTTCGCTTCCTCCGTGGTAACACTGGCAGTCAGATCGCCCGCCTGACCAGTGTTGGTCGGCATCGGCAAATTGGTCGCAATCGAACCGCCCAACGCACCACCCTCCGCCGCAGCCCCCGCCGTCACATCAGCTAGATCTGTGACCGGCGAAGCGCCCGGTGATGCAGCCGCGTTTCCGACAGCGTCCTTGGCCTGCCGTTCGGCTTCCGCGACACGGATCCGCCGCTCGTCCTCGATCAGCGCATAACGTTCGTGCCGGGCGACCTCGCTGTCGCTCCACGGCATCGGCCGGCACGCACAGCCATCGACCAACCGCTTGCGATATACGAACGCAGTCGGACTGTCGGCATAGGCACGGCCGTTGTCATCGCGCATGTCTTCGGCGGGAACGCCAGGATTGGCGCGCGTGTAAAGCTTCGCGTTCGTACCGCAACTCGCCCGGCACGCGGCTTCATCACTGGCAAGGTCACGGCGGCTGGCTGGATACCGGATCGGCCAATAATAGCCATCACAGGTTCGCACGCAGATCGATTGCCTCTGGCCGCCACCGTTGGCAGTCTTCTCGTCCAGCTCACCACCGTTCGATTTGCGGGAATCGCGGGTGTCGTCTGTCTCGGTCTGCGTGATGGTGCCCCCTCGACCGATCGGCTCCGGCACACCAAGCCGGAGAGCCGGTCGCTGCGGCGGTTGAGCAACCGGCTTTGGCACCAGACCGCCGAACAGTTGCTCGAAGAACGATTGGCCGTAAACGGGCGCTGGCAACGTCAATATGAAGGCCGCCGCGGCGACGATGATCCCTGACTTACGCAAAACACACCCACGCTGAATGCGCGCACCCGCGAGGCACGCTTGTGCTCACACCGTGCCAGGGATTTCACAACAAAATGTTGAGGTTAACGGTAGCGATGACCGCCACTCGCATCAGACGGTTCCGTTTTTTTAGGGTCCATTCCCGGTCGGATCAAAAAGGCTGCCAATACGAAACGCGCCAATAGTCGGGCGACGAGAACGAACGTTGCGCGCCCGCTCTGGCCGTCGCGACCGTTCGCTGGCTAGCAACCCCCCGAGTTGCAAAACCAACGCGCGCACGCTTCCGGGCGATTGCCGCCTGGGCTGGTCTCGCAGACTTAGCTGAGTTGGCCGACTTTGACTTGAGCGCGATTGCATCCGTCGCTGTCGACCCGTTTTGTCCCACTTCGGCCTGCGTGAGCGACCCCTGCCCTTGAACCGGTCCGCTGCCGACTCCGCTCGCATCATCACCAGCGGAATTACGCCCTGCCCGTAATGGGTCTCGTCCATCGCCCGGGTAAGGCGACGAAGCCGCAATCGCCAACGCTGCTTGCACGACGGTCTTTAAAGCCGATTGCGTTTCGCCCTCGCGAGACACCATCGCTTGCGCTGACACGAGCGACCCCGGCATCGGCGGCTCCGTACCAAGGGCTGCGACCGTCTCGCGGTTACGGTTGGTCGGCCCCCCGTTAGTCGGACCCCGGCAGGTGCAACCCGGATCGAACGACGTGCGGAACAGAAAAGCCGTCGGCAAGTCGCTATACTTTTGGCCTTTGATATCCACCAAAGTTTCGTGCTCGGCATCCGGCCGCATCACGAACAATCGCGCCGGGCTGCTGCAACCTCGCTCACAGCGGCGGGCATCGGCGTTGAACCGGTCGCGCGTCGTAGCAAAGCTCATTGGCGTTATGGCGCCATCGCACAACCGGACGCACACCGTCCGCCAGGTGCCGCGCGGCGGAATCCAAGGTTGCGAGGTGGCGTCTGGATCGCGATCTGAGTCGATACGAGACCCGCCCGCCTCATCGAACGACGCGCTATTCCAGCCTGACGCCATAGCGGAAGCAGCCTGAGGCACCCCCTGAGCGGCAGAGCCGACCCGGGCAATGATTGTGGCGTTACGGGCGGGCTGCGCGGGCGCCGACTTAGCGGATGCTGCCATCGGCTTCGACGTCTGCAGCACTGCAGCTTGGCGCTCGATGTCACGCGTGCGTGCCTGGCTCGTGACGAATGCAAAGCCCGCCAGCGCGGTGACCGCCAACGACACCACGCAGCATCCAACGTAAACCTGGACCCTGGAACGCTGCATCATAGAACGATTGTGCGTAATCCGTAGGCGCATCTTGCTGAACCACGTTACTCGTAATTGCCGCACGGCGGCATGCCAGCTGGGACTGCAACGACCACCGTTGATGCGCGTTTTGCGATCAAATGTCTGGAAGCAGAGTATTATCACCGTCGAACCGGGACCACCATTGGCAATCGCGCCACCGTCGCAATAGTTCCGCCACGGACCGCTTTTAGCGCAGCGTCAGAGGCAACCGCGCGCTCCCCGTCTCAGGCCGTTTGCGTCATTCGACCGACACCACGACCTTTCCGGCCGCTTCTCCGCGGTCGAGTACGCCGAGAGCCTCGCAAATCCGGTCGAGCGGCCAAACGCCATGCACGCGGGGATGCAATTGCCCTGCAGCGATCGCCGCGAGCGCGAGCGCCATGTCGGCGCGATGCCCATCTGGGCGGTCGACCACCGCTGACGGCCAATTGATGCCAACAATCGTCAGCGCTTTGACCAGTGCAATGTTGAGAGGCAACACCGGCACGGTCCGGCTGGCGAAACCGACGACGAGATAGTGGCCGCCGTTCCTCAGCGCGCGAAATGCCGGTTCGGCGAGTGCGCCGCCGACGCAATCATAGATCACCGCAGGCCCCTCTCCCGAACGGCCGCCATGGCCTTTGGTCAGATCGCGCAAAACCTGCTTGAGATCGGGCGTATCCCGATCGATGGCGGCATCAGCGCCGAGATCGAGACACGCCACGTGTTTGTCCCGAGAGGCAACCGCCAGCACATGTGCGCCGAGCAGTTTGCCGACCTCGATCGCCGCAAGGCCGGCCCCGCCGCCAGCGCCCAAGATGGCGATGGTTTCGCCGGGCTCTATCACCGTGCGATCGCGAAACGCATGTAGCGCCGTACCATATGTGATCGGCACACCGGCGGCCACCTCGTCGGCTACGGCATCCGGTATCGCGACAAGCCGCTCAGGCGGCACCGCGATCCGTTCCCGCGCGCCGCCATGGCCGACGTAGGCCATCACCCGCTGCCCAACGTGAAAACCCGACAGCGCCGACGCTCGCTCGACGATACCGGCGATCTCGCCGCCGGGCGAAAACGGAAGATCGGCTTTGTCTTGGTACCGGCCTTGGGATCGCAACACGTCGGAATGATTGAGACCAACGCAACGAACACGCACGACGATGTCACCGCCAGCCCAGTCCGGTTCCGGGACATCTGTCACGTGAACGGCGGAGATGCCGTCAAGCGAGGTGCACAGCGCTGCTTTCATGGATTGGACCGCCAGTTTACTTTGATCGGTCGGCTGTCACAAATAGCGGCCGAATTTTCACGCCGCAAGCCTTGCCAACGACGCGCCAGCCGGTACCAACAGGCGACCATGACCGAGACACATGTCACCGACAACCACGTCAAAGACCGTTGGCCGCCTCAGCCGCGTGGCTATTTTGCCATCGGTGCGGAACGCATATCGAAATCGCGCAATCTTGGAAACCTGATGCGGTCGGCCCACGGGTTCGGCGCGAGTTTCACATTTACGGTCGGCTCGCGCTACATCGACGACGAGTCCTATGCCGACACGTCGAAGAGCCAGCTGCATCTGCCGCACTATAATTGGCCGAGCCTCGATGACATGGCATTGCCGTGCGGCTGCCGCCTTGTCGGCGTCGAGTTGATCGAGGGCGCACACGATTTGCCGAGCTTTCGCCACCCCTTGCGCGCCGCCTACGTGCTCGGGCCCGAGAAAGGGTCGTTATCACCCGAGTTGTTGGCGAAGTGCGATCACGTCGTGAAGATACCGACGATGTTCTGCATCAATGTCGCAATGGCGGGCGCGATCGTGATGTATGACCGTTTGCGGACACTGACGAGATTCGCTGACCGGCCGGTCGGCGAGGGCGGGCCATCGGCAGACGACATCCGGCGCTTTGCCGACCTGCGGCGAAAGGACTAGGGCGATGAACACTGATGTCGGCCACCCAGCGCAAACCGCGCAACGCGCATCGCTGACGACATTCGCAACAGTGATTGCACTGGTCGTCTTGAACTGCTTTTGCGGGCCATCGGCTCAAGCCGCAATCGCCATTCGGACGTTCAATGGTTGGACGCTGTATTCGGAAACCGCCCAGCAGCAAATCTGCTTCTTGGCAGCCTCCCCCGCAGAAACAGCCCCCGCCGGTATCAAGCGCGACCCTGCGCTGCTTTATATTTCAGCTTGGCCTAAAGAAGGTGTCCGCACAGAAGTGTCATTCAAGCTCGGGTTTCCGGCCCGCAAAGCCAGCGAACCCGTCGTGAGCGTGACCGGCCCCGGCAGCGCCCCGCCGACAGCATTTCGCATGTTTGTGAAAGACGACCGCGCATTCGTGGCCGACGCGACCCAGGAACTGAAACTGATCGAGGCGATGAGAAAGGGCTCGCGCCTCGTCGTTCAGTCGACCTCGGAGCGCGGAACTTCCGTGACGGACACGTTCCCGCTGGCCGGCATCACGGCCGGCCTCCAGGCGCTTGCGACGGGTTGCCCCTGAACGACGGGTTGCCCCTGAACACCGCGCCGACGGGTGCCGACGAGTTGGCATCGGCGACGCCGTGTCGCGCGACGGAGATTAGTCGAACTCTGTGAGATCGAGGGCGGCGTTTATTATTGCAAACAACCCGTTGCACGAATCCTGACCGTGGCGCTAACCCGGCGGTCAGGATGAGTTGCGAGGCGATGCGACAGTCTTGGCGAGACAATCATACAAACGACGCGGCGACCGTATGTATGACTGAGTCAGCTCGCGCCATCAGTTGCCAATAACTTCGAACAAGTCGACAAGATTGTTCATCGACTTCATCACACCGACGTTGAGGCGGGCGACGGATGTTATGTCTTCAGCCGTCGGGGTGGCGCCACCGGAAACGCGCAGGAAAATCGTGCGCATCGGGGCCCACGACTTGTTCGCATAATCCATGACATCTACCAACTCGGAAGCTGGAGCTGGCTTCAGCCCCATGCTTTCATCGCCGCTGCGTAAGCCGTTCATCGATTTGTCTAGAAGATTAACGGATGCCACAAGGTTCTTCCGATTGGCCTCGACTTCTCGCCCCGAGGCAATGAGGCAGAACTCCTTGCTCGACTTTTGCGTCAACATGCGCTGGCGGCCGGCGATGTTGATTGCCGCTGCGATTTCAGGCGCTACACCTGCTGCACCATACTTTTTCTGGAATAAGTTGACGGCGTCGTTGGCCGCTTTCAATACATCAAGGTTCGCCGCAACGACCTGTTCTAGGTTGTTTGCCACGACTGCGGGGCTATATCCGCGCCAAATCTGATCGACCGCATCGAGCGCTTCAAGGATGTTGCGGTCAGACTCGGGCAGCATCTCTTGGATGGTGCTGCCGCTGCGCAAGTCTTTCAGTGTTGAGTCGAATAGGTGATGTGCAAGAAATAGCTCGTCGGTTTGTGTTTTCACGTCGACGCCGAGCCGGGCAAAACACATCGCCTTCGCCATGTACTGAGACAGCATCCGCTGGCGGCCGCTGAGATTGATCTTGCGCTTTCCGTCGGCTTCGACGGTGATCTCAACGCCCGGTTCCGGCGGACCTGCCGAGGCAGGTACTGCGAGGCCGACGTGTGCAAAGTACAAACCCAACAACCCTACTATAACCAGCATCTGTTTCTCCGGTGATGATGCAAAAAAGCGACGAAGGGGAGCGGCGGCGTCCTACGCCTTTCCGCCTACTAAACTGTGTTAAACACGCAGGTTGGCGGCAAAATGACAGGACCGCATTCGAGTCAAGCCGAAGCGCGATGCCAACGGCTACCGTTTGGGCCCAACAATCCTAACCAACGATCACGGCGTCCGGACGAGGCGCTCGTTCATCTGCTTTTCGCGGCGGCGCTGGACGGACGATGGAATTCGCAGAGATTCCCGATATTTCGCCACCGTGCGGCGTGCGATGTCGATGCCGTCGGTCTTGAGTTTTTCGACAATCTTGTCGTCGGACAGGACGGCGCGCGCGGTCTCGGCCTCGATCAGCAACTTGATGCGGTGGCGGACGGCTTCCGAGGAATGCGCTTCCTCGCCCGACGCCGAGGCGATCGAGGACGTAAAGAAGTACTTCAGTTCGAAGATGCCGCGCGGCGTCGCCATGTACTTGTTCGACGTCACGCGGGACACGGTCGATTCGTGCATCTGGATGGCGTCGGCGACCGTGCGCAAGTTCAGCGGCCGCAGGTGCTCGACGCCGTGCATCAGGAAGCCGTCCTGCTGGCGGACGATTTCCTCCGCGACCTTGAGGATTGTGCGCGCGCGTTGGTCGAGGCTTTTGACCAGCCAATTGGCGGTCTGCAGGCATTCCAGCAGATAGGACTTGTCTTCGCCAGCCGTCGCTGATGTCGAGACGCGCGCGAAATAGCTGCGGTTGATCAGCACGCGCGGCAGCGTTTCCTGGTTCAATTCGATCAGCCAAGCGCCGTCACCGCCTTGCCGGACAAAGACATCGGGAACGACGGGAGCAAGTGGTGCAAATCCAAAGCGCAACCCGGGCTTGGGATCCAGCCGGCGGATTTCGCCGATCATGTCGGACACGTCGTCGAGATCGCATTGTGCGTGCTTGGCGAGCGCTTGCATATTGCGGGCGGCGACGAGGTCGAGCCGCTCAAGCACGGCTGCAATCTGCGGATCGTAGCGGTTTTGATCCTTGAGCTGGAGCGCTAGGCATTCAGCCAGCGTGCGCGCGCCGATGCCAGGGGGATCAAACGTCTGGATGATGGCCAGCGCGCTCTCGATTTCGCTTTCGCGGGTGCCGAGTTGTTCGGCGAGAAGCGCGATACCGCCGGTGAAATATCCCGCGTCGTCGATATGGTCGATCAGGCGCCGGCCGATCAGAAGTTCTCGCGCGGAACGGGCCGCAAGCGCCAGCTGACTGTCGAGATGATCCGTCAGGGTTACGGCGGATGCCAGGTAAGCTTCGAGATTAGCATCGTCGTCGGAAAAGCTCGATGCGTTCGAGCGCGCCTCGCCATATTGGCCGCCAAGCATCGGGCCATCGCCGCCGCCCTCGTTGACGAGTTCGGTGCGGGCGGCGTCAGGACACACGTTTTCGATCTCGGTGTCCAGCGCGGCCACGGGATCGGTGGCCGGTTTTGACAGGTCGAGGGCTTCGCCCTGGTCGGCCCATTCACTGCCGCTCGACGCCGTTTCGGCCGGGTCGGGGGTGTCGATGGTGCGCTGGTTGGGCTCGGCGTCTTGATCTTTGCGTTCGAGCAGCGGGTTACGCTCGAGTTCCTCGTCGACGAAGGTCGACAATTCCATGTTTGACAGCTGAAGCAAGCGGATGGCCTGCTGCAACTGGGGTGTCATCACCAGCTGCTGGCCTTGCCGTAGCTCCAATCTCGTCGAAAGCGCCATTCTTATCAGTCCCTTGCGCTGTCCCCGATGCGCACGTCGGATGACAGCATACTCAACGGCCGTTTACGAACATATCCCCGAGATACACCCGCCGCACGTCCTCGTTATTAATGATCTCCGAAGGGTTACCCTGTGTCAGCACTTGACCATCGTAGATGATATAGGCCCGGTCGATCAGGCTCAGCGTCTCGCGGACGTTGTGGTCGGTGATCAACACGCCGATCCCGCGATCAGTCAGGTGTCGAACCAGTGTTTGGATGTCGCCGACCGCGATCGGGTCGATGCCGGCGAACGGCTCGTCGAGCAGGATGAACGATGGCCTGGAGGCCAGTGCGCGGGCGATTTCGCAGCGGCGCCGTTCTCCGCCCGATAGCGCGATCGACGGGGATTTGCGCAGCCGGGTAATCGAGAATTCTTCGAGCAGGCTGTCGAGCTGTTCTTGCCGCGCCTTGCGCTTGGGCTCGACGAGTTCGAGCACGGCCATGATGTTCTGTTCGACGGTCAGCCCGCGAAAGATCGACTGCTCTTGCGGGAGATAGCCAATGCCGAGACGGGCACGCCGGTACATCGGCAGGCGGGTGACGTCGCGACCGTCGATCGTGATCTTACCGGCATCGGCCTGGACGAGACCCGTGATCATGTAGAACGTCGTCGTCTTGCCAGCGCCGTTGGGGCCTAGCAACCCAACGCTCTCACCGCGGCCAACCGAGAGGCTGACGCCTTTCACGACCTTGCGCTTCTTATAGGCCTTCTGCACCTGATAGGCAGTCAGCCAGCCTTCACCACCGACGCTTTCATCGAGGTAGCTCTCTCCGGACGCGGTATAATCTTGCCCCGTGCCGTAACCGTTTTGTCCGGCGTCATAACCGTTCGTGCCGGACCAGCCATCCAAGGGGGGCGGCTGGTTGGATTGGGCAGCCGCAGCGTTCAACGATTGGTTGCCAGATCCGGTGGGCATCGCAAACACTTTCACGAGACATCTACTCCTGAAGACGCGACAGGCTATTGAAAACGGGCCATCTTACATGGCCAGGGACTTGCGGACGGGTCGATCATTCAAGATGCGGGACTGCGGCGTCACCGGGGGATAGCAGGTTCTGCCGTCGCACCCCAGCTGCTGCTCGACGGTTTGGCCGATGCGGGCGGTTTCACCTGGACAGGCTTTGCGCCGGGGTCGCCAGCCTTGTTGGGGTCGTTTGGCTTGCTGGGATCGCTCGACTTGCCGGCTTCACCCGACTTACCGGCTTCACCCGACTTACCGGGGTCGCTCGACTTACCGGGCTCACTCGACTTACCGGGGTCGCCAACTTTGCCGGGCTCGGTCGGCTTTTTTTCAAGTGTCGACGGGTAGAGTGTCAACGACGAGCGGCCGGGCCGCGACGGGACAATCTGTAGCCCTGTAGCGGTCGTGCCCGACGTCGCGACGCGCGGCGCCTCGCGGGTCATCACGCTCTGACCCGTGGTCATATCGATAAGCAGTTTGTTGCCCTTCACGATGTTGGGCCCTTGGGTGATCACGACCTCGTTGCCGCCAACCGTCGCCGTATTCGACTTCATATCGAAGATTGCCCAGTCTCCAGTTACTTGCTGGTTGGCCTTCGACGATACGACAACTTTGCCGCGCGCTTCGAGCTTGTTGAGTTGCGTTTGCGCCGGGGCCTTACCGGGGGGGCGCGCTGCCGCCGAAGGATCGGCCACCAACCCGGTATCGCCCGTGTAGGTGGCCTTCATGTCGGCCGAGCGGATTTGGAAATCGCCCTGCACGGCGCGCACTTCGCCCGTGAACACGGCCTCTTTCTTCGCGTCCTCGACGACGAGGCGGTCCGCCTCGATTTCCACTGGCGCGTTTGGATCGGTGCGGAATGTGGTCAAGCCGAAGCCGGCTTCGTCGGCAGCATTGCCAAGCGCTTGAGCCACCGGTGCCGCGGCATTCTTGGCCGATTGAGCCGCGCTCGGCTGGCCAGCGGTCGCCTGCGACAGGCGGGCAAACATCCGGCCTTTCGCCAGACCCGCTTCGGCTGGCGATGAAACCTCTGTGCGGCCAGCTTTACGATCGAGGAACAGCCGACGGCCACGGATTTCGTTAGCTGCCTGTGTGACGATGACGTTCCCGGTCATCAGGATCGTGTCAGCGCGCTGATTGAACTCGACGCGTTCACCCGTTGCGCGGCGGTCTGGCCCCGACATTACCTGAACCGCGCCCGCGATCACCGCGACTTCCCCGATGGCGTCAAACTCGGCTGAATTGCCGGTCAAGCGGGTTCCGCCGGGCTGGGTCATCACCAGTGGAACAGGGACGATGATGCGTTCTATCTTTGCTGGCCCGGCCGGGGCTGGCGGTTTTGGTGTTTCAGGCGTTCCGGGATCGAACTGAGCGGAATTGGGTTGCGTTGCGGCGGGCTGTCCGGCGTAGGCGATTTCGAGGCGCTCGGCTTCGATCGTCGATGCTTCGGCTATCGCAGCGAGGCCGGGCTGAACTGCGGCTAGGGAAGCGGCTGGCGATTGCGACGCCCGGACGGTTCCGGTGAACACCGCCGTCTTTCCGGTATCGTCGATGTCGAGCCGGTTGGCTGTCACATTGACCGGCGCACCGGCTGCGCCGATCACAGACAGCGGTCCGGTGGATTTGGGAAGCGCGGCAAGGGCAGCGGCCTCGTTGCTGGACCGCTGCGGCGGCGTCAAGTTGGCCTCGACCCCACCGACGAACCCGACTCGCTTGGCCTTCTGGTCGAGTTCGAGTTTATCCGAGCGGATCGTGCCTTGCGGGCCGCTGACGCGGGCCGGCCGATCAGACTTCAATGTCCCGTTCTTGGTATGGATCGTCGCAGTTTCGAGGTCGGCCTTCATCCCGGCCGGGGTCGCAACTGTAATCCCTTCGGATAGTTCGAGCAGGTTGGTCTTGGTGTCGTAGAGCCCGCGACCTGCCGTAATGTCGGTGCGCTGGCGACGAACGTCTGTCAGCTCGCCCGTTATCTGGTTGAGCTTCAGCCGGTTGGTATTCGATAGATCCGGCAGAGCCGTCACGGCGGTGATCAAGAACTTGCCGCCGTCCTTCGACATACCCTCGTAGCGTGGCCGATCCATCGTCAACTCGCGGTTGATCGTGGCACCGGGGCGTTCGCGATCGATCGCCGCGCCGATCCGCGAGACCGTAACCAGCTGCGTCATGTAGATTGCGACGACCCCGACGGCTGCGAGCGGTATCACGATGCGCAGTGCTCTGACCGCGGCGCTGTGCCAGCGGGCGCGCGCGAACGCACGGGTCCGGTCCATGAACAGGATGCGGCCGGGCTTGACCTGGTCAGCGGGTAGCCCAGGTGCATGGTCCGGCGCCGCGTTTCCTGCCGTTGCACTGCCACTCGCCATGCGTGCCGCGTGATTCCTGGTTTACCGACGCGCGATACGGACGCGCCGTGTCGACGCTAATCCAATCTGAACCCGCCTCGGTCGGCGCCCGGGTTCGAGGCAATCGAGTGTCTCGCAAAAGCGCGCGGCGAACTCAAGGCGGCTTCGATCTCAATGGGCGAAGATGTCGTCGTCGATAAACCCGGCGAGATCAAGTGCTGTGCGCGTTGCAAGGAACTTGAACGCCGCCTCGGCATGGTCGCGGCGTCCCTCACGGTCGAGCATCATGTCGAGCTTGGCCTTGACCGCGTGGAGGTGAAGGACATCGCTCGCAGCGTAGTGTTTTTGCCGGTCGGTCAGGTCGGCGCGGCCCCAGTCGGAGGATTGCTGCTGCTTATCCAATTCGACGCCAGCAAGTTCTGCGACCAAATCCTTGAGGCCGTGGCGGTCGGTGTAGGTACGGGCGAGCTTGGAGGCGATTTTGGTGCAATAAACTGGCGCCGTTTCGACGCCGAGAAACTTCTTCATCACTGCAACGTCGAAGCGGGCGAAGTGGAAGATTTTCAACACGGACGGGTCGGTCAGTAACGCCTTCAGGCGCGGGGCAGCATATGAGCCTTGCTCGAACTGAACGAGGTGTGCCGTACCGTCGCCGTCGGACAGTTGCACCACGCACAGGCGGTCGCGATGCGGGTTGAGCCCCATCGTCTCGCTGTCGACGGCAACGCCGTTATGAAACGCAAGGCCAGCCGGCAGGTCGCCTGTGTGCAGCTTGATCGTCGGGGACATCGCGAATCCAAACACAAACACGTTTTCAAACCGCGTAACTCGGCGATACTACTTTGCATATTGACGACGGTCATGCAAAAGTGTACCACGTACACCAGCCTGTAAATCCGGAGGAACGCATGCGTCGCCCGACCGTCGTGCAGCCTGAGACGTTTCTTGAGACTGCCGTTGCGATTGGTTTGAAGCCAGAACACCTGAAGCACATTGAGCGCAGTATTTTAAATGGCCCATTCATGGGTCACGCGTATGTTGATATACCTAACGCCCCTCCTATGTCGGCTTTCATCGGCCGGTCCTGGAAATTTCCGAGGCCAAACGGGAAACTGGGCGGCGCAATGTTGGAAGTGACGACGCTCCACTTACATATTGGTAAGGACCGGCCTGTTTATATGTTCGACGTGGTCGAACTGCCCGAGTATGCGACGCCTTGGAACAATGAAGCTCAAAAACGGCTGTTGATTGTCCTTGCCTTGCCGATTATCGAAGCATGGCACGCAACCGTTCCCCTTGAAAGCTAGCGGAGCGGCGTATGTTGATAAAATTGGGCCTGTACGACCTGCCTCCTTGGTTCGTCGCCTTTAAGCGCATGGACAAGCTTTCGTCCGAAAGCCCGTTAGTCTTTAGCAAAGTATGCCAATCGGAAGTCCCTCGCACTGGGTTCCAGAAGTGTTTTTTTCTTACTTACCGGTGACCAACTCAAAACAAACACGGAGCATTAATGAGATAGGTAGGATGGGCAAACGTCATGGCGACTGTAAAAAAATCAAACGCTCAAAGATTTCTTCGAGCGGGTACTGAGGCTTTGGAGCACGCGCGCCTTTATAATGGGGGCGCAGCGCGACCAACTTCACTTTCGGCTGAACGCATTCGGCAATCAAGGTCGAAATTAGGGATGTCCCAGCAGGAGTTCGCTGAAATTTATGGTTTCGATCTCGACAGTCTAAAATCTTGGGAAACTGGTAGACGGTTTCCTGATCACGGCAATTCGTTACTACTTCGGCTAATTGAAGCTGAGCCACAGCTCATGAGGCAGTTGGTAGAGCGCTGCCACGCGCCAGAATCGAGCCAACCAGAGGACGCGTGACTGGCGGCTAGAAAGTATGTGGTGCCCAGAAGAGGACTCGAACCTCCACGCCTTGCGGCGCTACTACCTGAAAGTAGTGCGTCTACCAATTCCGCCATCTGGGCAACAGAGCCGCGTCGGTACTGGCGCGGCCGCTGATTGTCAATCGGGTTTACGGGACTTGGCCGGGCTGCGGGCCATGTCGGCCTGACCCGGATCGCGGGCGGGGGTTTGCCCGCGCGAGAGCTGCTTTAAGGCGTAGAGCGCATCAAGGGCGGCTTTCGGCGTCAGTTCGTCGGGGTTCAGCGCGGCAACGGCGGCATCAATTGGAGACGGTGTCGGGTCGCGTGCTGGCGGCGCTGTTGCCTGCGCGGGCACGAAGCTCTGCGGACGGGCGGCGGCAAACAACGGCAGATCTTCAAGCGGGGCTGGGCCACCGCGCTTGCGGTCGGACTTTTCGAGCAGGGTCAGCACCTCGCGGGCGCGAGCGATTACCGGGGCTGGCAGGCCTGCGAGTTTGGCGACCTGGATGCCGTAGCTGCGGTCGGCAGCACCCGGCTTGACCTTGTGCAGGAACACGATCTCGTCCTGCCAGTCTTTGACGTCCATGGTGACGTTGGCCACGCCGTTCAGGCGGCCGGCAAGCGCGGTCAGCTCATGGTAATGGGTGGCGAACAGCGCCCGGCAGCGGGCGGCGTCGTGCAGGTATTCGACGGTCGCCCAGGCGATCGACAATCCATCGAACGTCGCCGTGCCGCGGCCGATTTCATCGAGGATGACGAGGGAACGGTCCGTCGATTGATTGAGGATCGCTGCCGTCTCGACCATTTCGACCATGAACGTCGAGCGGCCGCGGGCAAGATCGTCGGACGCCCCGACGCGGGAGAACAGCCGGTCGACGACGCCAATGTGGGCCGTGCGAGCGGGTACGAAGCTGCCGATCTGGGCGAGCAAGGCAATCAGCGCGTTCTGGCGCAGGAACGTCGACTTGCCGGCCATGTTTGGCCCGGTGACGAGCCAGATCCGGGCGTCGTTTGCTTCGTCGAAGCCGGGGCCGCGAAGGTCGGGGCCGCCGTGGTCGGCCTGGAACGCGGGATCGGCGACTGCTGCGGCAGGCGCGGCGCGGCCGAGGACGCAGTCGTTCTCGATGAACGCGCCAGAGCGGGATTGTTCCAGCGCCTGCTCGACGACCGGGTGGCGGCCGCCGCGAATGTCGAACGCGTTCGACGTGTCGACCACAGGCCGCACGTAGCCCTGTTCGCGGGAAATTTCGGCCAGCCCGGCTAGACAATCGAGTTCGGCGAGCGCGCGGGCAGCGTCTCCAAGTGCCCGCTCCCCAGCTGCAATTGCCGTCGACAACTCGGCAAATACCTCCTGCTCCAGCCCAAGAGCGCGCTCGGATGCGGCCGCGATTTCGCCTTCGGTCTTCAGCAATTCTGCGGTCGAGAACCGCATGGCGTTGGCCATCGTCTGGCGATGGCGGAAGGTTGCATCATGCGGGGGCTTATGCAGCGGACCCGCGTTGCCTTGTGTCACCTCGATGAAGTAGCCGAGGATATTGTTGTGCTTAATTTTCAGCGACTTGATGCCGGTCTGTTCGACGTAGCGAACTTCCATTGCGGCCATGACATGGCGGCTGTCGTCACGCAGGCGGCGGGCCTCATCGAGGTCGCTGCGTGCGCCTGCCCGCACAAAACCACCGTCGCGGCGCAGATGGGGCGGGTCCTCGACCAACGAAGCGGCAAGTAGCGCATGGAGGCTGTCGGGGACACCTGCCAGGGCGGCCGTCAGCGCGGCGACGTCGCCGGGAAGCCCAATCGGCTCGGAGCTGGATTGCAGACGGGCGGCACAGGCTTGGGCCGCTGCAATCCCATCGCGGACGGCGGCCAGATCGCGCGGACCGCCCCGGCCAAAGGCGAGGCGGCCGACCGCGCGGGAGATGTCGGGGGCGCCACGCAACGCTTCGCGCAGACGATCGCGCAAGGTGTCGTCGCCGGCGAGGTATTGTACCGCGTCGAGGCGGGCGTTGAT
>JAWXCP010000102.1:0-63568 GCA_034408685.1 Hyphomicrobium aestuarii | reverse complement strand
GCGTGTGCTTCAGCTTCGCAACCGAAACATACGTGATTCCAAGCGCTTCCGCGCCTCCGCCACCTCAAATTCCGCGCTGCGGTGAATAAATCAGGCTAGGTCCAAACAAGCCGGGGTTCCCCCCTCACCACCGCCCCAGCTAGGGCCTTTGGGCCAGGCCCGCCTCCAGTCATCAAACTCGTCAAGCCGCCGCAGAGACCTACCCGAGAGGCCTTCAGCGTAAACATATTGCTGATATTCCGCATCTCTGGAGACTGGAAAGTCATGACAAGCGCCAGCACCGAGAATTTTAGACAGGTTTGCTATGGTTTTGGTTTCAGCTGCAATCTCAACCAGAGATAGTCTGACGTTGTAGGGCGCAAAGTTGCATACCTGAACCGTGCGGCCACCAGCAACAGCGGGCCCGAAACAAGACAGATGAAGGAGAAGCGACGTTATCGAGGTGACCCAAAAAGATCGCCACATATCAACCACCAATCACATTCCAACCATTTTAGGGGAAGTATGCACTTGACATAGAGTTTCCAAACTGCCATACTCGCTTCAGAAACGAGGCGGTGTCATGTCAAAGTCAGTCGACCCTACCGATGCAATGTTCCACGACGAAGGCGCGGCCCGCGTTTATTTCGAGGCGCAGCGTTGGCCAGACGGCAAGCCAACTTGTCCGCATTGCGGGTCCGTCCACACCCACCGTCTGCAGGGAACGTCGCAGCGCGCTGGTTTGATCCAGTGCAACGATTGCTTGGGATCATTCACGGTCATGACGAAGACCGTGATGGAGAGCTCGCACATCCCGCTAACCAAGTGGGCGCTCGGCTTTCACAAGATGGCTTCGAGCAAAAAGGGCATTTCCGCAAAGCAGATGCAGCGCGAGTTGAACCTCGGGAGCTACCGAACAGCGTGGTTCATGTGCCACCGCATTCGCGAAGCGATGGGCTTGGGCAAAGACGCAGCCCCTATCGGCGGCGAAGGCAAAACGGTGGAAAGCGATGAGACGTTCGTCGGCGGCAAAAAGAAGAACGTCCACAACGGAAAGCCGGAACCCAAGAAGCACGCAGTGCATGCTCTGGTGGAGCGTGGCGGCGAGGTTCGGGCAGCTCATGTCCCGAACGTTTCGGCGAAGACTCTGCGCAAGGCTATCGCCAAGCACGTCGCGCAGGGCACGACAATGAACACCGACGACGCTCTAGCCTACTATCACATGAGCAAAGAATTCGCGGCTCATGGCGTCGTGAACCACAGCCGCGACGAATACGTGAGCAAGGACGGTAAGACCCACATCCAGTCTGCCGAAGCGTTCTTCGCCATCTTAAAACGCGGCGTAATGGGCTCATTCCACTCAGTCAGCGAGCAGCACTTACAGCGATACGTTGATGAATTCGCCTTCCGTTGGAACAGCCGTCAGGCGCTTGGCGTCGAGGACGCAGAGCGTGCCCGCCGCATGGTCAAAGGGGCAGTCGGCAAGCGCCTGAAATATCGACAAGCTGGTGGCGACGGGCGTATTGGCTAAGTACGCTTCTCAGGACGAGTAGGCCGCTTTTTAGTAGCATTTGCGTCTCGGACCTGACTTAGCGTTTTTGGGGGCGTATTAAGCGCGCGTTTAACGGCTTCATCGCGCCTCTGAGCAATCTTCTTGTTTTCTTTGTCGCGTTCAGTTTCATTCGTCATGGCGTACCCCAATGGCCGATATTCGGAAGATTGTGGACGAACTGTTGGCCACCGAAAAAACGCCGGTGGGCGTACCTGAGTGGCAACCTGGACCACGTGCCACGGCCGAAGGTCAAGTAAGATGGTCATCTCCGCTAAGAATTGATGGAGAAATATGCCCGGTAAACTTGATCGTGGACGCTTATCCGCGACGACGGCCTGAGACATTTGTGATCACTATTGAGATGGGTTTAGCGATTGCAAGGGTTGATTACGGCATAGACGACCATTTCAACGGAGGAACTCGGAGGCCGGCCGATGTACCCTTCGGGCTGGTCTATGGTCCGCACTACCATTCGTGGAGTATAAATCGCAGGCTAGCAACCTCCAAGTCATTGCCACACAACTTGAATTTTGCTATGTCACTACCAGCTGCAACGCGTGGATTTGCCAACGCGTTCCGTTGGTTATGCGGAGATGCAAACATAGCCATAGGACGCAATGTTCCTGACCTTCCAGCTTCGGATCTCTTGCTATGAGCGCGCTTGATATCGTCAACACAAACTTGATGGCATGGCCTCAGCCGCAGGTCTTGGACGATAGTGACACTGTAGTGGTTCCAACTCATTTCCTTTACCCGTCTGGCACGGTTGTTAGGGCATATGTCGAGTGCTTGGGATCTCGAGTTCGCGTCTCGGACGGCGGCGGAGCATTGAGGGAGATTTCTGGGCTTGGCTCCTTCCAATTCGACATCGTGAAGATGATGCGCATCCGTGCCAAAAGTTGGGATATCACGGTTTCATCGGAAGGATGGATGCTGTCTGATCTTATGCCGACCGAGCGCATGGCGGAACTTATCGCTTGGGTAGCCACTGCCTCGCACAATTTGGCATCCGTTTTGACTGCAAGAATGTCGTCACGTCAAAAGGCTGCGAACTTTAGGCTTGAATTGGACAGCTACCTTGAGCGGCGGTTTGAAATAAATCTCAATAAGAAAAAGACATTCGTAGGAGCAAGTCATAAGGAGCATAAGTTTGACTACTTCCTCTCGTTGGGTGGAGGCGATGAGGGCATATTAATTGACGCCGTTCTAAATGATGTATCTTCGATCAATTCAAAGGTTGTTGCGCATCTTGACGTGGCAAAAACAGAACGGCCAAATCTATTGCAGCGGATCGTGTACGATGATCGTGATGAAGACTGGAAATCGTCAGACTTAAGCTTATTGCGGGTTGGTGCAGTTCCGCTTGCCTTCACTGAGCTGAATACCTCTTTAGCCCGCGCACTGCATAAATTTTAATTCACTAAAGCCGCCCTGTCAGTGCCTAAATCCCACGATAGGTCATCTATGTCAAGTGCATACTTCCCCATTTTAGCCTTCATAACTTTCATCGCTACGGAAGCACCGACACCTTGGATGCCGGCCGCTTCGGCGGAGAAGCCAAAAATCAAACTGCTAATAACAAATATCACAAATGCATACACCAAGTAGGGCAGAATGACCCCCATGATTTCGATCATTATTTGAAGCAGGACAGCGCCAATCAAGCCAGCTACACCAATAACAATTATACTTCCAATAAACTCTGCCATTTTACCCAAATCTCCATTTACAACTTTGGCAAGAATTACACGAGAAGATTGGCTTTTTTATGACAGACTAACCGTCTGTCCAGGGGAAGGTATATCGAGCTGCTCGATTGGGGCGTGCCCTTGAACAACCGCCATTATGCGGGCCTGATCGCCCTAAAAACCTCAGAGACCACTCAACCCCGTGTCAGAGTCGGCGTGCGCGTCAGGGTCTTGATCCCGGCATAACGCTTGGCCGATAGCTGCAGCTATCAACTCCCCTACTGCACAGGCGGACGAAGCAGGTAGAGTTTCGTATTTACCGACATGGGCTGAGCGTTGCGGCTTAGCAGTAACGGCACCCCCCACCCTAGAAGTACCTCACCCGACCAAGCGTAGCTGATCGATGATACTCGGCCGAGCTCAAAAAAGCAGTCTCGAAACCTGCCTTAACTCGTACCGCCAGATGTGTGCTGTATGACAGCACCTCTGGCTTCGTCGGCTAACGCCTCCTCGGCAAGGGGGCCTTGCTGGCCCCCGTTCCATCCCCCCGGCCCAAAAATGTGCCCGCCAGTTTCTCTACCTTATTCTACGTCGACACTGCCCAACGCGAGCGTCTGGTTCCTAATTCTGGCGCCGAATTACCGACTTTTCCCGTACAGGAACATCGTGCTCGCGTTTCACTCGATCTTTTGCCAACGGCCCGCGGTAAGTCTTCGGAATGTACCAAAATTGAACTCTGTCTGACTGCAAGCAAGCCTAAACACCGCATCTACAAGCGCATTCGCACTGTTGTCACAGCTTACAATCGGGCTGTATTCGCATGAGAAATCAGATCGGTTGCTGCATCCGCTCCTGTTGAAGCTGCTGCATTCTTTGCTGCTGCTGCCGCTGTTGTTGCTGGAGCTGTTGTTGGCGTTGAAGTTGTTGTTGTTGCTGCTGCCAATTGTTTCGCTGGGCAGAGGCAATGCTGGCAGAAGCCGCAAGCCCGGCGGCTATCAGGGCCGAAATAATAATCCAGCGGACCAACAGCATGTTTGCAACTCCACCCTGAATCTTCAGCGGAAGCACTTCCGAATCGCGGGGTGCCACCCACCGGGCCGGACACCATTCAATCTGGTCAGCTCATCCATGAACCCGTTCTCTACCAGGGATTTTACTTCGACGGTGTTTGGTCCCGACGCACTAATGCCGATAATAAAACACGTGCAGGTCTCGCTCTTCATGGCGGGACTTCCTGCAGCTTGTGCGAGCGATTTTTCGCAACTTTCCTTCATGAGCGCCGTATTGCGCAACTCATTATCGTAATTATAGGCCATTACCGTGCCGGGCTGCACAAGCAGCAAACCTGCGAACACAACTCCGCTCAGGACAGGCTTCATCGATGTTACTCCAAATTGAATGGACCGTTAGAAGGTAGGCCAAGATTATGACGCGAGTTTAACGGGATGTAGCCCGGCAAGGTCGCTGTGCGCTGAATGTAGGAAGTATGAATCGTTGACGTCCCCCTCCTGATGGTCAGGGCCCGGCTCTCGTGAACCGAGCCCGCCAAAGCAGGGGCGGTCTCGGCCCTTCGGGCTTCGATCCTTGACGCGAAGTGAAGTGACTAAGGGGCGCTGCCCCTCGCGCGCGCAAGGCATCCAAACGTCTCCCCGCCGGAGGCAGGGCCCCTCGTTCGGAGCCTCCTTGCGCTTGCTACCCCCGCTCTCGCCGAGGGCCAGGGGTGCGTGCGCACCCCCTTTGCCATTGGAAGGGACCTAGTGCTAGGGCCGCAGTTGGGGCTTCCACCCAAGCAAAGCCGCTCGGTTGGCTAGTCTGGCGCTCAAAGGAGAGCGCCATGCCGCATACGCCGTTCGACCCCCAGAACTACCTCCACCACCTGGAGGGGATAGGTCTCACGGAAGGTGAGAAAATCGAGTTCATCCGCATGCTCTGGCTCATTGCGCAGTCCTTCGTGGATGATGCGTACAGCGCACGTACGGATGTGGATGTTTCTCAACTCAAATCGGGCTTTGAGGCGGCCAATGTGATAGACTTGGGCATTGTAAAAAACACTCGCGCCATAGCCGCGAACGACAACGCCGGATCACGCGCAAAGAGGGAGCCTAGAGCAAGAAGGAAGGAAGCATGAGCGCCAACGACAACACGATAGCCCAGCCCACACGGGCAGTCATCTATGCCCGCGTCTCCAGCGCCAAACAGGTGGAGGAGGGGCACGGCCTCGAATCTCAGGCCATGCGCTGCCGGGAATACGCCGAGCGCAAAGGCTATGCGGTCGTTGAGACGTTCTTTGATAAGGCGATATCGGGCTCCCTGTCCGAACGCCCCGGCGTGATGGCGATGCTTTCGTATCTCAAGCATCACAGTGGCACGGGCGAGATCGCTGTCATCATCGACGATATCAGCCGCCTGGCGCGGGATACCCGCGTTCATACCGATCTCAGGCTGGCCATCAGCCTTGCGGGCGGCAAGCTAGAGAGCCCCTCCATTACCTTCGGGGATGATTCCGACTCCATCTTCGTCGAGAACGTGCTGGCGAGCGCCAGCCAGCACCAGCGCCAGAAGAACGGCGAACAGACCAAGAACCGGATGCGCGCCCGGGTCATGAATGGTTATTGGGTGTTTCGTGCGCCCACGGGCTACGCCTATAAGAGGGTTGCCGGGCATGGGCTACTATTGGTGCGGGATGAACCGCTGGCAACAATCGTGCAGGCAGCCCTGGAGGGCTATGCCTCCGGGCGCTTTCAGACGCAAGGAGAGGCGAAGCGTTATCTGCAGGCCCAGCCGGAATACCCTTGCAAGGCGCCGAATGGCTCAGTTCGTTACGAGGAAGTCCTGCGCCTTCTCACCCGCCCGCACTATGCCGGATATATCGAAGCGCCCCAGTGGGGTGTGCCCTTGCGCAAGGGCCATCACGAAGGGCTGATTGACCTCCAGACCTTCGAGACGATCCAGCGCCGCATAAAAGGCGGGATGCGCATCTTTACGAGCAAAGACCTTGGCGAAGACTTCCCGCTGAGGGGCTATGCCGTCTGTGCCGAATGCAGCGGGCCGCTGACCGCTGGCTGGTCGAAGAGCAAGACCGGGAAGAGGCACGCGTATTACTTCTGCTTCCACAGAACTTGCTCTTGCCGGGGCAAGTCCATCAAGCGCGATGTGATCCAAGAACAGTTCGGCGTGTTGCTGGAAGGCCTGCGGCCTTCAGCGCAAACGGCGGGTCTGTTCAAAGACCTCTTTCTCAGAGCCTGGGATGAGCGCGGCAGCCGTACCGAGGACGTCGCCAAGGCCCTGCGCGATGACCTGCGCAAGACCGAGTGCCAGATCGAGCAACTCCTCGACCGGATCGTGGAATCCTCCACAGCCTCCGTCATCGCGGCCTATGAGCGGCGGATCGCCAATCTGGAGCGAGAGAAGCTCATTATCATTGAAAAGCTACAAGGGAACGCCTTCCCCAAGCGTGGCTCTACCCAGCAGTTTGAACTCGCCTTCCGCTTCCTCGAAAACCCGCAGGAACTATGGGCTTCCGAGCGCTTTGAAGACAAGAAACTGGTGTTGAAATTGACCTTCGCGAACCGCTTGGCCTACTGCCGAATTGGAGGATTTAGAACCCCGAAAACCACGTTACCTTTCAAGGCTTTAGCAGCGGTTCAGGACGGGCAATGCAAAATGGCGGAGACGGAGGGATTCGAACCCTCGATACATCTTTCGACGTATAACGCTTTAGCAAAGCGCCGCCTTCAGCCACTCGGCCACGTCTCCGGAAGCTGCCAGCTCATAATCGGCATCTCCGCGTCTTGCAAGCCCGTGTCTGCGTCATCGGTCAAGCTCTTCGCAAATACCTGCATCAGCCGACGCGGAGGCTTCGCCGCCGGGGACTCCCACGATGTTGCCGGTGTCGGAGCAGCGTTGCAGCGCTTTTTTCGACAACCTCGTTGTGATCAGAACCTTCTCGAGCAGACCTGTTCCGCTAGGAACGCGAGCAGCACAACCGCCGCAGACGACCGGCTCAAACTTCTTCGTCGCCCTCGGTGACGCCGCCAATGATACCCGAGACGTCGCCCTCTTCTTCCTCTGCCTCGAGGAAGGTCTCATCGGCCTCGGCCGGTGCCGCGTCCTCTTCTTCGCCTTCGATGGCCGTCAACACCTCGGCATCATCGGCTGGAACTGCATCGTCGACCACAGCCTCCTCGGGCGCGACGAAGACCGGCTTCTTGATGTTCGCCTTGCGGGCTGCCTTCTCTTGAGCGGCCGCCGCAGCGATCGCCGCTGCTGTCGCTGCCAGATTGTAAGCGGTGCCGCACACCGGGCATTCGATCGGGTCGCGGTTCAGGTCGTAAAAGCGTGATCCGCAGCCGTTGTTCTGGCAGGTGCGTTTCGTGCCGCGCTCGGCTTTGGTCGCCATGGGTCCCTCTGGACGTGATCTCTAGCTTCGGTCTGGGCACGCGCGGTAACGGTCGCAATACCGGTGCGGTTGCCCGTAAAATGCAAGTCGCGGTAGCTGCCATAGGCGGTCTGCGCTGTCAAAAGCCAAAATTGTCCAGCCGCAGGACGCGTTGCTCTCACGTTCACGAAACAGGGCTCTCCAAACCTGGGCCTACAGAACGGGAGCATTAGGGATCTGCGTGGAGCGGGCGGCGTTGACATGGCCGGGCCGAGTGGGGCTAAACCGGCAGCGCAACCCTCACCGCCGGACCCGCCCCATTGTCCCATGCTCACGCGCCTCCTCACGCGCCTCGCCCATTGACGACGGTCGCAGCCACGACGGCGCTGCGTGGCCAAGTCGGTGTGCCGGGCGATAAATCGATCTCGCACCGGGCGCTCATTTTCGGCGCGCTGTCGACGGGACGGACCACGATCAGCGGATTGCTCGAAGCCGAAGATGTGATCAACACCGCCAAGGCCGTAACGGCACTTGGCGCGCCCGCAAGCCGGAACACAGAGGGCATCTGGACCGTGATGGGTCGCGGCACTGGCGGCCTCAAAGCCCCGGACGGTCCGCTCGATTTCGGCAACTCCGGCACCGGAACGCGTCTGATGATGGGCGTGATTGCCGGCCACCCGATCACCTGCACGATGATTGGCGATGCGTCACTATCGCGGCGGCCCATGCGCCGCGTGCTCGGCCCGCTCAAGAAGATGGGCCTCGAAATCGAGGACAACCGCGAAACGCTGCCGCTGACCGTCCGTGGCGCAAGCCGCCTCCTACCGATCGTCTACGAACTGCCCGTGCCTTCGGCCCAGGTCAAAAGCGCAATCCTGCTGGCCGGGTTGCATGCACCCGGCGAGACAACCGTGATCGAGAGCGAACCCACGCGCGACCACACCGAGCGGATGCTGCGCGCATTCGGGGCTACCGTTCGTGTTGAAAAACGCGCTGACGGCAAGACGTCGGTGACCGTCGTCGGTGAACCGGAACTCACTGGCCAAACCATCAGCGTGCCGGGCGATCCGAGTTCGGCAGCGTTCCTGGCCGCCGCAGCGATCCTGGTACCTGGGTCCGACATCACGATTGAGGGCGTGTTGGTCAATGGGACGCGCACGGGCCTTTACCTCACGCTGCAGGAGATGGGTGGCGACGTGACGTTCCTAAATTCGCGCGAACAGGGTGGCGAGCCGGTCGCCGATGTCCGCGTCCGCTTCTCCAAGCTCAAAGGCGTCCGCGTGCCGCCCGACCGTGCGCCGAGCATGATCGACGAATACCCGGTGCTCGCTGCCATCGCCGCGTTTGCCACGGGCGAGACCGTGATGGAGGGACTTGCCGAACTGAAAGTGAAGGAGAGCGACAGGCTCGCCGCGACCGCAGCCGGGCTCGTCGCCAACGGCGTTACGGCACGCGTCGACGGCGATACGCTCACCGTCGTCGGAGGAGCTGGCCGTGTCGCGGGTGGCGGTACGGTCGCGACGCACCTCGATCACCGGATTGCGATGGCGTTTTTGACCATGGGCCTTGCCAGTGCGGCCCCCGTTACCGTCGACGATACCGCCATGATCGCGACGAGTTTCCCGGAATTTCGCGGCCTGATGGAACAGCTTGGTGCGCGCTACGTTTGATGCAGCATCGCGGCCTCGATTGGGGGTTAACGCTGCTTTAAGCGTCGTCGAATAACCTCGGGACTGGAATTTTATACACAGCCGAGGTCGCCCGCATGGATCTGGTATTGTTCGAAGAGATCGCAATCGAAGTTGCCAAATCCGGCGCGGTCACCAGCGACCATATTTCGACCCTTCGCCGCTCGATTTACCCAGACATGGCGGTGTCGCGGTTCGAGGCAGAGGGCATGTACGCCATCGAGCGCGCACGCCGCGTTCCCAATCGCGCATGGACAGATGTGTTCGTCGAGGTGGTCTTGGACCACGTCCTGAAAGAACCGCCGATCGGTTACGTGTCTGACGACAACGCCGGCTGGTTGCAGGACCAGATCCAGCGCCGCAAACGGCCGTCGATGGACGGCGATGTCGCCCTCGTGGCCAACATCGTCGAGCAGGCCCGCGAGGTGCCAGCGTCGTTTTCAGCCTTCGCGCTTCTGCTCGTCAAGGACGCCGTCGTGTTCGGCGAAGGTCAAAACGGCCGCGGCTCGATCCACGTCCAAGGGCGCGTCGACGATGCCGATGTTGTGATTCTCCGGCAGATTTTGTGGGGCGCTGGCGGCGAAGGTCCGCTTGCCATCAGCCGTGACGAGGCCGAAGCCTTGTTTGCCATCGCTGATGCGACGACGGGCGCCGACAACGCCGTTGCGTTCGACGACCTTTTTGCACGCGCCGTCGGCAACTACTTGATCGGCGCCACCGGTCGAGACGTCCCCTCGCGGCAAGAGGCCCTCGCCTGGACGACGCGCGGCGATTACAAAATGAACGTCGTTGGCGCGCTATCGAAGATGATGCAGCCGACCATCGACGACATCATCGAGGGCCTCGGCATGCGTTCGTTGAGCCAAGAAACATTCCGGGCGACCGAAGCCCACCACGGCGAGGCTAACCTCGCCCGCGAGATCGCGCGGCTCAAAGCAGAAGCCGTGGTGCCTGAAAAAGCGCTGTGGCTGCTCGACCGCGTCAACCACAACGGCGTGACGTCGCCAGCCGAGACCGCCCTGCTGCGCTTTATCGCGCGCGAGGGCGCCGCAACAGACCCGGCACTCAAGAGCTTGCTGGCGAAGGTCGCCTGAGCAAGGTTGCCGTTGACCCAATACCAGCTTGACGCCAAACGGGAGACTTAAGCCAAACTCCTGATACACGGCGAACGTAATGATCATAGCCATCGATGGACCGGCTGCGTCGGGTAAGGGAACGCTCGCCAAGCTCGTCGGCGAGCGCTTTGGGCTGCCAGTTCTCGACACCGGGTTGCTGTACCGTGCCGTCGCTCGCGATCTAACCGCTCGTGGGTTCCGCCTGGACGACCCATGGGCCGGCGCGGCTGCCGCCGTAAGCCTCGATCCGACTACTTTCGACGATCCTGACTTGCGCGGGCCGGAAGCGGGCAGCGCAGCGTCGTTATCAGCGCGTCAACCCGAGATACGCCGCGCTCTGCTTGCCTACCAGCGCGCGTTCGCCAGCAAGCCCGGTGGGGCCGTTCTCGACGGTCGCGATATCGGCACCGTTATCTGTCCGCACGCCGACGTTAAGATATTCGTAACGGCACGCCCGGATGTGCGGGCTCGGCGTCGGCACGCGGAGATGGTGGCACGCGGCGAGACCATGCCGTACGATCGGGTATTAGCCGACATCCTAGAACGCGACGAACGCGATGCGGGACGCGGTGCAGCGCCGCTGAAACAGGCCGCCGACTCGGTCTTGCTCGATACGACGGAGTTGGCTATAGACGCGGTTCTCCAGGCGGCTGTTCGTTTGATCGAGAGGAAGATCAGCCAATCCGGGCGCGAAATTTCGACCGCGCCCTAAACCTGTTTGGCGGGTTCACAACCCATCAGCGGCCGCCGGATATCGAGGCAAGACACGTTGGCTGCGGCTGCTAGATGCCGGACGGCCACATGCGTGCTTGTCATCGTGCATCGCGCGCGATGCGAAATTCGAAACGCAAATTTCGAAACGCAAACCAAGTCCGACCCATCCGCCGGTGCCTCCGCACCTGGCGCTAACCCGTTTTCATAGTGGAGCTGTCGACCCGTGGCCAACGTAGAAAGCTATAACCCGACGATGGACGATTTCGCCGCCATGCTCTCCGAGAGCTTGACGCAAGGCGACGTCTTTGAAGGCCAAGTCATCAAGGGCCGCGTCGTTGGCATCGAAAAGGACCTTGCGGTCATCGACGTCGGTCTCAAGATGGAAGGGCGCGTTGCTCTCAAAGAGTTCGCCATCGGCAACAACCCGCCCAACATCAAAGTCGGCGATACGGTCGAGGTTTACCTTGAGCGGATCGAGAACGCTCTCGGCGAAGCCGTTCTATCGCGCGACAAGGCCAAGCGCGAGGAAAGCTGGATCCGTCTCGAAAAGCTCCACGAGAAGGGCGAGAAGGTCAACGGCGTGATCTTCAACAAGGTCAAAGGTGGCTTTACCGTCGACCTCGATGGCGCTGTTGCGTTCCTACCGGGCAGCCAAGTCGATATCCGCCCGGTGCGCGACATCACCCCGCTGATGCACCAGTCGCAGCCGTTCCAGATCCTGAAGATGGACCGCCGCCGCGGTAACATCGTCGTTTCGCGCCGCTCCGTCCTTGAAGAGACCCGTGCCGAGCAGCGCGCCGACATCGTCGCCCGCCTTGCCGAAGGCCAGGTCATCGACGGCCTCGTCAAGAACATCACCGACTACGGTGCGTTCATCGACCTCGGCGGCATCGACGGCCTGCTCCATGTCACCGACATGGCGTGGCGCCGCGTCAATCACCCGAGCGAAATCCTCAACGTCGGCGATACGGTCAAGGTGCAGATCATCCGCATCAACCCGGATACCCAGCGCATCTCGCTCGGCATGAAGCAGCTGCAATCCGATCCGTGGTCGACGATCGAGCAAAAGTATCCGGTCGGAGCCAAGATCAGCGGCACTGTCACCAACATCGCCGACTATGGCGCATTCGTCGAGCTCGAGCCGGGCGTCGAAGGACTGATCCACGTCTCCGAGATGAGCTGGACCAAGAAAAACACGCACCCCGGCAAAATCGTCTCGACCAGCCAAGCCGTCGACGTTCAGGTGCTCGAAGTCGACAGCGTCAAGCGCCGCATTTCGCTGGGTCTCAAGCAGACCCAGGACAACCCGTGGGATGCCTTCCTCACCCAGCATCCGCGCGGTGAAATCGTCGAAGGCCCGATCCGGAACATTACCGAGTTCGGTCTGTTCATCGGCCTCGACAGTGGCATCGACGGCATGGTTCACCTGTCCGATCTCGACTGGAACCGCGCTGGCGAAGAAGCGATCAAAGACTACAAGAAGGGCGATGTCATCAAGGCCAAGGTGCTTGATGTCGACCCCGGCAAGGAGCGCATCTCGCTCGGCATCAAGCAGGTTGGCGGCGACCCGGTCGACACGCTCGCGAAGTTCAAGAAGGGCGACACCGTCACCTGCGAAGTCACGGAAATCGAGGAAAACGGTCTCCACGTGAAAATTGCCGACACCGATCTCGTCAGCTACATCAAGCGGGCGGACCTCTCCAAGGATCGCGCCGAGCAACGGGTCGAGCGGTTCTCGGTCGGCAACAAGGTCGATGCGGCGGTTCTGTCGGTCGATAAGGCGACGCGGCGCATACAGGTCTCGATCAAGCAGCTCGAAACGTCTGAAGAGAAGGCTGCGGTCGCGCAGTTCGGGTCCTCCGACTCGGGCGCCTCGCTTGGCGACATCTTCAAGGCCGCCATCAAGAAGCGCGAAAACACCGACGAGTAACACGCGACCGCATTATGACAATCGAGCCCCGCTTGACATCCGTCAGGCGGGGCTATTTTCATTACGCTATCTTATGGAAGCTTCCCCGAAACGCGCTTCGCACCACGCCCCGATCGAGCCGCGTATGGCCGATCAGCTGCTTTTAACGCGTTGACAGCAGTTAATGTTTTGCCGAACGTGACTGTGCTAGGCACCGTCGTGGAAGCGGGCTCGCGAGACAGCATCGGATGCCGATCAGCGTGCCCACTCAGACTTGAACGCGATGCAATTGTATGGACATCGAATGACCTTAGACACCGAAACCGTTCTTGACCGGCGCCGGATGAGGCGCAGCGTTGCCTTTTGGCGCACGACCGGTATTGCCGCGCTCGCGCTTGCTGCTGGCGCTTTCGTGATCGGCGGCGACAAACTTTCGTCCCTGGCGCAACCGGCGCAGATTGCCCGCGTGACGATCGAGGGCACGATCCTGGAAAATCGCGACCAGTTGAAGATGCTCGATAAAATCGCCGAGTCGTCAAAAGTCGCAGCGCTGCTGGTTCACGTCAACAGCCCGGGCGGCACAACGGCTGGCGGCGAGGCGCTCTATCTGGCGCTGCGCAAGGTTGCCAAGAAGAAGCCGGTTGTCGCCCAGTTCGGAACGATTGCGGCCTCGGCTGGATACATCGTCGGCATGGGTGCCGACCATATCGTTTCGCGCGGCAACACGATCACCGGTTCGGTCGGCGTGATCGCCCAGTGGCCAGAATTCGTCGGCCTGCTCGATAAAGTTGGCGTCAAGGTCAACGAGGTCAAAAGCGGCAATTTGAAAGCAGCGCCATCGCCGTTCCAGCCGTTCGACGAGAACGGGCGCAACGTGATGCAAGCCATGATCACCGAGGGATTCGGCTGGTTCCGGGGGCTCGTCGCCGAGCGCCGGAACATCAAGACTGCCGATGTCCCGGGCCTGGAACAGGGCGTCGTGTTTTCAGGCCGAGAGGCTTTGACGCACAAGCTGGTCGACGAGATCGGCGGCGAGGACGAGGCCGTCGCTTGGCTCGAAACGGTTCGTGGCGTCAAAAAGGATCTCAAGGTCGTTGATTGGAAACCAAAGAGTGACGACGATTGGGGCGTAACGGGAGCGATGGCGTCATTTGGCGGCAAATTGGCTGGCGCAAGTGCTGCAGAAGTTGCACGCACATTGGGCCGCGAAGCCGGTATCTCGACACTGGCGCTTGACGGGCTCGTCTCGGTTTGGCACCCTGCTGAAAAGTGATGGAATAACAACCCGGTACTTGGCGCTGAACAGGTGGCATTCTGGTTTGCAAAAAGTCACAGGCATAGCCTGACAGAACGCGACGTCGCAGATTTGCTGCGACGAACTCAAGTAACCGGCCGGCACAACGATCGGCCGGATGAAACACCGCGACGCGAGACCACCTGTGATCAAGTCTGAACTTATCCAGAAGATTTCTGCGGCCAACCCGCACCTCTATCACCGCGATGTCGAGCGCATCGTCAACGTGGTGTTCGAGGAGATCGTCGATGCTCTCGTCCGGCGCGACCGGGTCGAGTTGCGCGGTTTTGGTGCTTTTACCGTCAAGCACCGCGGCGCACGTAACGGGCGAAATCCGCGGACAGGCGCATCGGTTTCGGTGACCGAGAAGTTCGTGCCGTTTTTCAAAACCGGCAAAGAACTGCGCGAGAAGCTCAACGGTAACGGATTGAAGCGGCGATGAAACGCGTTCTTTCCATTCTGGTCGCCTTCCCGCTGGCAGTAATCCTGGTCGGCCTCGCGATCGCCAACCGGCAGTCGGTCCCGTTGAACCTTGATCCGCTGCGGCCCGAAAACCCTGCGATTCCCCCGCTGTCGTTGCCGTTTTATGTTTTCTTGCTCTGCGCGCTGATCCTTGGTGTCCTCATCGGCGGGATGTCGACTTGGATGAGCCAAGGCAAATTCCGGCGCATGGCCCGTGTCCGCACGGTCGAAGCACGCCGGTGGCAGGCCGAAGCCGACCGGCTCGGCCGCGAGCGCGACGACAACGTGACCGCCAGCCGCGCGAGCGAACGGCCAAAGGCGCTGGCGATCTCGGCCCGCGCCTGACACTGAATGGATTGCGGTCGTTCGCTCACGACTTCGCGTCCCGGCCCGTCGATCCTGCCGAACTGACTTTGGGCTTCATCATTGCGCGTTAGGCTCGATCGTGTGACCCTATTGGGTCCGTTGCCCGTAGTAATTGCGAGGACATCGATCGCTTTTGATGGAGCCTGACCCGCTAAGTCTGCACGTCCAATTGGCGGCGTCGAGGCGATCTGGTCACGCGCTTGTGGGTGCGCCGTTGCAAATTCTTGCGGTTTGCTGCGAGCGCGATGCGCCTGCCACATGCCAGCGCAAAGGAGACCTGAATGCCATCAGCCGTCAAAATTTGTGGTCTCACAACAGCAGAAGCGCTCGACGTGGCGATCGAGGCCGGCGCCGACTATGTCGGCCTCGTATTCTTCCCGAAAAGCCCGCGCAACGTCGACATCGGTACCGCGACGGCACTGGCAGCGCGAGCCCGTGGACGTTCACAAATTGTGGTGCTGGTCGTCGATCCGACCGATGAAGCCCTCGACCACATCGTCCACGAGGTCAGGCCCGATGTCATTCAACTGCACGGCGAGGAAAGCTTGACGCGCGTCGCCGATATTAAGTTCCGCTACGGCCTTGCGGTCTGGAAAGCGATACCGGTTTCGTCGGTTGCCGACATCGTCGCGGCCGACCCCTATGCCGTGGTGGCCGATCGCGTTCTATTTGACGCCAAGCCGCCCCAGGGTTCCAACCTGCCAGGCGGCAATGGGGTAACGTTTGATTGGTCGTTGCTCGACGGCGTCGCAGCTCGATTTCCCTTTGTTCTGTCGGGCGGCCTTACCCCCGACACCGTTGCCGATGCGATCGCGGCAACCCATGCGAGCATCGTCGACGTGTCGTCGGGGGTGGAGAGTGCGCCGGGGATCAAAGATGCAGGTTTAATCACCCGCTTTATTCAGGCGTCAAAGGCGAGTAAGATCGACGGATAAGGAACCCGTTTATGGCATCGATGGAAGAACGAATGTCGGCCGTGGAGCGCGCGCTTCGGTTGCAAGACCGAGAGCGGTCCGTCCAACGCGCTCTGTTCACGACGGCGATGTCCGATATTCATCTCCGTATTGATGACCTGACACTGAAAGTCGACGGTGTGAGCCAACGACTGGATGCGGTTCAGGCTGACGTCTCAGCCATGCAAACCGACGTTTCAGCCATGCAGGCCGACGTCTCAGCTATTCTGCGGTTGCTGAACCAGAAGTTCCCTCCCAGTTGACAGCTCAAAAGTACAACTAAGCTGACCACTCTGCCGGATTGATACGCCGAGGAAACACCATGTCGACGCCTGAAGATAAATCCGGCGAGCCCAAGCTCAACACTTATCGCGCAGGCCCAGACGAGCGCGGCTTTTTCGGCCAGTTCGGCGGCCGGTTTGTCGCCGAAACGCTGATGCCGCTGATCCTCGACCTGGAGCGCGCGTACGCGGCTGCCAAAGCGGATCCTGCTTTCCAGGCCGAAGTTAGCGAACTCAACGCCAATTATGCCGGTCGGCCGAGCCCGCTGTATTTCGCCTCGCGGCTGACCGACCATGTGCGAAAAACCGCGCCAGCTGGCATGGGCGCTAAAATATACTTCAAGCGTGATGAGCTCAATCACACCGGCTCGCACAAGATCAACAACTGCCTTGGGCAAATTTTGCTCGCCCGTCGAATGGGAAAAACACGGATTATCGCCGAGACAGGCGCCGGCCAGCACGGCGTTGCCGTCGCCACCGTGTGCGCGAAATACGGCCTTGGCTGCGAAATCTACATGGGCGCCACCGACATCGAGCGGCAGGCCCCCAATGTGGCACGCATGAAGCTGTTAGGCGCCAAGCTCAATCCGGTGACGAGCGGGGCCGGCACACTCAAAGATGCAATGAACGAAGCGCTGCGTGATTGGGTGACCAACGTCCGCGATACCTATTACCTCATCGGGACAGCCGCTGGACCGCACCCCTATCCGATGATGGTCCGCGACTTCCAATCCGTCATCGGCACGGAGTTGCGCGCGCAGATGCTAGAACGTGAGGGTCGTTTGCCGGACGCGCTTGTCGCGTGCATTGGCGGCGGATCGAACGCCATCGGTCTGTTCCATCCGTTCCTCGACGATAGCGACGTCGCGATCTACGGCGTCGAAGCTGGTGGCCACGGCATCGATATCGAGAACGGCCATGCGGCTTCCATGACCGGCGGCACGCCGGGTGTGCTGCACGGTAACCGGACGTTCCTGCTGCAGGACAGCGAGGGCCAAATCCTCGAAGGGCATTCGATATCGGCAGGCCTCGACTACCCTGGCGTCGGACCCGAGCACGCGTGGCTGAAGGACAGCGGCCGCGTCACCTATGTTCCAGCGACCGATCGCGAGGCGCTCGACGCCCTGCAAGTCTGCACGCGGTGCGAGGGCATCATCCCCGCGCTCGAACCGGCTCACGCGATCGCCTACGTCTTGAAGCTCGCTCCGACGATGGCTGCCGACAAAATCCTGGCCATGAACCTGTGCGGTCGCGGCGACAAAGACTTGTTCACGGTCGCAAAAGCTCTCGGGATGACGGTCTGATCGAACGGTTCACACCGACGAATTGGCGTTGCGCGTGTTTCGCCGCAACACCGTCGTGGCGCATTCGCTACGACCCGTCCGGCAAATATCACTTTCGTCCGATGTGGCCGAAATATCTCTTGCAATTGGGTGGCCGACAAAGCTTCAAAGTAGAGCCGGTCCGAGCTGACCGGCAAGACGTGCAGGCTTGGCGCGGCAGTGCTTCGCCAGACTAGGCTGCGCAGTCGGTCAGCGCTTCTCATGGGGTATGTCAGTTATGGTTCTCAGCATTCTTCGTTCGGCCCTCGTTGCCGGGCTCGTTACCTTTGCAATCGCCGCTCCGGCCTCGGCCCAGGAGCGCTCGTGCAAGCCAGAAATCACCGCCACAGGTGGTGGTGCGATCCGCGAAAGCCGCTCGAAAGAAAAGGCCGTTGACGCTTGGCGCCAGCAGGCTGTTGCCAACAACGGTATCTTTTTTGGCAACGAAAAGGACGCCAACGACGGTAAAGGCGTGATTGTCGAGCGTTGCGCCAAGTCCTTGCTCGGCCTGACTATTTGCCAAGCACGCGCGCGTCCCTGCCTCGTAAAGCAAGCCGACAAGCCAAACGAAATCGCCTGCACCAAGGACGACAGCAAGAACTGCGAGCCGGACATCAAGTGGGTCCAGCAGCGTCTGAAGGACAAGGGCTTCAGTGTGACCGTCGATGGTTCGGCTGGCCGGAGCACCGGTAAGGCAATCCGCGACTTCAAGAAGAAGAACAAGCTCGGCGACGACGACGAGATCAGCGAGAAGCTGCTCGAAGCCCTCAAGGGCTAAGACGGTCCAATTATCCGGGTTTCAGCGTCGCCGGATTTCAGTGTGAAAGGGTGGAACGAAAGTTCCACCCTTTTTTATTTCAGAGTTGGCAACTACCGCTCACGAGCCGCCTCAATCACCGCCTCAATCACCACCCCGGGTATTGACCTCGACCACTTCAAACGACGACCGGGCCTGTTTTGCTGCCGCTTCCGGCCGTGCGGTGGAGCGGTAGTTGCCGAGCACCAGGATGTCGATGTCCGTTCGCAAATAACACGATATCGCTTCCTGCGGTCGGCACACGACCGGCTCCTGCTTGTTGAAGCTCGTGTTGATCAGGATCGGCACCCCCGTCAGTGCCTCGAACGCTGAGATCAACGCGTGGTAGCGCGGGTTCGCCGCGCGCTCGACGGTTTGGATGCGGGCCGTCCCATCGACGTGAACTGCCGACGGTATGCGTTCGGCCATACCCGGGCGGACGCGCGGGGCCAGCGTCATGAACGGGTCGGGCTGCTCGATCTCGAACCAGTCGCGGGCCCGTTCCGCCAGAACCGACGGGGCAAACGGCCGGAACGGCTCGCGGAACTTGACGCGCGCGTTGATCACGTCGCGCACGCCGGGCAATGCGGGTGAGGCCAGGATTGAGCGGTTCCCAAGCGCACGCGGGCCGATCTCGTAGCGGCCCTGGAACCAGCCGATGATTTTGCCGTCGGCGAGATCGCGCGCCGTTCGCTCGATGAGCGCGGCGTCTTCAAAATACTCATATGCCATGCCCGCCGCGTTCAAGGCCTCGACGATCTCGTGATTGTCGAATGCCTGACCGTGGTAGCCGTGTGTCAGCTGCTCACGGCGCTCGGCCCCGCAGGTATGGTGGTGATGATAAAGCGCGGCTCCGAGCGGCGCGCCGGTATCTGACGCGCACGGCGGCACCCAAATGCGATCAAAGCCCGACTCGCGAACGAGCCGCGCGTTGGCGACGCAGTTCAAAGCGACGCCACCGGCGAACACCAGATTGCGCGAGGGGTATTTGGCGCGGGCGTGGCGGACAACATGGAGGATGACGTCCTCGGACATGGCCTGCAGGGCGTGGGCAAGGTCCTTGGTATGCTGGGTTATCGGGTCCCCGCGCCGCCGGGCCGGGCCGAACGTCTCGATGAATTTCGCTGTCAGCGGGCGCAGCATGCCGTAGCGGTCGTGGCTGAAATAATCACGGTTGACGGTGAACCCGCCCTCGGGATCGAGCCGGACGACGTCGCGCATCGCCTGATCGAACCGATCACCGCCAAGCGCGGCCAGCGCCATGACGGTGCCTTCCTCGAACACGTGATAGCCGAGGTGCCGCGTGACGAGCGTGTAGACTATCCCCAGGCTGTCGAAGATGCCGCCGTGCCACTGTCGGGTCAGCTGATTGCCAGTGCCGGTGAAGACGCTCGAAGCCGCGTCGTCGCCGTACCCATCCAGAACCACGACGGTCGCGTCCTCGAAAGGCGACACGAAAAACATGGCGGCATGGGCTTCATGATGTCCGACGTTGACGATCGGCGGCATCCGATCGCCAGGGTACAAGCGGCCAAGCCCGTTACGGAGGCACCAGTTCAAGACGATGACGTTGCTGTCCTGCGTCGGGTGAGACGCGTCCCAGATCAGGTTGAGGCTCGACGGCAGGTTACCAAGGACTGCGGCGGTGAACGTCGCGCGGATGCGCGCGGGATCCCACGGTGTGGCGACAACGTCGATGTCGGAGAGAGCGAGCCCGTTCGATAGAGAAAACAGCACCCGCAGAGCGTTTTCCGGGAACAGCATGGTGTGCTTTTCCCGATTGTGACGCTCTTCCTCGAGCACGGCCGAAATCCGCCCGCCATCCAGCAAGGCAACGCCGGTATCGTGGCTGAGGCTCGTAAGCCCAAGAATGCGCATGTGTCGGTGATCCCGTCGGCGAACTGCTAGCTGATAGAACGCGGCAAGCCTGTTTCCGCCTCTCGACTTACGAGCCACAACCCCTGATGTTTCTGCGGCTTGCGGTCAATCGTCGTTGCCGCAACTTCCGGGCCGCAAGTGTCGCAGACGCTGCTTCGAGGGCAAACCTAAGCCGCCCGGAACAGGCGGACGGCTTCGTCGCATTCAAACAGGTAGAGCAGCGCGCGCAGTGCTTCTCCCCGGGGAGAGGCGAGTTCTGGATCTTGGCTGAGGATCAACTTGGCGTCGTCGCGTGCGGTGGCAAGCAGGTCCTCGAACCCCGGCACGTTGGCCACGCGGAATTCCGGCATGCCGGATTGGCGGGCGCCCAGCACTTCGCCGCCGCCGCGCAGCTCCAGGTCCTTCTCGGCGATGAGAAACCCGTCTTCGGTCTCGGTCATCATCTTGAGGCGGGCTTCGGCCGTCTTACCCAACGGTTCATCGTGCAGCAGCAGGCAAAAGCTCTGACGGTCGCCGCGACCGACGCGACCGCGCAACTGGTGAAGCTGGGCGAGGCCAAACCGCTCTGCATGTTCAATGACGATGATCGACGCATTCGGCACGTTGACGCCGACCTCGATAACCGTTGTCGCGACGAGCACGCCAAGCCGCCCGCTGGCGAACTCGCCCATCACGGCGTCCTTATCCGTGGCTTTCATCCCGCCGTGGAGCAGGCCGACCGATGGCCCGAGGATCTGGGTCAAGTGGGCGTGGCGGGCTTCGGCGGCGGCGAGTTCACTGGTGTCGGACGTCTCGATCAGCGGGCACACCCAATAAACTTGGCCGCCGCCCGCAAGTGCGCGCCGCAAGCCGTCGACCACATCCTCCAGCCGCCCGAGTGCTGGCATTGTGGTTTTGATCGGTTTGCGGCCCGGCGGCTTCTCGGTCAATCGCGAGACATCGAGATCGCCGTAGTGGGTCATCAGCAGCGTTCGCGGGATCGGCGTTGCGGTCATGGCGAGAACGTTGGTGCCCTGACCCTTGGCCTGCAACGCCATCCGCTGGCCAACGCCGAACCGGTGCTGTTCGTCGACCACGACGAGCGCAAGATCGCGGAATTCGACATCGTCGGAAAACAGCGCATGTGTGCCAATGAGGATATCGACATCGCCGCTCGCGAGTTTCGATAGCAGCAGCGTGCGCGCGCGACCTTTCTCGCGGCCAGTCAACAGTCCAAGCCGCAATCCGGCGGCATCCGCCAGCGGGGCCATACTCTCGGCGTGCTGCCGAGCCAGCACCTCGGTTGGCGCCATCAGCGCTGCCTGCGTCCCGCATTCGACGGCGTTCGCCATCGCCATCAGCGCGACCATCGTCTTGCCCGACCCGACATCGCCCTGCAGCAAACGCATCATCCGGTGGGGTGCGGCGAGATCGTCGGCGATTTCGGCGAGTGCCGACACCTGAGAACCGGTCAGTGTAAATGGCAGAGCGTTGGTGATCCGCTGGCGAATGCGGCCATCGCCGGCGATCGCGCGGCCGCGTTGGGCGCGCAGGTTGAGGCGGACGAGCCCGAGCGCCAATTGGCGCGCGAGCAATTCGTCATAGGCCAGCCGCTGCCAGGGCGCGCCGCCAGCCGAGATATCGGCGGCATCGACCGCACGGTGAATGCGTAAGACGGCCGAGGCAAAATCGGGCCAGTTCTTGCTTTTGAGAAAGGCCGGGTCGAGCCATTCGGGCAGCGTTGGCACCGACTGGATCGCCTGCCGCACAGCTTTGCCGAGGACTTTGCCCGACAGCCCGGCCGTCAGCGGATAAACCGGCTCGAGCATCGGCAGATCGCCGCGCTTTTCCGGCGGCACGATGTAGTCGGGGTGCACCATTTGCACGATATCGTTGTAGCGCTCGACGCGGCCCGAGACGTAGCGCTCCTCGCCCTCGGGCAGTGACCGCGCGACGAACGCCGGGTCGGCGCCAAAGAACACGATGTCGAGACGACCGGTATCGTCCTCGGTCAAAATTTTGTGCGGCGCGCGGGCGTTACCGCGTGGGGCGAGCCGATGCTTCAGGACGCGGACTTTGAATGTCGCGATCGTGCCAGGAAGGGCATCGGCGACCGACGGCTCGGCGCGGCGGTCGATGACGCCGGTCGGCATGTGCCACACGAGGTCGACGACACGCGGCTCGGTCGTTCCTGGCGGCAGCGCGAGCGCCTTCTTCATCAGCACCGCCATGCGCGGGCCGACCCCTGTCAGGCTTTCAACCGAGGCAAACAAAGGATTGAGTTCGGGCGGGCGCATTGGGCGCCAGCATTGGCGGACGGTGCGCGGTTGCGCAAGGCCCTCGAAACATCTCGGCCCTATCGGCGAGCCGGACAACGCGTGGCATTACTCGACCCGTGTCACGGTGTATCCAGCGTCACGGAACAAGGTGACGAGGCCCGATTTGCCGGGCATGTGCAGCGCGCCAACGGCGATGAACGCCCCGCCCTTGTCGACCAGCGGCTTGGCGCGGTCGCGCATGCGCAGGTTTCGATCCGTCAGTAGCGCCTTCTCGAAGCTGACGAACGAGACCTTTCCGACGTTCGCCTTGTCGGCGAGGTAGGCCTGCAGTGGCAGCGCGGCACCGACGTTGCGGTCGAGATAGAGCTTGATCAGCGTCGCAGTGGAATCATCGAGGCGGTGGCGATATTTGAGCCCGGCTCTCAGGTGTTGGACCTGATCGGCCTCGGGCATCTTCGACATGGCCGCGACCTGTTCTTTCACAGTCTCGAGACCGATGACTTTAATCTTTTTGGCCTGAGCCACCTGTTCGATTTTGCTGTCGAGGACGGCAACGCCTGCTTCCACACGGATTTTCTCGCACACCGAAGTCGCGAGTTGCATGCTCACCACCCAAGGCTTCAACAAACGCACGGCATCCGGCGGCATGCCGGACACAGCCGTAACCTCGGCGACGGCCGCAAATTCGTCGGCCGACAGCACCTTGGACAAGTCGCGGCCATCGGTGAACACCATCGCATCAGCTGCCTCCAGCATGGCCCGTGTCGCGCGTTCCGCATCACCGAGGCCGGTGACTTCGACGGCGACGACTTTCGCCTTAGCAAGCGCGGCCTCAACAACCGGGCTAAGTTTCAACACCCGGTCGTCGGTCATGTGGATCGTGCCGAATAGGTAGGACGGGGTGGCGACGCCCGGCTTTTCGATCTTCCACAGTCGCGCATCGGCATTTTCGGTGGCGGCTGCCTTGGCCATGATGGCCGCATACCCGGCGGGATCGGTCTTTGCGATTTCGGCCAGCATATCCTGGCCACTGCACACCGGCGGTGGCATCTTGCTCAGCGGAACTTGGCCAGCAGTGACGGCGGCAGCTTTTGCTGGTTGCGCTTGGCCAGCCGGAGCCTGGGCGAGGGCTGGCGACCAACTCAAAACGGTCGCGGCAACGGCACTGGCGAGCGTGCGGGATATGTGCGGCGTCAACATGGTTCGATCCGGGTCGGTTGGAAGACTGAGATGATGTCGGTGGTCGCTACGGGACATGTGCACGGACGCCTGCGAACACGACGTTAAGCACACGATCGCTCCGCGATTAGCCGCTTGGCATCGTTGGCAAGGGCTGAACCCATGCGCCAGACTGGGGCGTTGTAACCCTGCCAGATGAAGTGGCGCGGAATTTGGCGCGTCCGTCGAAACCCGTCACATCTGAGCGTAATGGCGCGAGAACGACGGTGGTCATCTCGGGGGTGGCGATCTTGGTCCAGGCTCGGTATAACGCTGGTATGAACCGGTGCGACGGGATGGCAAAAATCTGCCGTCCCGCCGCGGCCATCGGCTTTAGGTGCCCCGAGTGCACCACGAGTGACCCACTGCATCCCTTGACAGCGACCTCATCACACCCGTGACAGACCAGCCCCCGACCGTTGCCGATCCCCTCGACGCCCGCCGCCGTCGCGCCACTTACCGCGCGGCACACCGCGGCACGAAGGAGATGGATATTCTGCTGAGCAAGTATGCCGACGCGCATCTCGCCCACTTCGACGAGGCCGCGCTGACGCGTTTTGAGCAGTTTCTGTCGCTGCCTGATCCCGATCTCCAAGGCTGGTTCTTTGCGCCTGAAACCGTAGAGGGGCTCGAGTTTGCCGACATCATCATGGCCGTGCGCCGATTCCACGGCTTGACCGGGGCCGAGGGCAGCATGCAGGCCAGTCCAGGAGCCGGCCAGCCATGACGGCGCCAGCCAACGCCGGCGCGGCACACCACGACATTACGATCGCTGGCGCGCCTGAGGGGCTCGACGCGATGGTGCTGGCGCGTCTCGTCGAAGAAGCTGGCATCCCAGCCCAGGTCAAACCGGGCGCCGGTAAAACCGAAGCGAAGGCCGGCATCCTGATCCATGTCGCCCGCGACGACCGACGCGTCGATGCGCTGGAAGCCGCGCTCGCGTTCTTTTCACCGGCCGTGAAAGTCATCGCATTTCCAGCCTGGGATACGGTGCCCTACGACCGCGTTGGTCCGAACGCGGATATCGTGTCGAAGCGCATTTCAGCGCTCGCCCGGCTCGCCTTGTCGTCGCGCAAAGAGCCCGTTCTGGTTCTAACCACCGTCAACGCGATTTTGCAGCGCGTGCCGCCACGATCCTTCGTCCGCGAGGGACTACGCCCGATTGCACCGGGCCAGCGCATGGACCTCAACCGGCTCGTCAAGCGAATGTCGCTGTCGGGGTTCCGCCGGGTCAGCCAGGTGATCGAGCCAGGCGAGTTTGCGGTTCGCGGCGGCATCGTGGATCTCTTCGCGCCTGGCCGTTCGACGCCGATCCGCATGGATTTCTTCGGCGATACGCTGGAAAGCATCAAGGCCTTCGACCCGACGACCCAGCGCACGACGAAGCCGATCCAGAAATTCGCGTTAATGCCCGTTTCGGAGGCAGCGTTCGGCGAAGACGCGGTTGCGCGTTTCCGTCAGCGTTATGTCTCGCTGTTTGGCGGATCGGTCGCGAACGGCGACCCGCTGTATGAAGCCGTCAGCGCAGGAAGCCGATATCCCGGCCAAGAACATTGGCTGCCGCTCTATCACGACGCGCTCGAAACGCTGTTCGACTACGTACCGGACGCTGCCGTCTCGTTCGACCATATGTCCGATCAAGCCGTGGCGGAGCGCTTCGAGCAAGTTCGCGAGCATTACCAGGCCCGCATCGAAGCACTCGATGCGCAAAAATTCGGCGCGCCGCCGTATCGGCCGGTTCCCCCTGGCGACATGTTCCTCGACGGCCCCGCCTGGGGCAAACAACTCGGCGCCCGCCGCGTTTACCGGCTGACGCCGTTCGACCAGGAAGGCGCCAACGTACGCTCGTGGCGCGGACGGCCGGGGCGGACCTTCCAACTCGAACGGCAGAACCCCGATCTCAACGTGTTCGACGCGGTCGCAGCCCATTTGCGGTCGATGCAAGCGGCCAACAAGCGGGCGATGATCGCCGCGTGGACACCTGGAGCACGCGAGCGGCTCGCCAGCCTACTCGCCGACCACGGCTTAAAGCAGGTGCGAAAAGTCGAGAGTTACGCCGAAGCCCTGGCCTTGCCGGGCAATGTCACTGCACTTGCCGTCCTCGGGATCGAGCGCGGTTTCGAGACGCCCGAGATCGCGATCATCGGCGAGCAGGATATCCTCGGCGACCGCATGGTCCGCCAACGCAAAAAGCCGCGCAAGGCCGTCGATGTGCTGGCGCAAGCGTCCTCGCTTTCGGTCGGCGACCTCGTTGTGCACGCCGACCACGGGATCGGCCGGTTCATCGGCTTGCAGACGATCACGGCTTTGGGCTCGGCCCACGACTGCCTGGAGTTGCACTATGCAGGCGGCGACAAGCTGTTCCTGCCGGTCGAGAACATCGACCTGTTGTCGCGCTATGGCTCCGATAGCGAGGATGCCCACCTCGACCGGCTGGGCGGGGCGGCATGGCAATCGCGCAAGGCCCGCCTCAAGAAGCGCCTTTACGAAATGGCAGCCGAACTGATCAAGACGGCAGCGATGCGCCAGCTCAAAGAGGCGCCCGTTATGACGCCGCCCGAAAGCGCCTACGAGGAGTTCATGGCGCGGTTTCCCTACGAGGAGACCGAAGACCAGATGTCCACCATCGACGCGGTCCTGTCAGATCTCGCAAGCGGGCGTCCGATGGACCGGCTGGTGTGCGGCGATGTCGGTTTCGGCAAAACCGAGGTCGCGATGCGTGCCGCATTCGCCACCGCGATTTCGGGCTATCAGGTCGCCGTGGTGGTGCCCACGACCCTTCTGGCGCGTCAGCACTATCGCAACTTCGCCAACCGCTTTGAGGGCCTGCCGCTCAAAATCGCACAGGCCTCGCGGCTGGTCGCGGCCAAGGACCTTGCCGACGTTCGTCAGGGTCTCTCAGATGGGCAGATCGACATCGTGGTTGGAACACACGCGCTTCTGGCCAAGACCATCGACTTCAAGCGCCTCGGCCTGATGATCATCGACGAGGAGCAGCATTTCGGCGTTGCCCACAAGGAACGCCTGAAAAAGATGCGCGAGGACGTCCACGTTCTGACGCTGACCGCGACGCCGATCCCGCGCACGCTGCAACTGGCGCTGACCGGCGTCCGCGAGCTGTCGCTGATCACCACGCCGCCGGTCGATCGCCTCGCCGTTCGCACATTCATATCGCCGTTCGATCCCGTCGTGTTGCGAGAAGCGCTGCGCCGGGAGCGCTATCGCGGCGGACAAACCTACTATGTCTGCCCCCGCCTGACCGACCTCGACGAGGTCTCCGAGTTCTTAGCCGAGGCAGCGCCCGAGTTGCGCGTCGCACGCGCCCATGGCCAACTTGCGCCGACCGAGCTCGAAGACATCATGACCGGGTTCGACGAGGGCCGATATGACGTGCTGTTGTCGACGGCCATCGTCGAGTCTGGCCTCGATGTACCCAACGCCAACACGCTCATCGTCCATCGCGCCGATATGTTTGGCTTGGCCCAGCTCTATCAGTTGCGCGGACGCGTCGGCCGCTCCAAAACGCGAGCCTACGCTTACCTGACGACGCCAGCCGACAAAGCCCTGACCGAGGGCGCGGAAAAGCGGCTCAAGGTCCTCGGCTCGCTCGACCAGCTTGGCGCGGGTTTCACGCTTGCGAGCCACGATCTCGACCTGCGTGGCGGCGGCAACTTGCTCGGCGAGGAGCAATCGGGCCACATCCGCGAGGTCGGGTTCGAGCTCTATCAGCAGATGCTCGAAGACGAGATTTCCAAGCTCAAGAGCGGCGATATCTCCGGCGACGACGACCTGTGGAGCCCGCAGATCTCGATCGGCACCTCGATCATGATCCCCGACAGCTACGTTGCGGACTTGCCGCTCCGGCTGTCGCTCTACCGCCGTTTGTCGAGCCTCGAAACGCGCGCCGACCTCGACGATTTCGCCGCCGAAATGGCCGACCGCTTTGGCGCCCCCCCCGAGGAGGTCACACACTTGCTCGATGTGATGGAGATCAAGGGCTTGTGCCGTGCCGCCCACGTCCAGAACCTCGACGCTGGCGGCAAAGGCGCCGTCGTGACGTTCCGCGGCAAGGCCTTCCCCAATCCGCAAGCGCTGCTCCACCTCGTCGCCACGTCGCGCGGGACCGTGAAATTGCAGCCCGATCAACGCGTCGTATTCAAGGGCGACTGGGATCTGCCGGAAGCCCGCCTCAAGGGCGTGCGGATGCTGGTCCAGCAGCTCGCCGCGCTCGCCGAAATGGGCCGCCAGAAGGCAGCGTGATGGAAAATTTGATAGGCCGCCGCCGCGCATGACCTCTGTCCACGCCCTTTATGGACGCATCCCGCCCGAGCTTGCCGATGACGGCATTGTCGAGGTGCCGGATGGCGCTGTACAGTGCGGGCCGATGGTGCCACCGGCGTCGGGCCAGGCTGGAGCCTCCGGCGCGGCTGGATCCGTGAGCACGGTTGGAGCGAGTGGCACCGCAGCGGCTGCACCGATACCCGAGAACTGCGCGCTGTCGGACATGCTGCCCGGCTCGCTGGCCTCGGTTACCGTTCATGCACCGGCCAACACGGTCGAGCGGCGGCGTGTGCTGGCGCTGGCTCTGCGGGCACTTCGCCCCGGCGGCACGCTGACGGTGTTTGCGGCAAAGGCCAAAGGCGGAACGCGGCTGGCTGACGAGATCGAAGCATTCGGCTCGACGCCGCATGAGATCTCGAAGCGCCACCACCGCATCGTAACGACGACGACTGCGCCCGAGCCAGCAGCCAGCCCCCTCGATCACGCTGAAATCGACCGGGCCATCGCCGACGGCGAGCCGCGCATCGTTCCAGGATTACGCCTGCCGCGACCAGCCCTGACCGGACAGGGTGCAAGTGGACCGTCTGCCCCTGAACCGGCGACAGCGACCGACCTGTGGTCGATGCCAGGGCTGTTCAATTGGGACAAAGTCGACCCTGGCAGCGCGCTGCTGATTGCGCATATGCCCAAACTTGCTGGCCGTGGCATCGATCTCGGCTGCGGCATCGGCGTTCTGGCGAAGGCGGTGCTGTCGGGTGGCGCATGTACCCACATGGCGCTCGCCGACATCGACGCCAGAGCGCTCGACCTCGCCTCCCGCAACGTCTCGGCCGACGCCGCCCACACCAACGCGGCTATCTCGACGGCCTGGGTCGACGTGCGCACCGCCCGCGACCTCCCGACCGGGCTCGACTTCGTCGTCATGAACCCGCCGTTCCACGACGGCCCGGCCGAGGACCGCACGCTGGGGCAGGCGTTCATCACGCGCGCGCTCCAACTGCTGCGGCCCGGCGGGGCGTTGTGGATGACGGCCAACCGGCATCTGCCCTACGAGGAGATCCTGACGCCGCTGTTTGAGAACGTGAAAACAGTCGCTCAGTCCAACGGCTTCAAGGTCACATCGGCGATGAAGCCGATGAAGGCAGTCCGCAGGCCGCCCCGGGTTGACAGCACGGTATCCGGCGCGTTCGGACGCAAATCCGTCGTGCCCGTTGAAACAGCGCCAACGGCAATGGCCAAGGATACCGTGACCAAAGACACCGTAACGTGGAACGGGGTCGAATATCCAACGTTCGAAGCCGACGCACCGAAGGGTCGACGGCGGCCCAAAACAGTTGGGACACCAGCTGACGGCAAGCCGTCTGCGAAATCGGCGACAAGCAAGCCCGGTGCTGGCAAAACTGGCCGACCTTCTGCGAAAGCGGATATGCGGCCTAAGACCAAACGATGACCGGCGCAGTTCCGCCCAGTCCAAAATCTACGCCAGTTCCACGCGCGCGGCTCGATCGCCTGCTGGCCAACATGGGCTATGGCTCGCGCCGGGACATCGAGGCCCTCGCGAAGTCCGGCCGTATCGTGCTCGACGGGGCGGCGTTGAAAGACCCCTCCGGACATGTCGCTGTCACCGCCGATCTGGCGCGCCGCTTGACGGTGTCGGGTCAGCCGCTCGACCCGCCGCCGGGGTTCGCCTTCATGTTGCACAAGCCGCTCGGCGTGACCTGCAGCCACAAGGAGACCGGGCCACTGGTCTACGATTTGCTGCCTAGCCGATGGCGGGCGCGAAAGCCGGCGATCTCGACCATTGGCCGCCTCGACAAGGACACCTCCGGGCTCCTGCTGCTGACCGACGACGGCACGTTGCTGCACCGGATCATCGCGCCAAAAGCCCGTGTCGCGAAGCGTTACCGGGTCATGCTCGCTCGCCCGCTGCATGGCGATGAAGCCGCCGTTCTCGCGTCTGGTATGCTGATGTTGGAGGGCGAAGACGATCCGCTGTTACCGGTTGCGATGGAGGAAACCGAACTTGGCACGCCCGAGACCCCGGTCGTACTCGTGACGTTGACCGAAGGCCGTTATCATCAGGTCCGGCGCATGTTTGCAGCCCTCGGCAACCACGTCGCGGCGCTGCACCGCGACCAAATCGGAGGCCTTGCGCTGCCGAACGATCTGCCAGCCGGGCAATATCGAGAACTGAGGACCGAAGACATCGCTGCGATCTTCGGCGGGCCGAACGCGCCTACACCGCGCCCTTGATCACGCTTGCCGTGATCGCAGCGGCAAACGCTGGAGCGGAGACCTCGACGATCCGGCCGAACCCGCCGATAAAATGGGCGGTGGCCAACTCCAAGCGGAAAAACCGAAAATCCGAGAACCCGGCATACATCGCAGCGTCCAGATGGCGTGCGAGGAACCGCTCCCGCGCTGAATTCAGACCCGGATCGTCACTGGCGATCGCGTGAACCCGTCCGATGAGCGTGACACGGGCACCCGCAAGCGGGTCGGAGGCAGTGGTGACTGCCGGATCGATAACAGGTTCGAACAGCAAACTGGCCCGCCCGTCGGCGTCGAGGTTTTTCGTGTGCCGCGCCAATTGCGACAACAGCATCAGCGGGCGGCCGACCGCGTCAAGTGCCACCGTAACCAGCGAAGCATAGGGATGCCCGGTAGCGGCATCGAGCGTGGCCAGCGCGGCTTTCCCGGACCCGGTGACGAGGCGGGCGGCATCTGCCGCCGCGCTGTTTGCAGGCGCTGGAAGGTCCATAGTCATGGCGCCACCGATAAACGGCTCAGCGTCCAACGACTAGAGAAACCGTGCCAGCACGACGCCGGCGGCGGCGATTTGCACCAACTGGATCACGACGGACAAGCCATGCAGGCGGCCAAACTGCCGCTTGTCACCAGCATCGGTCGCCGCGTTGATGGCTGGCATCAGTAGTTGGCGCGCGGGAACCGTCGTCAGCGCGATACCAGCAAGCAACCCAGCGCCGATCGGATCGCGCATCGCGACTAATCCGCCCGCAACCGCCGCACAGGCGATCACGGCGAGGTAGTAAGGTGGAAAAGCCCGGCGGATCAGCGAACGCGCTGAGTCCGCCGGTAGGGCGCTCAACGCGAACACGGCAAAGCCGAATGAAAACAATACCATGCCGCCAAATAGCAGCGCGGACGAAAGCAGGGCGAGAACGGACACGATCATGGTCATACCGACGTTACGCCGTCGCTCGCCACGCGGATGTGCACTCTCGCTAAACTAGCGCGAGACGCACGCGCGGCAGGCGTCTATAGCGGTGCCACAATTCGTTCACGGTGCAGACCTAATCGGCCTTAGCGCTATGCGACCGGGTTCACGGCGCTGGTTTTGACGGCGCTGACGTTTGATTGCGCGCACGGCCAACGGCGCCTCAGGGAGGGATGCGAATGACCAAAGAAAAAAGCACGATCGTCCTCGTCGACGACGAGCGAAATATTCTGACGTCGCTGCGCATGGCGCTCGAAGCAGAGGGATTTAAGGTTCGGACCTACAACGACGGCGTCGCGGCCCTCGAAGCGCTGATCGAAGAGCCGGGCGACCTCGGCATATTCGACATCAAGATGCCGCGCATGGACGGGATGGAATTGCTGCGGCGCGTGCGCCAGCAATCCGACATGCCGGTCATCTTTCTGACGTCGAAGGACGAGGAAATCGACGAATTGTTCGGCCTCAAGATGGGTGCCGACGACTATATCGCCAAGCCATTCTCCCAGCGCCTGATCGTCGAGCGGGTCAAGGCCGTGTTGCGCCGCGTCTCGCCGAAGGACCCGACGGCCGTCGAGCAGGAATCGGCACGCATCCTGGAGCGTGGCAAGCTGAAGCTCGATCCCGAGCGGCATACCTGCCACTGGGACAACAGGCCGGTCACACTGACCGTGACGGAGTTCCTGATCCTCCAGGCGCTGGCCCAGCGCCCCGGCGTGGTCAAAACCCGCGACGCGCTCATGGATGCAGCCTACGACGACCAAGTTTATGTCGACGACCGAACAATCGACAGCCACATCAAGCGGTTGCGCAAGAAGTTCAAGCAGGTCGACGATGATTTCGACGTGATCGAAACGCTGTACGGCGTCGGCTATCGCTTCAAAGAAGCCTGATCCACGACGTTGAATCGCGCGGCCGTTGATCGGAGCTGCGGCTCAGTTGGCCGTAGCACCGGTTGGCCGTAGCATTTGAGAGGTCCATGGCGCTCGAGACCGGCAGAACCCCACTTCCACCTCCGTTGCCGGAACGCTGGGCTGCGGCGCTGTTGCGTGCCGCGAAGTCAACGGGCGGCTGGCTCCTCCACGCGGCATCTCCGGCAGCAGCGGGATTATCGGAGCGAACCTGGGCCTGGGTTTCGTCCTGGTGGGCGATCCGGTGGATTTCGGCAACGCTACTGAGACGCATCGTCGTCACGAACCTGCTGAGCTTCGTGATCCTCGTCTTCGGTGTCTTGTATCTCGGCGCTTCGCACAGCTGGCTGCTCGAAGCCAAGCGCGACAGCCTGCAGAAACAAGGTCAGATCATCGCCGCCGCGATCGGCGAGAATGTCCGCGCCGATGCCTTGCCCAATATCACCGGCGGCGATGTGCCGACCGAGACCGCTCGGGTGCCCTATCGTGATGATGGCTTCGCTGCGCTGGAGTTCTCGCTATCGCCCGAACGCGTGACGCCGATCTTGAACCGGATCATCCGGCCAACGGACGCGCGGGCCCGGATTTATGATAGATCCGGCAACCTCGTGGTCGACACAGCAACGCTGCTTCAGCGCGGTAAGGGCACCGTGGCCCGCCCTGAGCCACGGTCGGACGCCGAGCGGCCGCGCACGCGCAACTTTTGGACCCGGATCACGGCTTTTCTGATCGACGGGGAACTGCCGGTCTACAAGGAGATCGGCAGCGCCAATGGCAACGCGTACCCCGAAGTCCGGGCGGCGTTGCAGGGCGAATCCAACGCCGTGCTGTTGCTTGATGATGACGGCGAACAAATCGTCGCCATCGCCGAACCGATCCGGCGGGCAAAAAGCAAGAACGTCCAAGGCGTGCTGTTCCTGTCGACACGGCCGGGTGCCATCAGCGGCATCATCAACGAGGAGCGTCAGGTCATACTGACATTGGCCGTGTTCGCGCTTCTTGCGATGCTGACGTCGTCATGGCTGCTGGCACGGACGGTTGCCGAGCCGATGAAGCAATTGTCCGAGGCAGCCTACCAGGTCAGCCGATCGATTTCGGCCCGTGCCGAACTTCCCGACGATCCGCAACGGCGCGATGAGGTTGGCCAGATGGCGTCGTCGTTCCGGGCGATGACGGCCGCTCTCTACCGCCGGATCGAGGCCAGCGAAAAATTCGCAGCCGACGTTGCCCATGAACTCAAAAATCCGCTGGCCGCGGCGCGTTCGACGGCCGAGTCGCTCTCGTATGCAAAAAACGACGAGCAACGCGAGCAACTCGTCCAGCAGATCCAGTTTGAGTTGAAGCGCCTCAATCGGCTGATCAACGACGTGTCGAACGCATCGCGTCTCGATGCCGAGTTGGCGCGGCAGAAGATGAAACCCGTCGATCTGCGGCTCGTCCTCGAACAGGTGCGCAGTATCTTTTCAGACAAACTGTCGGACACCTCGCGGCGGATCGTGCTCGACGTAGCCCCGGGGCTTGGTCTTACTGACACGGTGATCGACGGTCATGACGGCCGTCTCGGTCAGGTTGCAACCAATCTGATCGATAACGCGCTGTCATTCACACCTGAAAACGGTGCCGTTATAGTGGCGGTCGACCGCATCCGCGACCTTGTTGTTATGACCGTTTCGGATCAGGGCCCCGGCATCCCGTCTGACAAACTCGATGCGATCTTCGACCGGTTTTATTCAGACCGACCAGAGACCGACCAGAGCCGGGGCAAGAATTCGGGTCTCGGCCTATCGATATCTCGCGAGATCGTCGTGGCGCATGGTGGGCGCATCTTTGCCGAGAACCTCTATCCGCCGCCTGCCAACAGCCAGGATGTCGGCGATTCCGCGCCAAAGATCGAATTGAAGCCGAACGGGGCACGGTTTACCGTCGAGTTCCCAAAACTTCGGACCGCTGGTGGACCCGCCCGCAGAGCAGTCGGATGACAAGCATCAGCACCGTCACCGGCATCACACTTCACGGCACCGCGATTGCCATCAATGGCCGCGCGGCACTGTTGACGGGTACTTCGGGCAGCGGAAAGTCCGATCTCGCCCTGCGATGCCTCGCGATGCCAGCCTTGCCGGGCGTGCCAGCCTTACCGGGCGTGCCGGGCGTGCCCGACCGGTTCGAGTTGGTTGCCGACGATCAGGTTCTGGTGACGCGCGATGGGTGCGATCTCATTCTATCGGCACCCGGCGCGATCGCCGGAAAGCTTGAGGTTCGGGGCGTCGGCATCGTGGACCTGCCCGTTAGTCGGACATCGCGCCTGTGTCTCGTAGCCGAGCTGGTTGACGCTGACACCCCGATCGAGCGCCTGCCGGAGCGCTTCGAAACGCGCAACATCCTTGGTGTTTTGGTCCCAGTTATGCAGGTCAAGCCGTTCGAAGCCTCGACGCCCGCCAAGTTGGCCGTGGCGCTGCGGCTTTGAAAACCACGGGCTTGCCACTTGAAATACAAGCGAACCCTTGTCAGTTAGTATGAGAGCTGGGGTTTTATTGGAAGGTGGGGTCATGATCGGATTGGTGATCGTGACGCATGGCGGACTGGCCCGTGAGTTCCGGGCCGCTCTCGAGCACATCGTTGGCGCTCAGCGCCAGATCGAGACCGTTCAAATTGGTCCCGAGGACGACATGGAGCTTCGCCGCATCGAGATTCTGGATGCCATCGCCAAAACCAACAGCGGCGACGGGGTCATCGTACTGACCGACATGTTCGGCGGGACGCCGTCAAACCTCGCGATTTCTGTCATGGACGATGCCAAGGTCGAGGTTATTGCCGGGATCAATTTGCCCATCCTTGTCAAACTCGCAGCCCTGCGCGGCGATACGAACCTCAAGGATGCGGTGCGCTTGGCGCGTGATGCCGGCCGCAAATACATCAAGGTCGCCAGTCAGGAACTCTCCGGTGAGACCTGACGCATGCTGGCTGGAGCGCTGAGCGGTGTCGCGCGCTGATGTCGAGGCGTCCAATGGGTTTGCATCGGCGCGGGTGCTGGTTCGCAACGTCAAAGGCCTGCACGCCAGGGCGTCGGCGAAATTTGTGAAATGTGCCGAGACGTTCGATGCCGCCGTTACGGTGATGCGAGATGGCCACACGGTCGGTGGCACGTCGATCATGGGGCTCATGATGCTCGCCGCCAGCCCCGGCTCATTCCTAGATCTCACCGCCCAAGGGCCGGATGCAGAAGCCGCACTAACTGCACTCGTCGGGTTGGTCGAAGCCGGTTTCGGTGAAGAGTGCGTCGACTGAAAAGACAATGGTCTAGCCTGTTAGGGCCAGCCTCCCCCGGCAGCCGTGTCTACCGCGCGTCAAAAACAGCGACGGTGGACGCCGCTTTCGCGACATCCACCTCCGCAGTGCAGGTTTGCGATGGGACGATGGAGCGGCGAACCCATCAAGCAGCCGCTCCACAATCCATCAGTGCGATACGAACGGTGGCACGAATTTGTAGGCGATGTCGGTAAAGGCGGCGGTCAGAGCGTTGCCGTCTTTGGCGTCGTAGTACTTCTCTGGCGCCGACGCACAACTCTTCAGCAAGTTCTTCTCCGATGTCCCGACCCGGAAGCCAACCGTAAAGACCGTGATGCCCTTCTTCTTCATTTCCGTGCACAAAGCCAGCGCCTGGCTGTTCGACGAGCCGTTTGGCGACGTGCAATTTGCACGGTTCGAGTGCTGACTGTTCTTGTCGGGCATACCGATGTATTTCAAGTTGCCACTTGTGCTATTGCAATACTGCGTGTTGTAGGCACCGTCCGTCATCAGAACGGCGTACTTCGCCAATGAAGGATGACCCTTGTCGTTCGTCGCCGACAAGTCAGAATAGCCCCGGGCATTGTGCTTCGCGTTGCCCCACAGTGCGTTGAAGTTGGGCGACAACGTATACCACGCCCATGCCGTACCGATATGGCCCGCCGTCAAGCCAGAGCCCTCGTAGGCATCGATCGATTTCTTGAGGGCCGTCTTGTCACTATCGAGCGGCATGATTGGTGAAGCCGCCGTCGGGCAAAATGCGCTGGTTGTGTAGAGAGGAACAAATTTTGAGTTCGCGTACGACTCGTCGGTATATTTATTCGCGTCCGTTCGCTCGACGACGCAATTGGGCGTCAGTTTCCAGGTTTTGTCTTTGTTGTTCTGGTCCTTGACCTTCGTCGACGATGGTGGGTTGGCGATTCGGACCAGCGCGGCGCGCGAGTCGCCGAGGTTCACACCCTCCGAAAATGGCACGAGTGCGATCCTTGACGTGTACTTCGACTGGTCTTCCCAGATAACGATGTCGATCAGCTTCTTGGACGCTTCCTTCATCGCTTTGAGCTTGGTGCTGCCGGACCCGTCGGACTCGTTCATAGAGCCGGTGATGTCGAGCATCAGGGAGATTTCGAGGCTTGTCCCCGAATTCTGACCAACGGCGAGTTCCGCTTCAGGATTCTCCGTCCCGTTCATTTTCACGACGGGCAAGGCGTCAACGCCGATGAGCGGGAGAAAGGCTGGCAGATACTGCGCGCTGCCTTTCGAGACCATCTTGATCCGCGCACCCGTATCGACAAGTTCGAAACTCGCGGTGTCGTTCTTCAACTTCATGCGATTGATCGTGTTACCGCGGTAGTTGGCCAGAGCCAACGCCTCGGCTTTCGCCTTGTCGCCACCGTTTTCTTGATACTCGCGAAGACCGGCAAGCGCCCCCGCTTCCATGGCGTCAATCGTCACCCGACGCGCCTGGAGCCAACGCGTAGTGTCAATGCCAGCTCCGGTGAAACCGAAGATAACGAATGCCATCAATCCGAATATGATGGCGACGGCGCCGCTTTCATCGGCGCCAAAGCTGCGTGATGTCTGTGGTGGCCTATTCCAGGCCGGTAGTTTGAACGTCATGATACACACTCCCAAAGCAAACTCCTGCATCGTTCAAACTAATCCGCAATCGTTGCGGCGGAGTAAATAAGGACAATTCAATTCAATCGGATTGAAAGATTGCGGAGCGAACTCATTTCGTATTCAAGTCGAATGTTTTGCAAATTTGAATGTTCGTAGTCATTTTCTATTTAGCATTCCAAAGAACACTCAGACGGTCCCAGCTCCAGCCGTCGCGGAACCTAGCGCGCCCTGAGACATAAAGACTTGCTTATATCTTGTTGCGCCCGCTTGGGCAGACGTTTATAGACGCAGCTGACACCGGTGTTCAGCGTGCAACCTTTCGTTCACCCAACCGGCGCATTCCCTCGGCTTTTCGGGCAACTCCCGGCAGCCAGCAACTCCAGGAGCCTCGTATGACGGACACGGATTTCATCGTGAAGGACATCGGGCTTGCCGAGTTCGGCCGCAAAGAGATCGACATTGCGGAAAGCGAGATGCCGGGCCTGATGGCGCTCCGAGCCGAGTTTGGCGCAAAGCAGCCTCTCGCTGGCGCCCGGATCGCCGGATCGCTCCACATGACGATCCAGACCGCCGTTTTGATTGAAACGTTGAAGCACCTCGGCGCGGATGTTCGCTGGGTGTCGTGCAATATCTTCTCGACGCAAGACCATGCCGCAGCGGCGATCGCAAAGGTCGGCATCCCCGTGTTCGCGTATAAAGGCGAAACGCTCGTTGAATACTGGGACTATACGGCAAAGCTGTTCGATTGGCACGGCGGCGGCATGCCAAACATGATCCTAGACGACGGCGGCGATGCCACGTTGCTGGTCCACCTCGGCCTGCGCGCGGAAAACGGCGACACGGCGTTCCTCGAAAAAGCCGGGTCGGAAGAAGAGGAAATCCTGTTTGCGCTGATCAAGAAGCTTCTGGCTTCAAAGCCCAAGGGTTGGTTCGCCGAACTCGCTGCAAGCATCAAGGGCGTCTCCGAGGAGACAACCACGGGCGTTCACCGCCTCTATGAAATGCAGAAAGCTGGAACGCTGCTGTTCCCCGCAATCAACGTCAACGATGCCGTGACCAAGTCGAAGTTCGACAATCTCTACGGCTGCCGAGAGAGCCTCGTCGATGCCGTTCGTCGCGGCACCGATGTGATGCTGGCCGGCAAGGTCGCGTTTGTCGCTGGCTTCGGTGACGTCGGCAAAGGTTCAGCCGCATCGCTGCGCCAAGCTGGTTGCCGGGTGCTCGTGTCCGAAATCGATCCGATCTGTGCGCTTCAGGCTGCCATGGAAGGGTATGAGGTCACGACCCTCGACGATGCAGCGCCTCGCGCCGATATCTTTGTGACAGCGACCGGCAACAAGGACGTGATCACGACCGACGACATGCGCAAGATGAAGGATCGCGCCATCGTCTGTAATATCGGCCACTTCGACAACGAGATTCAGGTCGCCGGCCTCAAGAACTTCAAGTGGAACAATATCAAGCCGCAAGTCGACGAGATCGAGTTCCCGTCGGGCCGTCGCATAATTCTGCTGTCGGAAGGCAGACTGTGTAACCTCGGCAACGCGATGGGTCACCCGTCGTTCGTGATGTCGGCGTCGTTTACCAACCAGACGCTGGCCCAGATCGAATTGTGGACCAACACCAACAAGTATGAGCGCAAGGTGTATGTGCTGCCAAAGCACCTCGACGAGAAGGTTGCGCGTTTGCATCTCGAAAAAGTCGGCGCCAAGCTGACGACGTTGCGGCCAGATCAGGCCGAATACATTGGCGTGCCGGAAAACGGACCATACAAGGCCGACCAGTATCGTTACTGAGGCCGGGCGCCGGAGCTGCCGGTGAACCTCCAGCCAGACGTCTGACAACAACACGGCGCGTGTCGCATTGCTGCACGCGCCGTCTTTCATTTTTAATCGTGCTTTCAAGCCGGTAGCCGATTTGTCGCCGGTGTGCGCATACTAAATGGCCCGATTCGGTTACCCTCACGTTTCCAGATATCCGCGCTGCCGTTAGTCGCGTCCAGCAGCGCCGATCACCACCCCTGCGCCAGGTTAGCGATGCGATCCTCGACACTGAAGACGACCCGATCGTCCGCGACGCCGCATACTGGCGAGCTTATCGCGCTCGGCGCCGTTTCGATCGTGACGGTGCTCGTCATCGCCTTTGGATTTTCCAGCGCCGACCGCGCCATTGAGCACGCACCCGTCGAGCGGTTATCCGCCCTTGGATTGGCTGGCGCGTTGCTGCTCCTGCTCGGCGCGACGGCGTTGCATGCCGTGCGCACCACGCGTCGTGCAGCCAATGGCGTCCGGGCTGAGAACGCCCGGTTGCAGCGGCGGCTTGTCAGCATCGAGGGCATCCTCAAAGCCGAGCCGCAGGTTCTGATCTACTGGGAGCCCGGGCAAGAGTTGCAGATCATGAGCCACGCCCTCACCGGCGTGCCGGGCCTGCCAGACAACAATCCCGATTTGCTCCGCTTCGGCAAATGGCTCGAGCCGGCTGCGGCCTCCGACCTCAAGGCTGGCCTCGACGCGCTGTTCGATCAGGGCCGTGCCTTTAATATGATCGTCAAGACCCGAGCTGGCGGCCACCTCGAAGCGGAAGGTCGAACGGCCGGCGGGCGCGCCGTTCTGCGCCTGCGCGATGTCGTCGGCTACAAGCGCGACCTTGCCCGCGTTATCGACCAGCATCAGCGTTTGCGCGATGACAACGACGCCTGCCGTGCGCTGATCGACAGCCTGCCGAGCCCCGTCTGGTTCCGTGGTCCCGAAGGCCGCCTGACATGGGTCAACCGCGCCTACTGCACCGCTGTCGATGCCAAGTCGCCAGCCGAAGTCTCCGAGAGGCAGATCGAGTTACTCGAAATGCGCCAGCGCCAGGCCGTCGAGAGGCTGGTTCAACGCGGCGACGTGTACCGGGAACGCGCGGAATTGCTGTTGCGTGGCGAGCGCAAGCCGCACGAACTCGTGGTGCTACCGATGCCGAGGTATCAAGCAGCGGTTGCGCTTGATGTGACAGCGGTGGAAGAAGCTCAAGGCGAACTTGACCGGCGCAGCGCGGCCTATGAACGGACGCTCGACAAGGTGGCGACGGCGGTTGCGATTTTTGGCGCCGATCGGCGCCTGTCCTACTTCAACGAGGCCTATGCCAAGCTATGGGCGCTCGATCCGGCTTTTTTGAAGACCGGGCCAAGTGAGACGACCGTGCTCGACCGTCTGCGCGACGGCGGACGGTTGCCCGAGACCACCAACTATCGCGACTGGCGCGGTCGGTTTTTGTCGGCCATGCGGTCAAGCCCATGCGCTGAGGAACTCTGGCATTTGCCCGATGGCCGCACGCTGCAAGTGCTGGCCGAGACCCGCGACGACGGTGGGATCACGTATCTCTACGCCGACCAGACACAAAAGTTGGAGCTCGAAAGCCGCTTCAACCAGCAGCTGACGACGCAACGCGAGACCCTCGACAGCCTGACCGAAGGCGTTGCCGTGTTCGGCACCGACGGCAAGTTGAAGTTCAACAACGCCGCGTTCGCTCGCATCTGGCAGCTGCCGGAAACACTGGCGGAGACGAAGGCGCACATCGCCGACGTCATCAGCCGCTCGGAGACCTTGTTTAGCGACCGCGACGTCTGGGACACGCTGAAGGGCATCGTGACGGGGTTTGCCGAAACGCGCGAGGCCCTCACTGGAACTATGACGCGGACCGATCAGAGCTTGATTGCCTACGGCGCCCTGCCGTTGCCCGATGGAGCCACGCTGCTGACATTCACCGACGTTACCGACAGCAAACGGTATGAACGTTTGCTGGTTGAGAAGAACCAGAGCCTCGAAGCCACGAGCGAACTCAAAAACCGCTTTATCAGCCACGTGTCCTACGAGCTGCGCACGCCGCTGACGACGATCATCGGCTTCAACGATATGCTGTCGAGCCCGTTGATCGGCTCGCTCAATCCAAAACAGCGGGAATATCTGGCCGACATCACGTCGTCGTCGAAGGCGCTGCTGGCGCTTGTCGACAATATTCTCGATCTGGCGACGATCGATGCGGGCGCGATGGAACTCAAGCTCGGACCGGTTTCGGCCGCACGCGTCATCGACGATGCCATCGAAGGCGTTCGTGACCGGGCGATCCGTGGGAAGTTGACGATCGACATCGGCCTCTCACAGGACGCCACCACGTTTGTTGCCGACGAGGCGCGCGTGCGCCAGGTCCTGTACAATCTGATTTCGAATGCGGTCGGCTTCTCGCGCGTCGGCGACTCGATCCTCATTTCGGCATGGCGCGAGCCGGGTGTGATGAACTTTGCCGTCGAGGACCACGGGATCGGCATCCCGGAGGACCACATTAAACGCGTGTTTGAACGGTTCGAGAGCCAGGCCCATGGGTCCAGCCATCGCGGCGCGGGGCTGGGGCTGTCGATCGTCAAGAGCCTCGTCGATCTGCACGATGGAAAAATCGATATCACGTCACCGCCCGGTAAAGGTACGCGGGTCGTCGTCTCGTTCCCCGACACAGCAGGCTCGGCCACCGGTTCGGACGGGCAGCACAGCTATGAAATCGGGTTACCACAGGTGTTCATCCCGAGGTTGAAGCCGCAGGCCTGAGGCGCGGCTGGCCTGCCAGGACGGATATCTCCAAAAAGCGCTTGGCAAGCGGCGCGCTTTCCAAATCGCGTAGGCTGGTGTTTATGACCGCCCATGTATCTTGAAATCACGACCACCCATCGCCCGGCCACGGACCTCGGTTACCTGCTGCATAAGAACCCAGGGCGTGCACACGAACATGTACTGCCGTTTGGCACGGCGCATATGATCTACACCGAGGCCACTGACGAGCGCTGCACGTTTGCCCTCGTCCTCGACGTCGACCCCATCGCACTGATCCGTGGCAAACCGGGCGCGGAGGCTGGCAAGGGCGCGGCGGCGACCGGTCCGCTCGAGCAGTACGTCAATGATCGGCCGTATGCGGCGTCCTCATTTCTTTCGGTTGCCATCGCTCAAGGGCTGCGAACCGCGCTTGGCGGACGCTGCAAAGACCGGCCGGAACTCGCTGGCACCGCCATACCGTTGCTGGCCTTAGTGACGCCACTCCCGGCGCGCGGTGGCGGCGGGACAAAACTCGTGCGCGACCTGTTCGAGCCGCTCGGGTACGAGGTCACCATCGAGCCGATCCCGCTCGATCCGGCGTGGCCGCAGTGGGGTAACAGCCCGTACGTGACGTTGCGGCTGGACGGCTGCGTGCGCCTCGCAGACTTACTCTCCCACCTTTATGTGCTGATCCCGGTTCTCGACCTCAAGAAGCATTATTTCCTCGGGGCCGATGAGATCGACAAATTGCTCGACAAAGGCGGGACGTGGGTGCCCAACCACCCCCTGCGCGAAGTGATCGCGCGCCGCTACATGCATCGCAAACGATCGTTGGCGACAGCGGCGATCGAGCGGCTGGTGGCGCTGTCCGACGATACGGCGGTGGACGCCGTCGGTGGTGCGGCAATGGTGGATGGGATCGCGGGGGATCAAAACGGGGGAGCTGATGCGGCGGCCGGGTCGGCCTTCGATCCTGTGATCACCGGGTCGACCGGATCGCCCCGGCCGGTCGACGAGGACGGGATCACGGAGGCGCCCAAGGCTGCGGCGGAAACCAAGCTCGAAGCGCCATTGGGGCTACACGAGCGGCGGTTATCTGCCGTGTTCGACATCATCGCGGCATCCGGTGCGCGCCGTATTCTCGACCTTGGATGCGGCAGTGGCAAGCTGCTCAAGCGGTTGATGGCGGGCCGTCAGTTCACCGAGATTGTCGGCGTCGACATTGGCTACCGCGATTTGGAAATCGCCGCACGGCGGCTTCGGCTCGATCAGCTGCCAGAGGCACAACGCGCGCGCATCAAGCTGCTGCAAGGCGCGCTGACCTACCACGATGCCCGGCTGGTGGGGTACGACGCGGCCGCACTCGTCGAGGTGATCGAGCACGTCGAGCCGGAGCGGCTCGCCCACGTCGAGCGGGTGATCTTCGAAAAGGCACGGCCCCAACTTGTGGTGATGACGACACCCAACCGCGACTACAACGTCAAGTTTACAACACTGCCGGCCGGCAAGTTTCGCCACGCCGACCACCGCTTCGAGTGGACGCGGGCCGAGTTCGCGGCCTGGACAAGCAGCGTTGCTGCCCGGTTCGGCTACGGCTTGCGGATCGAGCCACTCGGCGACGAAGATCCAGACCTCGGCGCGCCGTCGCAAATGGCCGTGTTCGATCGCGGGGCGACGCCATGAGCGACACAGCTGACGGCCAGCCGACGGCCCTGCCTATTGCAGGCAGCGCGGCAAACACGGAGCCGGAAACCCGCAACCGCGCCGGTGCTGCCAAACGCAAGCCGCGCCGCGCAGGCAAGCTGCAGACGACAATCACGATCCCAGACTTCGCGCTGGTTGTGCTGATCGGCGCCTCGGGATCGGGCAAGTCGACGTTTGCCAGCAAGCATTTTCTGCCGACCGAGATTGTATCGTCGGACGCGTGCCGTGGCTTGGTCGATGACGACGAAGCGAGCCTCGAGGCGACGGGCGATGCCTTCGCGCTGGTGCACGCGATCGCCGACACCCGGCTGAAACGGCGGCGGCTGACCGTCATCGACGCAACCAACGTGCGAAAAGAGGACCGCGCGCATCTCGTTGCGATTGCCAAACGGCGGCACGCCTTGTCGATCGCCATCGTCGTCAATCCCGGCGAGGACATCTGCCACGACCGTAACGCGCTGCGGCCGGACCGCCAGTTCGGCCCGCATGTTGTGCGCAATCATCACGCGGCACTACGGCGGGGGGTGAACACCCTCGACAAGGAAGGCTTCCGCTATGTCTACGAATACCGCTCCGTCGACGAGATCGACGCGGTCGGGATCACGCGCATTCCGTTGTGGACCGACGTCCGCCATGAGACCGGTCCGTTCGACCTGATCGGCGATGTCCATGGCTGCGCGGACGAGTTGCAGGCACTGCTCGCCAAGCTCGGCTACGGCGTGACGTGGGGCGAGAGCGGCGGCGTGCGGACCTGCGAGGTTTCCCCACCCGCAGGGCGCCGGGCCGTGTTTCTCGGCGACCTCGTCGACCGAGGCCCCAACAGCCCCGACGTGCTGCGGATCGTGATGGCAATGGTTGGCAATGGGACTGCGCTGGCGGTGCCCGGCAACCATGACGTGAAGTTCGAGCGCTGGCTCAACGGCCGCAACGTCCAGCCCACCCACGGCCTCAGCGCGACGGTGGAGCAGATGGGGCGCGAACCGCCAGCGTTCCACGACGAGATCAAAACCTTCCTTAAGCAACTGGTCAGCCATGTGTGGCTCGACGGTGGAGCGATCGCGGCCTGCCACGCTGGCATCAAGGCGGACATGATCGGCCGCTCCTCGGGAGCCGTGCGCGAGTTCTGCCTCTATGGCGAAACCACAGGCGAGACCGACGAATTCGGTCTGCCGGTGCGCTACAATTGGGCGGCCGAGTATCAGGGCGCGACAACGATCGTCTATGGCCACACGCCGGTAGTCGAAGCCGAATGGCTCAACAATACGATCTGCCTCGATACCGGGTGCTGCTTTGGCGGCAAGCTCTCCGCACTGCGGTGGCCGGAAAAGGAGCTGGTCGATGTGCCTGCCGCGCAGGTTTACGTGGTGCCGACCCGGCCGCTTGCTCTGCCGCGAAATGCGGCTGGCCTGACGCTGCAGCAACAGGACGACGATCTGCTCGACCTGTCTTTGGTGACCGGCAAGCGGATCATCAAGCTCGCGTCGGGTCGCACGGTTACCATCGACGAGGGCCAATCGGCCGCCGCGCTCGAAGTCATGGCGCGCTACGCGATCAATCCGAAATGGCTGATTTATTTACCGCCAACCATGTCGCCGCCCGCAACGACGCTGCGCGACGGATTGCTCGAGCATCCCGACGAGGCGTTTGCGTATTTCCGGGCTGACGGCGTGATGGACGTTGTCGCGCAGGAAAAGCACATGGGGTCGCGCGCGCTGCTCGTCGTGTGCCGGGACCAGGACGTGGCACGGACCCGGTTCGGGGTCGCCACGGGGGAAACTGGCGCAGTCTATACCCGCACCGGGCGGGCCTTCTTCGGTGACGGTGCGACGACCGAAGCCGTTCTCGACCGCGTGCGTTCGGCGCTGACGGCTGCAGACACGTGGCAGCGGCTGGCCACCGACTGGGTGCTTCTCGACGCCGAAATCATGCCGTGGTCGGCTAAGGCGCAGTCGCTCATCCAGGACCAGTACGCAGCGACTTGGTCGGCGGCCGACAGCGGTCTACGCGCTGCCACATCCGCGCTGGAAAAGGCTGCGGCGCGCGATCCATCGCTGTCATCCTTGCGCGATAAAACGGCGGCCCGGCTGGCCCGGACGACGGCGTATGGCGAAGCCTACCGTCGCTATTGCTGGCCAGTGACGTCGATCGACGATTACCGCATTGCGCCGTTCCACCTGCTGGCCAGCGAAGGTGCCGTTCATACGGATAAGGACCACCACTGGCACATGAGCGAGCTTCACCAGATTGCCGAGGCATCGTTGATTGACGGCGGCATCATGATCGCAACACGCTATCGCCACGTCAGGCTCGACGATGCCGCCAGCGTCGCGGCGGCGTCCGCATGGTGGGAGGAGATGGTGGCGGCCGGCGGCGAGGGGATGGTGGTCAAGCCGCTTGTCTTCATTGCGAGCACCGGGCGCGGCCTCGTGCAGCCAGCCATCAAATGCCGCGGACCCGAGTATCTGCGGATCATCTACGGGCCGGAGTACGACGCCCCTGAGCACTTGGCCCGGCTTCGCGCGCGGGGGCTCAACCGCAAACGGGGTTTGGCAGTCCGAGAGTTCGCCCTCGGGCAAGAAGCGCTGACCCGTTTCGTTGCGCGGGAGCCATTGCGGCGCGTGCATGAGGCGGTGTTTGCAGTGCTGGCGCTCGAAAGCGATCCCGTCGACCCGAGGCTTTGAAGACGGCCACAGTACGTTAGCAGTTAGAGCGGTTTAGGCGAAGTGTGAAGCGGTTCGCCGTGAAAAACCGTCCAAAAACAAAGAGCTAGAGTGTGTTTGCGGTTCGAAGAATAGCAAACATGCCTTAGTGTAACTGCTGAGGCAGGCTATCGAGATCGGACACGTACCAGTTCTCGGCCTCCACGATGGCCGGGTTCTCGCCGTTGGCATAAATCCAACTGTCGACCGCCCAGCGCTGGCGGCCGCCTGCGGTCTCTTCGATCACGGCCGTCCAATGAGTCCAGCCAGCCACTCCGCGCCATAGCTGATCCTTGGCAAACGGCCGCGCAACCGTGTGGTGTTTGAGAAATCCGTTAGCTTGCAGGACCAGCAGATAGGACGTTGTGTTGGTGCTCTCGTCGACGCAATCCTGCTGTGCAGGATCGCCGGATGCGGTGAAGTCCATGCCGGCCCGATCGCTGCTCGTGCCGATCGCCGCGCCGACACGGTGCTCGATCCAGCCAATGGCGTAAGCAACGGCACGGCGCTCCTCATGGGCGGTGTCGGCGGCCCGGGTTTTGGCCATCACGGCGCCAATCTCGGCGAGGTCGGCGTCTGAGAAGCGGAATTTGGTTTTGCGCTGACAGCCATAGGCGTGACAGACGTGGACCGTGTTGGCGGTCGGTTGAGTTACGCCGAAGTCGACCAGATGCTCCGATGGCGGCCCGGATCGCGCATGCGTGCAGGCGCCGAGCGCAATCCCGGCGAGGGCTGACCCGCAAACTGCCGACAGTGTCCCACGCCATCGCCGCATGCAAAGCACCCGCCACGCCATCACCGGCGTTTGGCATCGGCTGATTCGCGCTACCGCCGATAGTGCGGGATAGGAGCGGCCACCACTGTTTGGCGCGGGGGGCCGAACGAAAGCGACCCCGAACACGTGTCCAGGGCCACCAATGGCGTCAAGTGGCTGTCGTCAGTCTCGCGTTACTCCGACGCCGAGGCGGGCTTGGCGGCCTTGTCGACTTCGCGCTCGCGGTTGATGCGGGCCATCCAGTCGTCGCGCTTGACCTTGGCTGGCTTCGTTTGCGGTGTCGCTGCCGGAGCTGCCATGATGCCAGGTTTGATCGATATTCCAGGCGCCGCCGAGGACGACGGTGTCCCCGACGTCATCCACTGGCCTTCGCCGTCCAACAGGCGGGGGGCCGTCACCGAGACCGTAACACCACGCGATTGGTCGTACCCGGCCCAGGTGTGGCCTGGAGGGCTGGCGTAGCAGCCGCCGCGGCAGCTTGCATTGACTTGCGGTGCGACAGCGCTAGCCGCTTCCGAAACCGGGCCACCGTTGGCGCCATCATAGACCACGCGGGTGCCGCCACAGCCAGCTTCACAAACGACGATGTTTCGGTCCGGGCGGGCGGTCTGAAGCGGATTGAGGCGGACGATCGTTCGCCCGTCGGTATCGGTCTTTTTGGCGGTAGCGGGATCTGGAACCGCGTTTGGTGCGGCTTCAGCTTGTTGTGGCGCCGGCGCGGGTGCAGAGGAGGCCGTTGGTTCACCGGCACCGGCGGGAGCGACAGGCGCACCGGTGGCGACAGCTGGATCAGCCCGACCAACTGGGACAGCTGCCTCCTCACCGGCCGATGCGGGTCTCTCCGCCGCAGGCGCGCTGTCCGATGTCTCAGACGCCGATGTCTCAGACGCCGACGTCTCGGAACCTCGGGTCTCCGACGCTGGCGTCTCGGGCGGCGCACGGTCCTCCGATTTTTCTGTATCGACGACGGGCGGCGTCAGTGCGGTCTGGGCAACGGCGACCGACGAGATCGCCACGATCCCGGTCATCAGTCCGAAGGCGGCCACCGTGCCGAGAATTTGCAGGTTAGCGAAATCGAAGCGCCGCATGTCTCACCGCCAATTGCAGGTCTTTTGTTTACGAGAGTGGTCTTTGGAAAAACTACCGGCAACTCGTGAAGAAAACGGTAACCGCCGTACCAGAACGCTCTGCGTGTCACTTGGTACGCTGCATTACCTGGTATGCCGGTAAACGGCCGCTTGGCCGGGCGCCGCATTCAGGATTGGCACTGTCCGGAAGTTGGTATGTTCCGAGGCAATGGACACCGGCTTGGACGAGACGGTCTCGGGCAGCGCCGCGCGTGACGTCGAAGCTGGTCGTTCGTTCGTTGCGTCGCGAAAGCGTGGCGCGACGGGCGGAGGCGTGCTGTAGAGCGGCGAATTCGGGTCGGACGGCGGTCGGCTGCCCGGGGCCATAGTCGATGTCGCGGGACGCGGCGCTGGCTGGTTTGCTCGTGCTGGCGTCTGCAGGGCCTGCGGTCGAGCAGGGTCGAGAGCGCGGCCGTTGCAGGGGTCGACGTTGGCGGCTTTGAGCTTCGAAAGCGTCTGAGGATGGGCATAAAAGAGCCGCCCGCCATCGCACACGTAGGCATCGTCGGCCACGGCGGGCTGCAGCAGCGTCAATCTAAAGAGGACCATGGCTGCCATGGGCCGAACCGCCAAACGCGACAGCAGACGAAACGTCATCATCGGACAGTTCTCCCAGATGGGCTGAACTGTCACGTTACGGTACGCGCGTTAATACGGCGTTGAAGCGCCTGCCCCGGCTTCCAGGCGACGGGCCCTCGACTGGACCCGCGCCGATATGCGCCGGAATGAGCGTCCGTTCGTCAGGTCTTCGCCATGCCGGCAACTTCGCTAGCGAAATCGTCCTTGGGCTTCTCGATGCCCTCGCCGAGGCCATAGCGGACGAACGCCGTCATCTTGATCGGTGCGCCAGCGGCCTTCTCGGCATCTTTGAGCGCTTGTGCGACGCTCTTGCTTTCGTCGATCACGAACGCCTGTTCGAGCAGGCAGTTTTCCTTGGCGAACGTCTTCAGCGCGCTTTCTGCGATCTTTTCGAGCACGTGGGCTGGCTTACCCTGGTTCTTGTCCATGATGATCGCCTTTTCGCGATCGATTTTATCCTGCGGCACGCTGGCGAGGTCGAGCGCAACGGGGTTTCGTGCGGCGACGTGCATGGCGATCTGACGTCCGATCTCGCTGAGCGTATCGGTGCTGCCCTTGCTCTCGAGTGCGACAAGCACACCGATACGGCCCAGGTCGTCGGCCGCCTTGTTGTGGACGTAGGCTGTCACCAAACCGTCGGCGACTTCGAGCGCAGCCGTGCGACGCACGTTCATGTTCTCACCGATGGTCGCGATCATCTCTTTGACCTGCTCCTCGACGGTGCTCGACTTACCCGGGTAAGTGGCCGCCAGAAGTGTGGCCACATCGCCGTTGGCCGATCCAGCGATCGATGTGATCGAGCGCACCATCTCCTGGAACTGGACGTTGCGAGCGACAAAGTCGGTCTCGGAGTTGACCTCGACGAGCACACCGTGGTTGCCCTTGGCCGAGATGCCGACGAGGCCTTCGGCTGCAATGCGGTCGGATTTCGAACCAGCCTTGGCGAGGCCTTTCTTGCGCAGCCAGTCGATGGCGTTCTCGATGTCGCCCTCGGTCGCAGCCAACGCCTTTTTACAGTCCATCATGCCCGCGCCGGTCTTGTCGCGCAGCTGTTTTACGAGGTCAGCAGAGATCGTCATGGGTTGGGTCCGTTGTTTGCTGGCGCTGGCTCGGGTTGTGCGCGCCCAAAAAAGCGCTCAAACCGGCCCGCTGGCGCAAGGTTTATGACAGATACCGCCGCTGCGCTTAAGCTTGGCGTATTGCGTGATCAAGACAGTCTTGGAGGCTGTAACTGCGAACCGGTTTGCGTCGAAGCTAAACCGCTGCGGCGGGGCATGTCGACACGCACCCGCCGCCGCTTTCGTTATGCTGGCATCAAACGGCCTTGGCTTCCATCAGCTTGCGCGCCTGACCGACCCAATCGTCCTTCTGGATCTGGCCTTTGAGCCTCAACTGGCGGTCGAGCGCGATGAGCTGATCGCCAGCCAAATCGGCAACCTGCCAGAAGTGGAACACGCCCGCATCGTTCAGGCGCTGCTCGAGCTTGAAGACGATGCCGGTGATGCGCTTGAGATCGTCGGCCTCACCGCGGGCTGCCTCGATGCCACGGAACGCCACGGCGGCGCCGAGGTCTTCGGCTGGCGGGGCCTCCATGGCGCCGATGTCGACGCCCGATCCGGCCTGCGCGCGCTCTAGACCATTGAGGGCAGCGCGGGCAACGAGGTCACAATACAGCGTGATCGCTCGGCCGGCGTCGTCATTGCCGGGGACCGGGAAATCAATGCCGTCGGGATCGCAGTTGGTATCGACGATGGCGACGATCGGGATACCGAGTTTGCGAGCTTCGAGAACCGCGATCGATTCCTTGTTGGTATCGATGATGAACAGCAGGTCGGGTGTGCCGCCCATGTCCTTGATGCCGCCCAACGCTTGGTTGAGTTTGTCGCGCTCGCGCTGGATGTTGAGGATTTCTTTCTTCGTCCGCCCTTGAGGGTCGGCGAGGATTTCATCGAGCTGGCGCAAGCGGCGGATTGAGCCGGAGATGGTCTTCCAGTTGGTCAACGTACCGCCGAGCCAGCGGTGGTTGATGAAATACTGGGCAGACTTCTTGGCGGCTTCGGCAACAGCGTCCGAGGCGGCACGTTTGGTTGCCACGAACAGAACGCGGCCGCCGCCAGCGACCGTGTCGGAGACCTTGAGCAACGCCTGATGGAACATCGGCGTGGTCTGTGTCAGGTCGATGATGTGGATGTTGTTGCGGGCGCCGTAGATGAACGGAGCCATTTTCGGATTCCAGCGGTGAGACTGGTGGCCGAAGTGAACGCCAGCTTCAAGCAGCTGACGCATAGAAAATGCGGGCGCAGTCATTGATTGAGAAGCCTTTTCCGGTTTGACCTCCGCAACCCGTAAGAAGGCTGGTTTCCGCGACGCCCGCGATGGTGCTGGCGAAATGGAAATAGCCCACCGGAGCGACGTTCCGCGTTGTCGGCGGAGGCCGCAGTGGGTCACGTGTGTATTGACGGTCGTGACTTATGCGAGAACGCTCGGATTGGCAAGGCCCAACCCGGCCCTACCCGGCCTTATCGATCGCTCGTCTATCTTCGATCTTAGACAAATTATTGACGGTCGACATATCACGGCGCCGGGTTGTGCGTGTAGCATTGGGCTGTGCTCCGCAAATCCGAGGATAAGCCATGGCCAAAAACACGATTTGCCTTTGGTACGATACCGACGCTGAAGCCGCCGCGAGGTTTTACGCCGCGACGTTCCCCGACAGTGAAGTCAAAGCCGTGCACCGCGCGCCCAGTGACTATCCAGGCGGCAAAAAGGGCCAGGTACTCACCGTGGAGTTCACCGTTGCTGGAGTAGCCTGCCTGGGGCTCAACGGCGGCCCGGTGTTCAAACACAACGAAGCGTTTTCGTTCCAGATAGCAACAAGCGACCAGGACGAAACCGACCGCTATTGGGACGCTATTGTCGGCAATGGTGGGCAGGAGAGCGCGTGTGGCTGGTGCAAGGACAAGTGGGGCATCTCCTGGCAGATAACCCCGTCGATTTTGACCGACACGCTGGCAAGTGGGGGCCCCGCTTCGCAACGCGTCTTTGCGGCCATGATGGGTATGAAAAAAATCGATGTAGCGGCAATCGAAGCGGCGCGAAGCGGCTGAAACTCGATTTGTCGAGGCAAGTGCGAAAGTAACGCGCAGTTTAGGGACGAACGCCTTAAGTCGTTGAAAAGATTGGTAGCGAGACCCAGACTTGAACTGGGGACCTACGGATTATGATTCCGCCGCTCTAACCAGCTGAGCTATCCCGCCACTATCGGGCCACTTCCGCAGCCAGAGCGAACACATAGAAATTTCGAATGCCGCCTGTCAAGGCCGTGTCCGCTTGCGAGGCCCGGCCTCCACGAGGCCGTGGCCGCGTTGGCCTGTGCCTCAGCCCACTGCCCGGATTTCCGGAACTTGGCCCAGGTTGGCCGCTTCGACCATTGCCGACGCGGCAGACCCAGAAATCGTCCCGCCGCCGAGGACGCGCGCGTCGTCCGCGTCGTCATCATAGAGCACGCACGCCTGCCCGCTGGCGACGCCGTATTCTTCAGCGATCAACGCCACTTCGACCCGGCCATCGGCGCAGACATGCAGCACGGCCGGCTTCGGCTTCTGCGTCGACCGAACGCGAGCATGCACGGCCATGCCGGCTGGCGGCGTCAACGGGAGGGTCTGCGCGGCGATCCAGTTGAACCCCCTCAGCTTCAGCCGACGGGTCGCTAAGGCGTCACGCGGGCCGACAATCACGGCATGTCGTTCCGGCTCGATGCGCACGACGTAAAGCGGTTCGGCTGCCGCGATGCGCAGTCCGCGCCGCTGACCAACGGTGAAATGTAGGATGCCGTCGTGGCGGCCGAGTTCGCGGCCGTCGACATGGAGGATCGGGCCTGGCTCGACAGCGTCGGGTCGCAACTTGGCGACGATGTCGCTATAGCGGCCCGTCGGAACGAAGCAGATGTCCTGGCTGTCGGATTTGTCCGCCGTGGCGAGGCCGAGTTCGCGAGCCAATGCGCGCACCTCGGATTTTGGCATCGCACCGACCGGGAACCACAGCCGTGACAATTGCGCCCTCGTGGTCGAGAACAGGAAGTAGCTCTGGTCACGAGCGGCATCGACAGCGCGGCGCAATTCAGGTCCTTCAGGGCCATCGACGCGGCGAATATAATGGCCCGTTGCAAGCGCCACAGCGCCGAGCTCGGTCGCCGTGTCGAGGAGATCCTTGAACTTGATCTGCGCGTTGCACGTCACGCAGGGAATCGGCGTTTCACCGGCCACATAGCTATCGGCGAAAGCACCGATCACGCTGTCGGCAAACCGCTTCTCGTAATCGAGCACATAGTGCGGGATGCCCAGGGTGTCCGCGACCCGGCGCGCGTCATGGATGTCCTGGCCCGCGCAGCAGCTTCCAGGCTTGCTTGTCGCGGCGCCGTGGTCATAAAGTTGGAGCGTCACGCCGACCACGTCGAACCCCTGGCGAACGAGCAGCGCGGCTGCCACCGAGCTATCGACGCCACCCGACATCGCGACGACAACCCTTCGGTCGGCGTTTACGGCGCGGCTCTGGCTTGCAGCGTTGGTCAATCGAACTCCTTAGGCGGCAGGGCTAATTTGGCGGCAGGGCTAAATCTCGAGCAGCGGGGTTGTGCCGCGCTTGGCTGCCAGTCGTTATACTGCATCGGCGGCAGGTTGCTCGCAGCGTACCGCCTATGAGAAGCAAAATTCGGGCGCTCGTGTTGCGTATCTGACGTTTGGTCCCCGCATCTGATGTCTCAACCAAACGTCAGATACAAAAGCAACACTAGAAACAAGAGCTTGCTAGTGTTCCTCATGTCTCAGACATTTGCTCCAAACCTCGCCGCTGGGGGCGGCAAATGTCTGAGACGGAACACTCGTGGTAGGTTCCGTCCGCATTAAAGATCGGTTTACCGCTGGTTTCAAGAACAAGACTTCGCCAGTCGTCCTGCCGAATGTACTATTTTGGCATTGACATAAACCCTAATCGCACGAAAAACATTCGTCAAAGCAGTGGTTTAAACCATTTCTACATCCCCGCTTAGTTACGGCTTAAGGCTCGTTGAGTTAGTGTGAGGCGTGGTCAGTAGCGAGTAATGAGTAACATGACCGATCAACAGTTGAGAGCGCGGGCGCGCTACGTCATTGGGCCAGATGGAAGCCCATTGACGGTTGCCGACCTGCCACCGCGAGATACCAAGCGTTGGGTCATCCGCCGTAAGGCCGAAGTGGTTGCCGCCGTGCGCGGTGGGCTGCTTTCGATCGACGAGGCGTGTGAACGATATACGCTGACGGTGGACGAGTTCCTGTCCTGGCAGCGTTCGATCGACAAGCACGGTCTGCCGGGCTTGCGCACGACGCGTCTGCAGGATTACCGCGAGTAGTGCCGGTTGGGTGTCAGCGGGAAGTGCTCGTGATCTGTGGCGGTGACTGGTAGAGGTTGGTACCAGCCCCACTGGCCGCGGTAACGTGCGCGGCGCATAACCCGGCACGAAGACATGAACTTCCAGCAGCTGCGGATTCTCGGCGAGACGGTCAAGCATAACTTCAACCTGACCGAGGTCGCGAACGCCCTGAATACGTCGCAGTCGGGCGTATCGAAACATATCAAAGACCTTGAGCTCGAGCTCGGCGTCACGCTGTTCGAGCGTAAAGGCAAGCGCCTGCTGGGCTTGACAGAGCCAGGGCGCGAGCTGATCGGCATCGTCGAGCGGATGCTGATCGATGCCCGCAACATCAAGCGGATCAGCGAGCAGTTCAGCCAGCGCGATCAGGGCGAACTCAGGATCGCAACGACACACACCCAGGCCCGCTATGTGCTGCCGCCGATCGTCGCGAAATTTCGTGCGCAATTCCCAAAAGTGCGGCTGATCCTGACGCAGGGCAACCCGACCGAAATCGCCGCCCGCCTTGTCGAGGGCGAAGCCGATATCGGCATGGCGACCGAGACGCTCGGGGCAGAACCACAGTTGGCGACGTTCCCGTTCTTGCGCTGGAGCCACGGCGTGATCGTGCCGACCGGCCATGAACTGGCGACGAGCGCGGCCTCACACAAGCTGACACTTGAAGCGATCGCCGCTCATCCGCTGATCACATACGATGCTGCCTTTACCGGACGGCGCGGCATCGACCAGACCTTCGCCAAGGCGGGGCTCGATCCCGACGTGGTGCTGTCGGCGCTCGATAGCGACGTGATCAAAACTTATGTGGAACTTGGGCTTGGCATCGGGGTGATCACGGCAATCGCCTACGATGCGTCACGCGACACCCGGCTTGCCTTCATCGACGCCAGCCACCTGTTTGATGAGAACGTCTCACTGATCGCGATCCGCCGCGACCGGTTCCTGCGCGATTTCGCCTACCGGTTCATCGCGCTGGCAGCTCCCGGGCTCGACGAGGACGCCGTCCGCAGCGGGTCGTCGCGGGCAGGATGAATTCGGCCATTCGGGCGCGTCGGGTCGCCAGCGCGCGATCACACGTCACGGCCCAGCAGTACGACTGGGTTGTCGTTGAACGTCGCCGTGGCGCGCTCGAGAAAGCCGAGGCGGTTATAAAACCCGACATTGCGAGACCGTGCGCCGGTCACGACATGGACGCCCGGCAAACCGGCAGCCGCGACGTCGCCGACGAAGGCCTCAATGAGGATTCCGCCGACGCCGTGGTTGCGCGCGGATTCCGTCAAGTTGATGTGGAGGTGGGCGGGGTAGCGCGCGGTGACGGCAGCGAGGTCTACGAAATACGGGATGTCGGCGAACCGCAGCGTGCGTGCCGGATCGTCGTGGCTGCCGACGACATAACCGAGGATGTCCGGGCTGCCGGAGACTTCGCCGTGCTGTGCTGGGTCGACGATTGCGACGTGCGTCAGCGCGCGGTCGTGCGTCAGATAGCGGCCGAGCCAGCGCTCCCGAAACTCCGCGCGCTCGGTTTCAGTGGCAAACGTGCGGACACCTGCGGCCTCGAAAAAAATGCGCTCGATTGCCAATTCGGCTGCGCTGGATACGAGATCACCGGACACGGTGCCAGCGGACACGGGACCAGCGGACACGGTGCCACCGAACCCAGCGCCACCGGCCACCGGCAGGTCGACCAGACGGCGGACCGAGATCGCAGCAGTCGCGGGCGAAACAGGGGGCATGGCAACTTTCGGTCCGAGGCCTCACAGGCGTGCCACGGTCAAGCTACCGCGTCGAGATTTGCAAGACACGCGTCCATGCCATCCGGTGACACTCATTGCGCTGTCTGAGGACCCGGCCAATTCGACCGGACCCACAAGCAGATGCCTATGGGCCCGGTCGTCATTGTTTGCCAATCAACGCGGCTGCACCCAGGCAACCGGCCGATACGTGCCGCCAACCGGCGGATAGTCCACCGGAACCGGATAGCCGTTGACGACGCCACCCGGTACAGCGGAGCCCGCCGCAACGGAGCCCGCCGCATTCGCGGTCGGCCTCGAAGCGCCACCATCGGCCCGGCGGACCGGCGGCGAGGCCGCTCCACCATAGTTGCGGCTCCACGGCTCGCGTGGGTCGTCTGGGACCTGGCGGATACCGGCCCGCGGTGCAGCTTGCACCGGCATGCCGTCGTTTTCGACCTCGACCGTCTCGACCGGCGTAGCGGCTGCGACCGTGCGAGCCCCGACGTACGAACTCGGAGCCGAGCCCGGATACGCATATTGCTGAGTGTGGCCGCAACCGGCGGCAAGTCCGGCTGCCAACAGGACAGCCGGGATCGACACGCCGCACAACGGGCGGCGCTGCGGCGCGAGGCCGCCTTCGTTACTACGCATGACCAACGCCTTGATTTCACCAACTCTGGAACAGGGGACGCAGAACAGGCGTCAAAGGTGCGCCCCCTACGGTTAATTTCAAGCTAAGCAGCGGAGCTAGATTGGACTGGGCAAGTTCCAGCGACTTGACGCCCCGGCTCGCCTGAGTACGTTTTGGTTCAAGCACTCGCTCTCACATAACGATTTTCGGAGGATGGCCGATGTATATCCCGCCAGCGTTTCGCGACGACGACCGCGCCAGCCTTCACGACGCGATCAGGAGCGTCCGGCTGGCTAGCCTCGTTACGACATCATCCGACGGGCTGATGGCATCGCCCTTGCCGATGTTTCTCGACGACCAAGAGGGAGAATGGGGCACGCTCTATGCGCACGTCGCGCGGGCCAACCCGCAATGGCAACAGCAACCGATTGGAGAAGCCATGGCCATATTCATGGGCGATGACGCCTACATCACACCGTCGTGGTACGCGACGAAACGCGAGACTGGAAAAGTCGTCCCGACGTGGAACTACGTCGCGGTCCACGCCTACGGACCAATCGAGTTCTTCGACGACCGCGACAGGTTGCATGACATCGTCGACCGTCTGACAAACTTGCACGAGACGAAACGCGCCGCTCCGTGGTCCGTCTTGGATGCACCGGCGGACTACATGGCCGCGCAACTCAAGGGCATCGTCGGTGTCCGCCTTGCCATCACCCGGCTGGAGGGGAAGCGGAAGATGAGCCAGAACAGGCCAGCCGCAGACCGGGCGGGCGTAATCGCGGGCCTATCGGAAAGTTCAAATCCCAACGAGCAGACGGTGGCAAAGCTGATCCCCAAGGCGTGAGAAACTGGCTTGTTTTGCGGTTCAACCCTGGGAAACAAAGTCGGGCGGCCAGCGGATACCGTCGGCTCGCTAATAAGAGCTGCTCGCTGAGACCGGCGGCATACAAACTTGACCACCTGCCGCAATTGCTTAGCAGCAGCAACCAAGGCCTGCTGCTAAGCAATTGCAATCAAAGACTTATCTTGAATTTTTCGCGCGACACGCCGTAGCATCAAAGCACGGCGACCACGAGTCGCCGCATCCCGAGCGCGAAAGGTTACAGATGCCGCACCCGCCATCCCGATCACGGTCATCCCATTCCCCGTCGTCCGATTTCCTCGCCCAACTGCAGGGCTACAGCCTCACGACGGCGGAAATCCTCTACCGCTTGCCCGATCACCCAGCACTCCTTCAGTCCTACGTCTGGCAGGACTACGACATGGCGCCAAAGTTTCCAAAACTGATCGGCTTTCTCGATTTCTGGAAAGCATCCTTGGACGGACCGTTGTTCAAAATCACAGTCGCGTCGACGCAGCTTGTTCGCCCGGCAGAATTGCGCCTCGTTGGTGCGGAGTACCGGTTGAACTAAGCCGACGTCGCAGCTCGGCCCGCGAGGCAGGCTAAGGTTGCAGGCTCAGGTTGCAGGCTCAGGTTGCAGGCTCTGGTTGCACTGGCGGCCAGAACGAGCCGACGTCAACCGTCATCCCCGGAGGATCGAGCAGCAGGTGGGCTGATGCGTCATGGACAGTGGTATGAAAGCCGTCGCCTTGCCGACGATGGTGGATGACTTGCCGGTCGTCCGGCAGCACCACGATGTAGTGGATGATGCTGGCCACCCGCGTGTAGCCCGTCAGCTTTGAGCCCGCATCGAGACGGCGCGAGGACGGCGACGACATCTCAACCACGATCAGCGGCGCTGGCAAGACCATGGAATTCAGGTCCTGCACGACGCCACACTGCACGGAGACGTCGGGTTCGTAGTTGCGCCAGCCCTCTAACCCCACCGGTGGCACCTCAACCGACATGCCGTCGGTGAACACTTCGCAGGCGAGACCATCACGCTCAACGATTTGTAGAAAAACTCGGAAAATCAGACCCTTCACCCTATTATGCAGTGCACGCTCTGGCGCCATCGCGATCGGCTCCCCGTCAACGAGCTCGTAACGGCGCGGTTGCTCCACCGCCCAATCGCGGAACTGTGCAGCCGTCATTTTGATTTTCTGTTGGATCGTCATCCAGCAAGCATAGCCCAAAGGGTCACCGCCAACCAGCGGCCACCACCTGCTCTATTCAAGACGTTTTAGACGCCTTGAGCGCGCTGCGTCCGGCATAGCGCGCGGCGGTCTCCAGTTCTTCCTCGATGCGGATCAACTGGTTGTACTTCGCCAAACGGTCGGAGCGGCACAGGCTGCCGGTTTTGATTTGCCCGCAGTTGGTCGCAACCGCGAGGTCGGCGATGGTCGCGTCCTCGGTCTCGCCGGAACGGTGGCTCATTACGGCGGTGTAGCCCGCCCGCTGCGCCATCGAGACCGCGTCGAGCGTCTCGGTCAACGTGCCGATCTGGTTGACCTTGACCAGGATCGAATTGGCCGTGCCAGTGTCGATGCCCTGTTTCAGGCGGGTGGTGTTGGTCACGAACAGGTCGTCGCCGACGAGTTGCACGCGGTTGCCGAGGCGCTCGGTCAGGATTTTCCACCCTGCCCAGTCGTCCTCCGACATGCCGTCCTCGATCGACACGATCGGGTAGCGGTTGCATAGGTCTTCGAGGTAGGCAGCCATCTCGGCGCTCTCGAGAGAGCGCCCCTCGCCTTCGAGCTTGTAGACGCCCTTGTGGCAGAACTCGGTTGCCGCGCAATCAAGCGCCAGCACGACGTCGTCGCCGGGCTTATAGCCAGCCTTTTCGATCGACTTGACGATAAAGGCGAGCGCATCATCCGCCGACTTGAGGTTGGGTGCAAAGCCGCCCTCGTCGCCGACGTTGGTGTTGTGGCCAGCGTCCTTCAGCGCTTTCTTGAGGGTGTGGAAGATTTCGGCGCCAATCCGCACCGCATCGGCGATACTCTCGGCACCGACCGGCATGATCATGAATTCCTGGATGTCGATCGGGTTGTCGGCGTGTGCCCCGCCGTTGATGATGTTCATCATCGGCACCGGCAAGAGATGCGCGCTCGTCCCGCCGACGTAGCGGTAGAGTGGCAAAGCCGACGCATCGGCTGCGGCCTTGGCGACCGCCAGCGACACGCCAAGGATCGCGTTGGCGCCGAGACGCGCCTTGTTCGGCGTTCCATCGAGCGCGATCAGGGCCGCGTCGATGCCGCGCTGGTCTTCGGCGTCGAGGCCGGAAAGCGCGTTGAAGATCTCGTGATTGACGGATTCGACGGCCTTGAGCACGCCCTTGCCCATGTAAAGGCCGGTATCGCCATCGCGCAGTTCGACAGCTTCATGCGCGCCGGTCGATGCGCCCGACGGCACCGCAGCGCGGCCCATGGAGCCATCTTCGAGATGAACATCGACCTCGACTGTCGGGTTACCGCGGCTGTCGAAGATCTGGCGGCCGACGATGTCGATGATGGCGGTCATGGGGGCAGCTCCTAAGCGCGGACGGAATGACGTTGGAACGTCAACTGTATTCACGTTGCGGCTTGTAGCGCGTCCAACCGCTGGCGCAATAAGGTACGTGGGCCCACCGCGCCAAGCGCCCAATGACGCGCCGACCACCCGATGAGCTGCGTCGTCCAGGAGACAATCCCAAATGTCGAACGATGCACCTGCCACGCCCGTTTCCGCCATGCCCGGCAGCGCTGCCCTCGTGCTGTTGTCAGGCGGACAGGATTCAGCCGTCTGCCTCGCCTGGGCGCTGGATCGCTACGCCCGCGTCGAGACCGTTGGCTTCGACTACGGCCAGCGACACCGGGTAGAACTGGCTGTCCGTCCAATCGTTCGTGAACGAGTGGCCGCGTTGCGAGCAGATTGGCACGCGCGTCTCGGCGAGGATCACATGGTCGCGTTGCCCGAACTTGCTCGCATCAGCGACACAGCGCTGACCCGCGACGCCGAAATCAAAATGACTGAGGCCGGTCTGCCGTCGACGTTCGTACCCGGACGCAACCTACTGTTCTTGACCTATGCGGCCGCAATCGCCTACCGCCGCAGTATCGGCGTTCTGGTCGGCGGCATGTGCGAGACGGACTATTCCGGTTATCCTGATTGCCGCAACGACACCCTGCAAACGTTAGCGCGCGCGATCTCGCTCGGCATGGACCGCACGATCACAATCGAAACGCCATTGATGTATGTCGACAAGGTCGGCACCTGGGCGATGGCTGAGACGTTGGGTGGCCCCGCTCTGGTCGACCTGATCGTAGAACACACACACACTTGCTACCTGGGTGACCGCTCGCAGCGCCAAGCCTGGGGCTATGGCTGCGGCTCGTGTCCAGCGTGCGAACTGCGAGCGAAGGGTTGGGACGTGTGGCAGCGGGGGCTTTGAGCGGTGCAGCCAGACGTATCAGGCAGGGAGTGGATGACAAATGCCGCTTGCGTTTTTTTCAATTGGCGGTTCAGCCGCGCGCAAGCTTGCGTGTGATGCGACGGCGACCATGCACCACTCTTAGGATAGTGGCGGTATTGGCGGCACTGTCCCAATCGTAAATCAGTACGTACGGGGAAATGACCGCAATCCGAGCCAGTGGCCCAAGTGTTGGTCGCGGCGGACCGGAGCCTGGAAACGCCGCCAACCTTTCATAGACTTTTTCGATCAGGCCGAGGTATTTTTGAGCCGTTGGAAGACCCGCGACGGCGGCCATATGGGCGATGATAGCGTCGATATCCGCGTCAGCCGAGACCGTGACGACAATTCGGGTCATTGCCCATAAAGCTCGGCCAGCCGCACCGCGTTGCGTTGTAGGTGCTCATCCAAGGACAGCACCCGTCCAGCCGCCACATCGGCCCGCGCTTCGTCGACCGAGCTAGCGGCCCACCCCATATCCCCAGCCTCTAACGCCATACGCTCTTCGATCATCTCAGCCAGCGCCGCGTCAACAGAAGCGAACGTACCATCGGCTACTCTGGCCTCAATCCACCGCGCTTGCGCTTCAAGCAACTGGATTGCCATCATAATTCTCCTTCGCCGAACCTCGACGAACCTACTTCAAAGAACGGTCAGCAGCAACACGTGCGCCGCCTCTTCGCAGGCCCGTTAAACAACGACGCCGTCATCGAACCCACTGCTTCCCGATTGAGCGTCAAACCTTGAACGGGGTGAAATCCGTCCCGCGGTCGAAATAGTCCTCACCCTCGGCGCGCTTCAGGAACGCAACGATGCGCACGGTCGCGGGTAGCATCACGATCTCGACCAGCGTCTTCAGCCCGAACTGCGACCACATCAGTACGAACACGAGTTCGTTTGGCATCAGGCCTGAATTGTAGAAGGCCAGCGGATAGAAGATGGCGCTGTCGACGGCCTCACCGGCAAACGTCGAGGCGACAAAGCGGCCCGACATGTGGCGGCCCTCGGTCGCGACCTTCATCCGCGCCAGCACATACGAGTTGACGAACTCGCCGACGGCATAGGCGACCATCGAGGCGATGGCGATGCGCCACGTGTTGCCGAACGCGATCTCGTAGGCTTTCTGGTTCGGCCACGTCGGCGCAGGCGGCAGCGCGACGACCACGGCGGCCATGATTGCGGCAAAGATCAGCGCGGCAAAACCGGCCCAGATCACACGGCGCGCGCGAGAGTAGCCGTAGACCTCGGTCAGGATGTCACCGAACACGTAGCTGATGGGAAAGAACAGAACGCCGGCCCCAAAAACAAACGGGCCGTACCACGGCAACTCGATAACAGCGGCTTTGGCTGGCCCGATCAGGTTGGCGCACACCAGCACAACGACGAACGCGACCATGACGAGGTCGAGATAACGGTAGGTGCGTGGTGATTGAGCACGATGGGTGGCATCGGCAGTCATGTGGCCCCCTTAGATCGACATCCTTAAACGGTCGGCCGCGCTGAAACGATCACGCCAGCGCGATCACCCGCCGCGTTTGGCACGCAGCGCTTGCCAGTAGGCGAGGCGTTTGGTGATCTCGCGCTCAAAACCACGTTCGCGCGGTTCGTAGAATTGCGGCCGAGATGTACCGCCAGCGCGTTTATCGCTTTCGCTTCCAGCAACCATTTCATCGGGGAAATAGGTCTGGCCAGAGAAGCCGTCGGGCTCGTCGTGGTCGTAGCGGTAGCCGTCGCCATAGCCCTGGTCGCCCATCAGCGAGGTTGGCGCGTTGAGGATGTGCTTGGGTGGCATCAGGCTACCATGTTGTTTGGCCGCGCGCATGGCGGCCTTGTAGGCGACATAGACGCCGTTCGATTTGGGCGCAGTAGCGAGGTAAATCGTGGCTTGCGCCAGCGCCAATTCCGCTTCGGGCGAGCCGAGGAATTCGAACGCGTCCTTGGCGGCGAGCGCCTGATGGAGCGCATCAGGGTCGGCGAGGCCGATGTCCTCCACGGCCATACGGACGAGGCGGCGGGCCAGGAACAGACGGGCTTCGCCCGCATCCAGCATTCGGCACAAGTAATAGAGCGCGGCGTCGGGGTCGGAGCCGCGTACGGATTTATGCAGCGCGCTGATCAAGTTGTAGTGCCCGTCGGCGCTCTTGTCGTAGAACGGCGCGCGGCGCTGGACGAGCTTGACGAGTGCCTCGCGCGACAGCAGCGGTTGGCCTGGCGCAACACCGGCGAAGACATCGCTGGCGAGGTTGATCATCGCGCGGCCGTCGCCATCGGCCATACCGATCAGCGTGGCGCGGGCGTCCTCAGTGAGCGGGATGGGGCGGCCCTCGGCGGCTTCGGTGCGGGCGAGCAGCGCTTCGAGCGCGGTCTCGTCGTGGCGATTGAGCACGAGCACGCTGGCGCGCGACAGCAACGCGGCATTGAGCTCGAAGCTCGGGTTCTCGGTCGTGGCGCCGACCAGGGTGATCGTGCCGTCCTCCATGTGGGGGAGGAAGCTGTCCTGCTGGGCTTTGTTGAAGCGGTGGATCTCATCGATGAACAATAGCGTGCCGCGACCCCGAATGCGGTTGGTCTTGGCGCGCTCGAAGGCTTTACGCAGGTCCTGCACGCCGGAAAAGATCGCCGACAGTTGCTCGAACTCGAGGCAGCTCGCCTCGGCGACCAATCGCGCGATGGTGGTTTTGCCGCAGCCGGGCGGCCCCCACAGGATCAGGCTCGGCAGGCGCCCGCTGGCGATGTAGCGGGTCAGCGTGCCGTCGGGGCCGACGACGTGGTCCTGGCCGACGACGTCGGATAATTTGCTGGGCCGCAGCCGATCGGCCAGCGGGCGATGC
>JAWXCP010000013.1:0-3527 GCA_034408685.1 Hyphomicrobium aestuarii | reverse complement strand
TTCTATGGGTCAAAAGCCAGCCATAAGGCCTTGGCCTGTCTTGTTCCGTTAAATATCTGCGTGACTGATTCGGTTGGCGACGATGGCCCCGCCCGGACTAGCCGGGCGGGGCATCGGGGCGCCTCAGTCGGCGCGGCGGCTGGGGCGGGACCAGATGAGGCTGTAGGCTTCGCCTTCTTCGTCGTCGAAGAGGTTGGCGAAGATCGGGGCGTTGAAGCTCGGATCGTCGAGCTTGAGGCCGAGGTACTCGCGGCCCTCGTTGGAGCGCTTGGACCAGGCGGCGCCGATCTCAACTCGGCCGACGAAGACGCGGTGGCTGGGGGCGTTCTCGCCAGTTCGTGTGGCTTCGGGAACGATGCGGACGCCCTTTGCCTGAACCAAGAGGGTGACGATTTCGCCGGCGAACTCGTTGTTGCTGGACTTTTTGAAGGTGCCGATGGTGGCCATGATAGTTCTCCTTGATTTCTGCTCCGAGCCCGCACCATTGCGGCCTCGATGGGGATCAAGAGGCCGGAGGCGATCGACGCGGCATCGCTAGCGACCGCAGCGCAGCGGAGGATGGCAGACGGCCAAGTTTCTTGTTGCGCGAGGAATGACGGCGCAGCCGGCAGGGGAAGAAAGTTGGCAGGCGTCATTGCGGCATAGGCGATCGAGGCGAAGCCGTCCTTCGGCCAGATCAACCCATTGAAGAGGCCGTTTTGGAGCGCTCGGCCCAGCAGAACGGATCAACGGAGAATTTGGCTACCCTCGTGCAACCGCTGAAATCCAGGCAATGAGTTGACCTGCAAGTCTGCCCTTCGTTTGCAAAGGCTGTCACCAGTTCCCGACAGCGGATGGCTATATCGTCCATCATCCGTCGTAGAGACCGCTTGAAAGCCGCTGATTTTTTCCAGTGCTTAAGGACGGGGGTGCCCTCATCCCTGGATGATGATCCGTGCCCGCTTTGCGCCGGTCCGCACCGTTCCGACGTCGGGGACGGTGTGGTCGATCTGCCTCTGGTCATTGCGCCTCGCTTCGACGGTGTCAGACCCGCGCCACGCTCTGTCCGGCCAGTTCGGGCGGGGCCATCGTCGCCAACCGCGTCAGTGCCGTGATGCCGATCGCGATTGCACCAATGACGGAGAAGACGGTCTGCCAAGTCTCAGATGGCATGGTGTGCTTCACGATGCCATGGGTCGCGTGAAAGCCGGCAAGCGCAGCCGGTGCGACGAAGACGAGCGCCACAGCGATGCGCAGCCAAAGAGGTTTTGCGAAAACGAGCAGCAATTGCCCGATGCCAAAGGTTAGCCCGGCTGAGAGTGCGCCGACAAAGATGCCGCCGAGCCAGCCTGCGCCGCCGTGGTAGGCCCACAGGCCTGCGGTGACGCCAGCAAAGGCGGGCAGTGCGAAGACGGCAAGCGTGAAGAGCAGCCAACAGAGAAAGCCGATGGCCGCGATACTGAGAAGGATGCCGATAAAGATCATGGTGGTGGCCTCCGTGAGAAACAGGTCAGACGGTTGCGCCTTCCACCACCACCACAGCGCAGCTTCGAGTATAGCCGAAAGTAATCGGCGGTGGGAGCGCCAATTGTCGAAATGGCCATGTTGCGATTGGGTTGATGGTTCGCGCTCACGGGATAAATGGATCTATCTCGTGCACGATGCTGGCGTCGTCGCCGTCGAATTCGCTGGCTGGACAGACCGAGAGACTGCCGTCGCCGGCCTGGAAGATGACAATCGCGACCATGAGGGTTGTAGCGAGGCTGAAAGCGAAGGCGTGTGCATCGTTGAAGGACATTGTTCCGGCTCCTGTCTGGGAGGCGGGGGACCATCCCCCGCGCGACAGGCGCCCGATGTGTCGGGCCGATGGCTGCAATCACCGCGCAGGCGAAGCCAGAGCGGCGGCATGCGAGCATAGCCGACCCTTTACGGGTTGATGGCGACAGGCCATCGGCTGGACCAAGGAATAGCGGTAATGGAAGCGGGGGTGGTGCTCCGTTTCGGATCGGAGCTGAGACATCAAAAGATGCAGTGCATTTTCGTGGCTGCTTTCAATGGTCATGGTCTATGTCGTGTAATAAACGGAAGACATACTGACGATCATTGTCAGTTTTGCGGAGTGACGAGGTTGTGGCTGAAATCATATTGAGAGATCTGCATCTGGTGAAGAAGGCGCTGGCCATTGCCGTTCTGGTGATCGAACGCCAGCCAGGCCCCTTTCAATCATCGTCGGATCAAAGCGATATGAAGACGCTTCTAGACGACTTGATCGAAAGCGATGTCGAACTGGAGCATTATGCCCGTGCGGCGAAAATCGCGGTGACGGGAAACCCGAACTGAATTTCGGTGCCGCTGAGTGCAGATAGTTGAAAGCCGGGCTGCCGCACCATCATGTGAGAAGGGGCGGCGCTCACGCGCCGCCGTTCCCGAATTTCCAGACCGGGATGCCGAGCTTGCGAGCCTTGTCGCCAAGGTTTTCCTGGATGCCGCTGCCCGGAAATACGATGACTCCGATCGGCAGGACGTTGAGCATCGCGTCATTGCGCTTGAACGGCGCGGCCTTGGCGTGTTTCGTCCAGTCTGGCTTGAAGGCGACCTGAGCCACCTTGCGGGTGTCGGCCCATTTCGCGGCAATGAGTTCAGCACCCTTTGGCGATCCGCCGTGCAGCAATACCATGTCGGGATGTTTGGCATGTACCTGATCGAGCTTGGCCCAGATCAGGCGGTGATCGTTACAATCGAGGCCGCCCGTGAAGGCAATCTTGGGGCCTGCGGGGAGCATCACCTCGGTCTCATTCCGACGTTTGGCGGCAAGGTAATCACGGCTGTCGATCATCGCCGAGGTCAGGTTGCGATGGTTGACCATCGACCCTGAGCGAGGTCGCCAGGATGAATGAGTGTGACGTTCAAAGTGTTCGGCGGCTTGATCACGCATCAGCTCAAAGGCATCGCGGCGTTCGATAAGTGTCATCCCCTCGGCGATGAGGCGCTCCAGTTCGACGGACTTGACCTCGGAGCCATCCTGTTCACGCTGGCCGCGGCGCTGGCCTTGCTCGTTGTCGTCCAACTCGCGCTCGATCCGGGCGGTGGCGCGGTGGAAGAGATTGACGGTCGACCAGAGCAGTTCGTCGAGGTCGGTTTCGAGTCGTGTGTCGTTAAAGCTCACGATCAGGGCGTCGAAGATGTCGGCGATGGCGCCAGCGACGATGTTGCCTTCGGGAAGTGGCCTTGGATCGGGTTCATCCTGGAAGGGGCGGAAGCCGTAGAGCTGGAGTTCGGAAAGGACATGATCGGTCGGGGATGAGGCGTGGGGCGGTTCAAAGCCGGTATCGTCATATTCGGTGGTCATGGGGTGCTTCCTTCGTCGGATCGACCGCGACCATCGCGGCCTTCATGGCGACGAAAGACGGCGGGCGGAACGGACCTGCACCGGCGAGGGTACCGAGCGGCCGAAGCACAGCGGAGGATGGCGAAGGCCGGCTATTTTGTTTCGCGATGCAAAGGCGGCCTGCCGCCGGCGGAAAATAGCCGGGCGCAGCCATTGCCGG